>NZ_JAKKFE010000011.1:0-356748 GCF_022230935.1 Micromonospora hortensis
AGAAGCCGCCTCGCGAGGACCGTGGCTGGGCCTGGCCCCCGGGAAGGGGCTGACAGCTTCCAGGTCGTCAGGAGGCGGCTTGGCGGCGCGCAGGCTCGTCTGAGCGACGAGTCGGCGCGGAGGCACTCACCGGGGCGGCTGGCAGCGCCCGGTGGCGGCCGGAGCCACCACCGGGGCGTGCAGCGTCCCGGATCAGGCCGGGGCGACGGCGCGCGTACGGCGCATGGTCAGCACGTACTCGACCAGCGAGATCAGCACGTGCTTCGTCGACTCCCGGTTACGGGCGTCGCAGGCCACCACCGGCACGTCGCTCGAGATCGCCAAGGCGTCCCGGACGTCCTGCGGGTCGTGGTACTGCATCCCGTCGAAGCAGTTGATCGCCACCAGGTACGGCAGGCGTCGGTGCTCGAAGAAGTCGATCGCCGCGAAGCAGTCGGCCAGCCGGCGAGTGTCCACCAGCACGACCGCACCGATCGCACCCCGCACCAGTTCGTCCCACATGAACCAGAAACGGGTCTGACCCGGCGTACCGAACAGGTACAGGATCAGGTCACGGTCGATCGAGATCCGGCCGAAGTCCATGGCCACCGTGGTCGTCGTCTTGCCCGGCACCTGCCGGGTGTCGTCGACGCCCACGCCAGCGGAGGTCATGATGGCCTCGGTGGTCAGCGGCGTGATCTCCGAGACCGAGCCGACCAGCGTCGTCTTACCGACGCCGAATCCACCGGCAATAACGATCTTCGCCGACGTCACGCGGCCGCTCGGGTTCGGCGGGCGGTGCGACATGTCAGAGCCTGCGAAGTCCACTCAGCACCCTCTCCAGCAGTTCAGTGCCCACCGCGTCGTCGGAGTCGTCCAAAATGGTCGGCTCGTGGACCGCGACCAGGCCGTCCGTCGCCATGTCGGCGATGAGCACCCGGGCCACACCGAGCGGGAGCTGCATCCGCGCCGCGATCTCCGCGAGCGATTGCACGCGACCGTCACACAGCGCGGCGATGTACTGGTGTTCGCGGCCACCACCGTTGCCATTGGCAGCGGTACGGCCGCGCACCGTCGTCTCGACGAGCGCCTCCAGCGCGATGTCGAGCCGGGGACGGGTGCGACCACGGGTCACGGCGTATGGACGGACCAACGCTCCGGTCGGTTCGTCACGATCGGCCATCTCGCCGCTCACCTCCTTCGCACCCGTTACCGGCTCCCACCGGTGAAACCCGTCGTTGTCGTTGTTGCAGTCGTGCCGACCTCACGATCGGCGAGACGTCAGCCCAGCATGCCTGCGGCCGCACGCGGCTGCGGGGTCAGTGCGTCGCCCACCCGGTCGACCAGCAGCGCCATCTCGTAGCCAACCTGGCCCACGTCGGAGCTGCGGGCTGCCAGCACGGCGAAGGACGAGCCGTCCGAGATGGACATCAGGAACAGGAAGCCATTGTCCATCTCCACGACGGTCTGCAACACCGCGCCTCCCTCGAAGCAGCGTGCCGCCCCTTGGGTCAGGCTGACCAGACCCGACGAGATCGCGGCGAGCTGGTCTGCCCGGTCGCGCGGCAGATCCCGTGACGACGCGAGGAGTAGGCCGTCCGCCGATACGGCGACCGCATGCGCGACGCCGGGCACCCGGTCGGCGAAGTTGGCCAGCAGCCAACCAAGATCCTGCGTAGTTGTCATCCTTCTTGCTCCTTCTGCCCGCTCCCGGCCACCGGGCCTGAGCCAGACTGCGAGGATTGCCCTCCCGGAGTCGCCTCCGGGCTGGTCGGGTTGTCCGAGGTGCTACGCCCTCGCTGCACGCCCCGGTGGTAGGCGGAGAGCAGGCCACGAACCGCCTCCGGGGAGCGCCGCTGGACCGAGGTGGTGGGCTTCTCTACCGCACCGGGTACCAGCTGCGCCATCGGCTTGCGCTTCGGCAGACCGGTAGTGGTGGTCTCGCTCACCGGCGCCGCGCCGGCCGCTGCGGAGGCAGCACGCCAGCCGTCGTCGGCGGCGGTCTGCCAGCCGTTGCTCTGCGGTTGGGGCCGGCGGTTCGGCAGGCTCTCGGCGAGGCTGGGGCGGGTGCCCTCGTTCGCTGTGGAGCCGTTGTCCCGCGGCGCTCCTCCGACCGTCGGAGTGTCTGCCATCGGTGTGTTACCTGTCGTCCCGGGTGGTGTCTTGTGGACTGCCCGACCGCTGGCCTCGACTGTGGCGAACTGCTGGGTCGCGGAGTCGCCGTTCGTCGTTGGCTGAGCGCCGGCCGCGGTCTCCTCGGAGCCCGGGCGACGGGTACGGAACCAGGCCGACTCGAGCTCCCGGAAGATCGGCAGCTCCATCGTCTCATCCGCGTACCGCTGACGGTTCTGCGCCTGCGGCTGCTGCGGTGCCGGCCGGGTCTGCGGTGCCGGCCGGGTCTGCGGAGCCGGAGCCGGAGCTGCTGCCGGAGTCGGCGCTGGAGCCGGAGGCTGGGCTGCGGCCGGCTGCTCGCCGGGTCGCGGCACCCGCGGCAGCTCCGTCGTCATGTCCAGCGCGGCGGCGAGCCGCTCGGGCACCGGCGGGGTGGCCGTGTCCCGGTCGCTACCCGGCACTGGCGGCCAAGCCGGCGGCGCCGGAGCGTTGGGTGCCTGCGCGGGCGGGGCGGATCGGGGCGCGAAGCCGCTGAACGACTGGCTGGACGCCGGCGGCGCCGAGTAGGGCTGGTTCGAGTACGGCAGACCGGACGACGGCGAGGCCGAGACCGGCGACGCGGACACCGGCGGACCGGCGTACGGCTGCCCGGAGGCCGGAGCGGCGGACACCGGCGCGCCGCCGTACGGCGCGCCCGAGTAGGGCTGTCCGGAGTACGGCTGTCCGGAGTACGGCTGGCCGGAGGCCGGCGAGGCGGAGACCGGCGCACCGGAGTAGGGCTGCGCGGAAACCGGTGGTGCCGAGTACGGGTGCGTCTCGGGGCTGCTCGGCAGCTGACGCGGAATGGACGGCTGCTGGCCGGTGGTCGGGGTCTCGTCCCCGGCCCGGCGCTGCGGCAGCGGGTCGGCCCCCGGGCCGTTCGCCGAGCGGGGGGTGAACCCGTCGCCGCCGTTGACGCCGTTCGTCCCGGCCGCGCCGGTCAGATCGGACCAGGCCGGCATCGAGCGGTACGCGCCGCCGTTGGCGGGGGTGCCGGCACCGTTACGCGTCGCGGGGTCGAACGGGCGACCGCCCAGGGTGACCTGGTTGCCGGACTCGCTCGGGCGGGGGCCGTTGCCCAGCGCGGGCAGCGCGCCGAAGACCGGCGCCGGCCCACCGGACTGCGGACCACCAAACTGGGGAGCACCGGACTGCGGGCCACCGAACTGGTGAGTACCGGCCGCCGGCAGCGCCGGAGGCTGCTGCACCCGACCGGACAGCGCCCGGGGCACCAGCACCGAGGTCGGCAGGCTCACTTCGGCGACGGTGCCGCGATCGTTGCCGGGGCGCAGCTCGACCCGGACACCGTGCCGCGACGCCAGCCGGGCGACCACGACCAGGCCCATCATCCGGGACACGGCCACGTCCACCTGGGGCGGCGTCGCGAGCCGCTCGTTGAGGTCGTGCAGCTGGTCGGCGCTGATGCCGATGCCGCGGTCCTCGACGTACAGCGAGGAGCGGTCGCCGACTCGGCGAGCCTCGACCATGACCTGCGAGTCGGGCGGGGAGAACGCTGTGGCGTTGTCGAACAGCTCCGCGACGAGGTGCACCAGGTCGTTGACCGCGTGCGCGGCGACCTCGATGTCGCGGTCGATGACACCGAAATCGATCCGGGTGTAGTGCTCGACCTCGGACTGCGCGGCGCGCAGCACGTCGATGAGGGCGGCCGGCTCACGCTGCACACGGGTGGAGTCGGCACCGGCGAGCACGAGCAGGTTCTCGTCGTTACGGCGCATCCGGGTGGCCAGGTGGTCGAGCTGGAACAGCTCGGCCAGCCGGTCCGGGTCCTCCTCGCCGCGCTCCAGCCGGTCGAGGTGCCCGATGAGGCGGTCGACCAGGATCTGGGAACGGCGGGCCAGGTTGACGAACATGGTCGCGACGGAGGCACGCAGTGCCGCCTGCTCGGCGGCCGTGCGGACGGCTTCCAGGTGGACGGCGTTGAACGCCTCGGTCACCTGGCCGAACTCGTCCTTGCTGCGCACCGGCAGCGGTTCGGCGATCTGGTTGGCCAGCTGCACCGGGGAGAGCTGCCCGACGACCTGCGGGTCGCGCAGACGGGCCACCGCCTGTGGCAGGCCGTACTGGGCGACGGAGAGCGCGCCCTGCCGCAGCTCACGGAGTGAGCGGGCCATCGAGCGGGCCACCAGGTAGGCGAAGAGGATGGCCAGCAGCAGCATGCTGAGCAGCAGGCCGGTCTCCAGGAAGACCTGGCGCTGGACGTCCGAGCGGAGGGTGTCGGCCTGGTTGACCACTTCACTGTCGAGCTTCCGCTCGACGGTGCGGATCAGCTTGGCGTTGGCCGTCATGGCGGCTTCCCACTGGTCCGGGCCGAACGGCGCACCGCGCATGTCGCCGGTGGTGTTGCCGTCGATCCAGCCGGTGTAGTTCTGTGCCTGCCGGCGGTCGCCGCCCGCGACCGTCTGGTCGTGGAACTTCGCGTCGTCCGGGGTGGCGACGGCCTTGAAGCTCTGCAGAGCCTGCTGCTGACCGGTGTCACTGGCGACGTAGTCCCTGCGCAGTGCCGGGGTCAGGCGCTGTCGGCCCTGAACGCCCAGCGCGCGGTGCACGACGACCCGGCGTACGGCCAGGAACTCCTTCTCCCGGGCGACCGCCGCGGCGGCGCGCATCCGGTCGCTCAGTTGGTTGTCACCGGCGAGCTGCGTGGACGAGTCGCGGATGGCGAGCAGGTCACTGATCAGACCCTCGTACGCCTGCACGGTCTCGGTGAGCGCGAGCTTTCCGTTGAACACCTGGCTGCGGACGCCCGCCAGGTCCTGGAGGTTCTGGTCGATGCTGTCGAGCAGACCCTCGAGGCTGCTCGGCAGGTCCTCGACCTCGGCCCGCTGCTGCCGGTACGGGGCCGCATCCTGATCCACCCGGGAGTTCACCCGGTTGTAGGCCTCCTGGTACTGGGCCGTCGGCTGCGTCCCGTTCGCGCCCAGCAGCAGCACGGCGGCGGTCCGCTCGTCCTGCAGGCTGTCGACCAGATCACCTGAATAGCTCGACAGATTCGCCAGGTCGCCAGCTCGGTTGGCATTGTTGAGCGTCTCCACGTGGTCGATAAGACCACTGGTGCCCACCACGACCGTGGCGATGGTCGGCACGATCATGATGAGACCGAGCTTGGACCAGATCGGCATGTCCCGGAGCCGGCTGGCCGGCCGGCGCAGCCGCGACAGGAAGGAGCCCGCCGTCTTTGGCCGTTTGCTCACGTCACCGCCCTCGCGATTACAGCTTGAACGCGTTGCCCCGGGCAACGCCCAGCGACCGACCCGGCGGGTCGGACCCCCGAGATTCCATCACGCCGGTCGACAAGAAGAAAGCCCAGGTTGTCCCGGACCGAAGGTGTGATGAGATGTTGATGCGATTTGATAGCAGTCTGTCTGGCCGGAGTAACTGAAGGTAATGGAACATCCGCACCGTGTTGTCCTACTGGCCGGCCCATCGGGGTCCGGAAAGTCGTACATAGCGCAGCAAACCGGTTTGCCGGTGCTGTGCTTGGACGACTTCTACAAAGACGGCGATGACCCTACGTTGCCGAGACGAAACGGGCAGGTGGATTGGGAATCGCCGCACTCTTGGGACGCCCCCAGTGCGGTGGAAATCATTGCCCAACTAGCCCGCGAGGGCCGAGCCGATGTGCCGGTTTATGCGATCGGTGCCGATCGACGGGTGGCCACCCGGCCATTTGATGTCGCCGGATCGCCACTTTTCGTGGCCGAAGGGATCTTCGCCGCCGAGATCGTCGAGGAGTGCCGCAGCCGCGGCCTGCTCGCCGGGGCGTACGCGCTGCGCCGCCCGCGCGGGGCCACCTTCCTGCGCCGACTCGCCCGCGACCTGTCCGAGCAGCGCAAGGCGCCTCGGGTGCTGATTCGACGCGGGGTGTCGCTGCTACGGGCCGAGCCCGCGGTGCTGCGTCGGCAGATGGGCCTCGGCGCGGAGGCGGCCCGCGCCCGGGAGGTGCTGCGCCGGGTGGCCGGGCTGCTCGCCGGCCACCCACATGGCTGAGCTCAGGCCAACAGCTTCGCGTACGCCGGCTTGATCAGGTCATCGATGATCCGCAGCCGCTCGTCGAACGGGATGAAGGCGCTCTTCATCGCGTTGATGGTGAACCACTGCAACTCTTTCCAGCCGTAGCCGAACGTCTCCACCAGCAGCGACATCTCCCGCGACATCGAGGTGCCGCTCATCAACCGGTTGTCGGTGTTGACTGTGGCCCGGAAACGCAGGTCCCGCAGCAGGCCGATCGGGTGGTCCGCGATCGAGGCCACCGCGCCGGTCTGCACGTTCGACGAGGGGCACAGCTCCAGGGGGATCCGCTTGTCCCGGACGTACGCGGCCAGCCGGCCGAGTGATCCGTCGGGTGCGATGTCGTCGACGATCCGCACCCCGTGGCCGAGCCGGTCCGCCCCGCACCACTGGATCGCCTGCCAGATGGAGGGCAGACCGAACGCCTCGCCGGCGTGGATGGTGAAGTGGAAGTTCTCCCGCTGCAGGTACTCGAAGGCGTCCAGGTGCCGGGTGGGCGGGAAGCCCGCCTCGGCGCCGGCGATGTCGAAGCCGACCACCCCGGCGTCCCGGTGCCGAACGGCCAGCTCGGCGATCTCCTGGGAACGGGCGGCGTGCCGCATCGCGGTGAGCAGGGTGCCCACCCGGATGGTCAGGCCCGCCTCGACCGCCTGTGCGGTGCCCTCGGCGAACCCGGCCAGCACCGCCTCGACCACCTCGTCCAGGCTGAGGTCCCGTTCCAGGTGCTGCTCCGGGGCGAACCGCACCTCGGCGTAGACCACACCGTCGGCGGCCAGGTCGAGGGCGCACTCGCGGGCGACCCGACGCAGCGCGGGCGCGGTCTGCATGACCGCCACTGTGTGCGCGAACGTCTCGAGGTAGCGCTCCAGGGAGCCGGAGTCCGCCGCGTCCGCGAACCAGCGTCCGAGCGCCTCCGGGTCGGTGGTGGGCAGTTCGTGGCCCACCTCGGCGGCCAGGTCGACGATCGTCGCCGGCCTCAGCCCGCCGTCGAGGTGATCGTGCAGCAGCGCCTTCGGGACCTTGACGATGTCCTCGTACCGGATAGTTGCGACCATGCTCAGACCCTAGTCAGCGGCCTGGACGGACCGGTACGGGACCGGCCGGGGCGTCACGGCCGCCAGCCGTACACCCGGTGCACGTCGAGCCGGATCACGAGCCGCCCGTCGGCAACCATGGCGGCCCGGTAGTCCGCCCAGTCCGGGTGGTCGCCGCGAATCCGGCGGTAGACCTCGACCAGTTCGTCGACCGTCTCGTCGGTGGTGGCCCCTGCCGGCTCGCTGAGCGTCACGGTCCCCTCCGCGACCGCGTACGCGTCGCCGTCCGGAGTGGTCACGTGGAAGCTGGCCCGGGGATCACGGCGCAGGTTGCGCACCTTCGCCCGGTCCCCGGTGGTGGAGCAGCGGATCAACCCCGGCTCGGCCAGGTAGTCGAGGTTGGAGAGCTGGGGCCGCCCGTCCCGACGCACTGTGACCAGCACTCCGCGCCCTCGCTGACCGAACAGCTCCCACAGTCGGTCGGAATTGGTTGACATGTCATCGAATCTAGAGCCAGATCGATGACATGTCAACGAAAGCGTTAGACTCGACGGATGGACGCACCCCGGTGGCTGGACGAACGCGAGGACCGCGCCTGGCGCGGCTACCGCAGGATGCGTCGACTGCTCGACCTGGAGCTGGCCCGGGAGCTGGCCCAGGACGCCGGCCTCTCCGAGCCGGACTACGACGTGCTGTCCGACCTCTCCGAGACCCCGCATGGGCAGCTACGCCTGCGGGAGCTGGCAGACCGCATGCTGTGGTCGCGCAGCCGGCTCTCCCACCACCTGACCCGGATGCAGCAGCGCGGCCTGGTGACCCGCGAGGAGTGCGCCGATGACGCCCGGGGCTCGGTCGTCGTCCTCACCCCCGCCGGGCGGCAGGCCATCGAGTCCGCCGCCCCCGGCCACGTGGCCGCCGTCCGCCGACACCTGATCGACCTGCTCACCCCGGCGGAGATCGACGCCCTCGGCGCGCTCACCCACCGGGTGGTCGACCACCTCGGTGGGCGGGCGCCCCAGCCACGGCACGATGCGGAGGTCTGACGTGGACCCCCGCATCCTCGACCGGCTGCGCTGCCCGATTTGTGGCGAGCCGCTGGCCGAGGCGACCGCCGGCACCACCAGTGCGCTGCGCTGCCCGCGCCGGCACAGCTTCGACATCGCCCGGCAGGGATACGTCAACCTCCTCGCCGGGCGCGCCCCGCACGTCGGCGACAGCGCCGAGATGGTGGCCGCCCGGGCGGACTTCCTCGCCGCCGGGCACTACGACCACATCTCGGCCGCCCTCTCCACCGCCGCGACGGAAGCCGCCGGTCGGCGCCACGCGTCGCCGACACCCGACTTCGGGGCGTACCCCTTGGTGGTGGATGCCGGCGCCGGCACCGGCCGGTACCTCGGCGCGGTGCTGGCGGCACTGCCGGACGCCGTGGGTCTGGCCCTCGACGTGTCCAAGCCGGCGCTGCGCCGCGCCGCCCGCGCGCATCCCCGGGCCGCCGCCGCGCTCGCCGACACCTGGCAGCGACTGCCGCTCGCGGACGCCTCGACCGCCGTGCTGCTGAACGTCTTCGCCCCGCGCAACGGCCCGGAGTTCCACCGGGTGCTCGACCCGGCCGGCACGTTGCTGGTGGTCACGCCCGACACCGACCACCTCGCCGAGCTGGTGGACGCCCTCGACCTGCTGCGGGTGGACCCGGACAAGGCCGACCGGGTAGCCGGCAGCCTGGGTGAGCACTTCACGCCGGTCAGCTCGACCGTGCACCGGGCGGAACTGGCGCTGACCCGGCCGGAGGTCGCCACACTGGTCGGGATGGGCCCCAGCGCCTGGCACACCGACCCAGCCGCGCTCGCCACCCGGCTGGCCGCGCTGCCCGACCCGATCCGGGTCACGGTGGCGGTCCGGCTCGACGTCCTGCGACCTCGCTGACCTCAGGTGGAGAGGTCGACCTCTTCCCAGCCGGGCGGCTCGTCGTGGTACGGCCCACGCAGGATGACCGCCCACTCCAGCGCCCAACGCCGCTGCCCGATCGCGTTCGCGTCGACCAGGCCCGGCGCCCGCCGGCCGCCGCGCTCGGTCTCCAGGTACGCCCAGTCCAGGCAGTAGTGCAGGTCGAGCAGGGCGGCCGCGTCGGCCGGGTGCTGCGGCGCGGTGAGGATCCGGGAGCGCCAGTGCGGGAAGGTCTCCCCCTGGGCGATGTGCGGCAGCCGCTCGACCAGCCGCTCGTCGACGGCCAGCGTCGGATCGAGCTGTTTGCTCAGCCCGAGCACCCAGGCCAGCGCGAAGAGCGCGTCGTGGTGCAGCACGAACGACCGGTGGTCACCCTTGCCGCCCATCACGAACTGCCACTCCGGCGGGGTGACCATGTCGACCAGGTGCGAGCCGAGCAGCCAGCTCATCGCCGCCTGCGGGGGCATCCCGAAACAGCGGGCCAGGATCAGGTGCAACACAGCGATCCGCGCCTCGATCTCCACTGTCGGGCGCAGGTCGATCTGGTCACCCGGCTCCCACACGAGGGGAAACTGGGCCGGCGGCAACGGCAGGCCGAGCCGGGACAACTCGTCCAGGCTCGCCTCGCGCACCTCACGTGGGTCGGGGGCAGCAACGGTCACGGCGGATCTTCCTGTCTGCTCGCGCCGGCGCAAGGCCGGTTGTCCCCCCTTGGCCTGCGACAATAGCGCTCCCAGGTGACCGGCACCACGCCAGGGCGACGCCGGATCGATCAGCCGATGCGCTCGATGACCAACGACGTCGCCGCCGGAGCCGTCGGCGCGATCCGCACCGCGTTGGCGGCCTCGGTCAGCGCGGCCGGAATCCGCGTCGCGTCGTCGGCACGCAGCTCGTAGAGCGCGTCACCGGCCCGCACCTCGTCACCCGGCCGCTTGTGCAACACCACACCGGCCGGCACGCTGACCGGGTCCTCCTTGCGCGCCCGACCCGCGCCGAGCCGCCACGCCGCAACCCCCATGGCGTACGCGTCGACGGCCGCGACGTACCCGTCCCGCTCGGCGCGGACCACCTCCACCTCGGCGGCCGTCGGCATCGGCGCGTCCGGGTCGCCGCCCTGCGCCCGGATCATCGCCCGCCACGAGTCCATGGCCCGGCCGTCGCGCAGCGCCGCAGCCGGATCGGCGTCCGGCAGTCCCGCGGCGTCGAGCATCTCCCGGGCCAGTGCGAGGGTCAGCTCCACCACGTCGGCCGGTCCGCCACCGGCCAGCACCTCGACCGACTCGGTCACCTCGACCGCGTTGCCGATCGCCAGGCCGAGCGGGGTGGACATGTCGGTGAGCAGGGCGACAGTCCGCACACCGTGCGCGCCGCCCAGCTCGACCATGGTGCGGGCCAACTCGCGGGCCTGGTCGACGGACTTCATGAAGGCGCCCGAGCCGACCTTGACGTCGAGGACCAGCGCCCCGGTGCCCTCGGCGATCTTCTTGCTCATGATCGAGCTGGCGATCAGCGGGATCGCCTCCACGGTGCCGGTCACGTCGCGCAACGCGTACAGCTTGCGGTCGGCGGGGGCGAGCCCGGAACCGGCCGCACAGATCACCGCACCGACCTCGTCCAGCTGGGCGATGAACTCGTCGTTGCTCACCGTGGCCCGCCAGCCCGGGATGGACTCCAACTTGTCCAGCGTGCCGCCGGTGTGCCCGAGACCCCGGCCGCTCAGCTGCGGCACTGCCGCGCCACACGCCGCCACCAGCGGGGTGAGCGGCAGAGTGATCTTGTCGCCGACGCCGCCGGTGGAGTGCTTGTCGACAGTCGGGCGGCGTACCGCCGACAGGTCCAACCGCTCACCGCTGGCGATCATCGCGGCGGTCCACCGAGCGATCTCCGGGCCGGTCATGCCGTTGAGCAGGATCGCCATGGCCAGCGCTGACATCTGCTCGTCGGCGACAACCCCCCGGGTGTACGCGTCGACCACCCAGTCGATCTGCGCGTCCGACAGCACACCGCCATCCCGCTTGACCCGAATAACGTCAACAGCAGCAAAACCACTACTCATCAGAAGATCTTCCCTAGTCGGATGGAGATGCCGCCCCGCAACCGTGCCCTGGAACGGCGGGTGCCCACGACGGGGCCGGGGCCGACCGTGCCCGGCGGAGGGATCAAGCCTGACCGCCGGGAGCCGGGCACGGTCGGCCCCGGCCCCCAACCGCAACCAAACCCAAACTCAAGCTCAACCAGCAGCCCAGCGCACCGGAATCTCCACCGGCGGCTCACCCTCGCCAGCCCAGAAGATCGTGCCGGTGGCGTCCACCACTACCACCCGGGGCGTGCGGGCCAGACCCCAGGTGATCACCTCGGCCGGGTCTGCCCAGCTCGGCGCCTCCTCCAGCACCCCGGTCTCGGCGCCGGCGTCGTCTCCCGCCGACCGCTCCCAGTACGCCGTCCAGACCTGCTGACCAGCGGACATGTCGGGATGCACGAAGACGGTGCCGCGTCCGCGCCAGGCGGCGAGCCGCTCCGGGACCACCGGCACCGGCGTCTCCCCGGTGACAGCTTCCAGGTCCTCCACGCCGAAGGCGTGCGGCAGCAGCTCGGCCATCCGCAGTGGCCGGGTCTTGCTCTCGATCAGGCACTCCGGCCCGCCGTGCTCCCAGAGCAGCTGCCGGCAGCGGCCGCACGGCATCAACGGCTCACCGGTCGCGTCGACACAGGAGAGCGCGACGAGCCGGCCGCCACCGGTGGCGTGCAGGCTGGACACGACCCCGCACTCGGCGCAGAGCGTCACCCCGTACGCGGCGTTCTCCACGTTGCAGCCGACCACGACACGGCCGTCGTCGACCAGCGCGGCGGCGCCGACCGGGAACGTCGAGTACGGCGCGTACGCGTGCCTCATCGCTTCGATGGCGGCGGCGCGCAACCGCGCCCAGTCAATGTCGGTCATTCCACCATCCTGCCGAAGTAGCCCAGGTCAGAAGCCGTCAGGGTACTGCGATCGGCACGTCGGCCCGCAGTGAGCCGCGCTGCCGCGCCGGCCCGCCGGCCGGTCGATCATGCGGTTGTGGTGGCCGACAGATGCAACGTCGCGACTTCTGTGTGGCACCACAACTCCATGATCGACGGACCAGCGCGGGTCAGCCCTTGATGTACGGCTTGCCGTCGGCGGCCGGTGCCCGGACCCGGCCGACCAGCCCGGCGACGGCCAGGATGGTCGCCAGGTAGGGCAGCATGGCGAGGAACTGGCTGGGGATCGAGCTGCTGATCGCGCCCAGGTAGGTAGCGAGCTGGTCGGCGAATCCGAAGAAGAGCGCGGCGAGCAGCGCGCCGGTCGGGTTCCACCGGCCGAAGATCAGCGCGGCCAGGGCGATGAAGCCCTTACCGCCGATCATGTTCTTGGTGAACGAGTAGAGCGCCAGCGTGTAGGACGCGCCGCCGATGCCGGCGACCACACCGGCCAGCAGCACGTTGCGGTAGCGGACCCGCAGCACCTTGACGCCGAGCGTGTCGGCGGCGATCGGGTGCTCACCGACCGAGCGGGTCCGCAGCCCCCACCGGGTACGGAACAACCCGATGTGGATCACCAGCACCAGGAACAGCCCGAGGTAGAGGAAGATGTTGCCGCGGAACAGCGCCGGCCCGAGCACCGGGATGTCCTTCAGCAGCGGAATCTCCCAGTTGCTGAACCGGGGCGCGCTGTTGTACTTCTCGGCGTCGGTCTGCATCAGCCGCTCGTAGAGGAAGCCGGTGACGCCGACCGCCAGCAGGTTCAGCACGATGCCCATGACGACCTGGTCGACCAGGTAGCGGATGGCGAAGACGGCGAGCAGCAGCGAGATGAACGCGCCGCCGATGGCGGCGGCGACCAGGCCCACCCACACGCTTCCGGAGATGCTGCCGAACAGGGCCCCGCTGAACGCGCCCATCAGCAGTTGGCCCTCGATGGCCACGTTGACCACACCGGAGCGTTCGCAGAGCACCCCGGCGAGCGCACCGAAGATCAGCGGCAGGGCCAGGATGAACGTGCCCCGGATGATGTTGACCAGCGGCATGAAGTTCTGCCCGGCCGGCGCGGCGGAGACCTGCCAGCAGAGGAACGACAGCACGAAGCCGACGAGCCCGACGCCGAGCACGGGTAGGAACCAGCGCTTCGGCACCCCGGCGAGCAGCGCCGCGCCGGCGGCGATCGTGATGATCCCGAACAGGATCGCCCCGATGGTGCCGTTGATCTCCAGTGCGGCGCCGGCCGCGTCGTCGCTGAGGGTGAACCGGGCCTGCTGGTCGGTGGCGAGCGCGCCGAAGAGCACCGCCGACAGCAGGCCGAGCGCCAGCAGCGTGAGACCGACCTTCCGGCTGCGGGTCCAGAAGCCCTCGTCGACCGGGGCGACCGCGATGTCGGGGACAGCCATGGTGGACATGAGTTACCAGCCCTTCGCCAGGCTCGTCTGCAACCGGGCGGCGCGCGCGGCCCGGAGCTGGAAGATCGCCTTCACCAGGGCCGGTGCGGCGATGAAGATGACGATCAACGCCTGGAGCACTGTCACCAGCTCCAGCGAGATCCCGGAGTACGACTGCATCCGGTTACCACCGGCCTGCAGCGCCCCGAACAGCAGCGCGGCGAGCAACACTCCCCAGGGCTTCACCCGCCCGAGCAGCGCCACCAGGATGCCGTCGAAGCCGATCTGCGCGACCACCAGCGGGGTCAACGCGCTGGCGGTGGAGCCGAGCACCATGTTCGAGCCGCCGAGGCCCGCCAGGATTCCGGCGAAGACCATGATCAGGATGTACGTCCGGGTGACGCTGATGCCGGCGGTCCGGGCGGCGTCCGGGTTGGCGCCGACCGCGCGCAGCTCGAAGCCGAGCGTCGAGCGGTTGAGCAGCCAGGCGACCGCCCAGGTGGCCAGCACGGCGAGCAGGATGCCGGCGTGCACCCGCAGGTTGTCACCGAGCAGCCGGGGCAGTTGGGCGGAGGTGTCCACCGCCTTGCTGATCGCGTCGGTGCGGTTCGGGTCCTGCACGCCGTTCTGCACGATCAACCAGGTCAGGAAGTACGTGGCGACGTAGTTGAGCATGATCGTGTTGATCACCTCGTGCGCGCCGGCACGGGCCTTGAGGATGCCGGGGATGAAACCCCAGATCGCTCCGCCCAGCGCGCCGGCCAGCACCGCCACCAGCAGGTGCAGGCCGGGCGGCAGCGGCAGCAGGAAGCCGGCCAGCGCCGCCATGATCACGCCGATGGTGGCCTGGCCCTGGGCGCCGATGTTGAACAGGCCGCCCCGGAAGGCCAGCGCCACGGACAGACCGGTGAAGACCAGTGGCGCCGCGTAGGTCAGCGTCTCCGAGATCGGCGCGAGCACTGCCTGCCAGCCGTTGGCGCCGTCCAGCCAGCCGGAGAACGCCTCCGGGTCGAAGATCGAGCCCTTGAACAGGTTCGCGTACGCCTCGCTGACCAGCGTCCAACTGGAGTTGATCGCGTCGGACGGCCGGGAGGTGATGTACGAGTAGGTGGAGAGCACGTCGGGATCAGAGATGATCATCAGCACCGCGCCGACCACGATCGCCAGCACCAGCGACAGCAGCGTCACAGTGAAGGTGTTCGCTGCCCAGAGGTTGTCCAGGAACAACCGGCCCAGGCTGGGCTTCGGCTCGGGCTCCGGGCCCGGCTTCGCCACCGAGCGGTCCTGCTCAGTCGCCACCTCGGCGCGTTCGGTGTTGCCGAGCGCGTTCTGCGCGGCCTGCGCCTCGCTCGCCGGCTCCTTGTCCGGGGAGCCCGACTGCGGGTTGGGGTTGGTCATGACTCGTCCTCGCTCGCGGAGCCTGCGTCGCTCGCCGGGCCCCCGTCGGCCGCACCGGGGTTGTCGGCGGCGGATGCCGCACCGGGCTTGTCGGCGGCGGGTGCGGCGATGGCGTCGTGGGCCGCGTCCGGGCTGATGCCGGCCATCAGCAGACCGATCTCCTCACGCGGGGTGTCCGGGCCGACGATGCCGATGATCCGGCCGCGGTACATCACAGCGATCCGGTCGGCCAGCCCGATCACCTCGTCGAGCTCGCTGGAGACCACCAGAACGGCGGTGCCGATGTCCCGTTCGCGGATGACCTGGCTGTGGATGAACTCGATCGACCCGACGTCGACGCCACGGGTCGGTTGGGCGGCGATGAGGAGCTTCAGCGGCCGGGACAGCTCCCGGGCCACGATCACCTTCTGCTGGTTGCCACCGGAGAGGGTGCCCACCGCCGCGTCGGCCGATGAGGTGCGGACGTCGAACTGCTCGATCCGCTCCTTCGCCGAGGCGGCGATCGCGTCCGGCTTCAGCGCGAGCCCGGCACCGAACGGCGGCCGGTCGTAGATGTCCAGCACCAGGTTCTCCGCGACGCTGAACTCCTTGATCAGGCCGTCCACGCTGCGGTCCTCGGGCACGTAACCGACACCCGCCCGGAGCACCTTCTTGGGCTTCCAGCCGTTGATCCGGTCGCCAGCCAGGCTGATCGTGCCGGCGAGCGCCGGGCGCAGGCCCATGATCGCCTCGATCAGCTCGGTCTGACCGTTGCCCTGTACGCCCGCCACGCCGAGCACCTCGCCCGCGCGCACTGTCAGGTCGACGCCGTCGACAGCGCGGATCTGCCGGTCGTCGTCGACGACCAGCCCAGCCACCTCCAGCACCGGCTCGCCCGGCGTGGCCGGGGTCTTGTCCACTGTGAGCCGGACGTTGCGCCCGACCATCAACGCGGCCAGCTCGTCCCGGCTGGCCTCCGGCGAGGCGGTGCCGACGGTCTTTCCACGTCGGATCACTGTGATCCGGTCGGCGATGGCCTTGACCTCGCCGAGTTTGTGGGTGATGAAGACGATCGACTTGCCAGCCGCCTTGAGCGACCGCATGACCGTCAGCAACTCCTCGGTCTCCTGGGGGGTGAGCACCGCGGTCGGCTCGTCCAGGATGAGCAGGTCGACGTCGCGGGTGAGCGCCTTGACGATCTCGACTCGTTGCTGGATGCCGACCGGCAGGTCCTCGATCACCGCGTCCGGGTCGACCCGCAGGTTGTAGCGCTCGGACACCTCGGCGACCTCGCGCCGGGCCCGCCGCCGGTCCAGGAAGCCGGCGACGCCGCCCCTGATCTGCTCGGCGCCGAGCATGATGTTTTCGGTGACGGTGAAGACCGGCACCAGCATGAAGTGCTGGTGCACCATGCCGATCCCGGCTCCGATCGCGTCGGACGGGCCCTTCAGCTTCAGCGGCTTGCCGTCGACCAGGATCTCGCCCTCGTCGGGCTGGTACAGCCCGTAGAGCACGTTCATCAGGGTCGACTTGCCCGCGCCGTTCTCGCCGAGGAGGGCGTGAATCTCTCCAGGCTCCACCGTCAGGTCGATGTGATCGTTGGCGACCAGATCACCGAACCGCTTGGTGATGCCGCGCAGTTCGAGTCTCAGCGCAACCTCCTGGAGTGCGAGCGATGGTGCAGCGTAGCTGCCGTCGTACCGGCCGGACCGGACCGGCCGCCGTGGTGCGCGATCGGCCGCTCCGACCCCGCGGGGTATCCGCAGAGCCGGAGCGGCCGATCGGGTCGTACCTGTCCCCCGCCGACCCCCCCGATGATCTCACCGGAGCGGCCGGCCGGTTGTCACTTGGTCGGCTGGGCCTTCGAGGTGACGGTGATGGTGCCGGCGGCGATGTCCGCCTTGATCTTGTCGACCTCGGCCTTCAGCTCGGCCGGAACCTTGCTGTCGAAGTCGTGGTACGGGGCGATCGAGACACCGTTGTTGGCCAGGGTGCCGACGAAGCCCGGCTTGGCCGGCAGCTTGTCGCCGGCGGCGGCCTTGATCACGGCCTCCTTGACGGCCTCCGGGATGTTCTTGACCACGGTGGTCACGATCGCGGAGCAGTCCGGGGTGCTCTCGCAGCCGTCCACGTCCACCCAGATGGTGCTGTACTTGCCACCCGAGGCCTTGGCCGCGGCGGTGGTGCCGAGGCCGGAGCCGCCGGCGACCGGCATGATGATGTCCGCGCCCTGGGCGACCAGCGCGTCGGAGACCTTCTTGCCCTCGTCCTGCTTGTCGAAGGCGTTGGAGAAGGAGCCCTTCTGGGTCTCCTTGTTCCAGCCCAGCGCCTGGACGTTCTTGCCCTTGGTGGTGTTGAAGTACTTCACACCGTCGACGAAACCGTCCATGAAGATGGTCACCGGCGGGATCGGCACGGCGCCGTAGGTGCCGACCTTGCCGCTCTTGCTCATCCCGGCTGCCAGGTAGCCGGCCTGGAACGCGGCCTGGGCGGTGTCGAACTGCATCGGGTAGATGTTGTCCACGCCCGGGTTCGCGTCGACGATGCCGAACTCCTGGTTCGGGTTCGCCGTCGCGATCTTCTTGGTGGCGTCGCCCATCAGGCCACCGACCGCCAGGATGAAGTCGCACTTCTGGTTGACGAACTGCGTCAGGTTCGGCTCGTAGTCGGCCTCGGCCTTCGACGCGACGTACTTGATGTCGATGTTGTCGTTGGCGGCCTTGGCCTCCTCGAGGCCCTTCCAGGCCGAGGCGTTGAACGACTTGTCGTCGATGCCGCCAACGTCGGTCACCATGCAGGCGCTGAACTTCTTGGCGCCACTGCCGGCGTTGTTGTCATCCTTGGGCGCCTCGCCACAAGCGGCGGCGGTGAGCGCGAGCCCACCCACCGCGAAGATCGAGGCGATCCGCATCCCACGCACCGAGCGCAAGACGTCTCCTTCCCATTGCACACCGCGCCTTGTGCGGTGGCAGCCCATCAGCCGACCTGCGGGTGTGCCGCCGGCTGTCCCACGTTACGGACGGGAGCGTACGCCCGCGTCCACCCACCGGCCGACAATCGTGCACGACTGTTGAGCGCCTGTTACCCGGGTGTAACCCTTGCGTGGGGCAAGTCACTCTTCGTGCTGGTAAGCAAGCGCCACGGCGTCCGCAACGTCCGTTTTCTGGAGGCGTTTTCCTCCTCGGACGTTACCGCCAAAAGACCGCGACCGCCGCGTTGACCAGGGTCAGACCGACGATCGCGAGGAAATGACCGCGGTTGACCACGTCCCGCTTCCGGGAGAAGAAGACCATGACGAAGATCAGCAGCGCGATCACCAACTTCGTCACAAGTTTGGCCGGCGCCGGTTCGTCGCCGTCGCGCAGCGGCGCGGAGAGACCCAGCCCGGTCAGCAACTGGATCACCGCCCCCCACAGCATGGCCGGGTTGATCCGCAGCCGACCGCTGGCGTACTGGGCGATCGAGCCACCGAGCAGCAGGGCGAACCCGATCAGATGGACATAGAGAAGGATGAGTCGGAGTGCTTCCACGCCGCCCATCCTCCCCCATCAACGACAGTTTGTAGTAGTGGAAGGGCCGGTCGGCGCGTCCCGGCCGCCCGGCCACTGTCGACTACCTATCCCTTCACGGCGCCGGAGGTGAGGCCGGAGACGATGTAGCGCTGGAGGAACTGGAAGACCAGCACTGTCGGGATCGCGGTCAGCAGGGTGCCGGCCGCGAAGATGCCGAAGTTGGTGTTCCGCTCGCCGCCCTGCAACATGCCCCGCATGCCGACCGCGAGGGTCTTGGCGTCCGTGTCGGTGAGGAAGACGCTCGCCATCAGGAACTCGTTGATGGTGTTGATGAAGGCGAGCAGCCCGGTCACCGCGAGGATCGGCGCCACCAACGGCAGCAAGATCCGGAAGAAGACCTGGGCGTGTGAGGCGCCGTCCACTGTGGCCGACTCGTCCAGCTCCCGGGGCAGGGTGTCGAAGAAGCCCTTCATCAGCCAGGTGTTCACGCCCAGCGCGCCACCCAGGTAGAGCAGCAACAGACCCCACTGGGTGTTGAAGCCGATGGCCGGCCACAGGTCGGTGATCGTGCCGAAGATCAGGAAGATCGCGACGATCGCCAGGAACTGTGGGAACATCTGGATCAACAGCAGTGACAGCAACCCCACCCGTCGCCCCTGAAACCGCATCCGGGAGAAGGCGTACGCCGCGAGCGCGGAGAGGAAGACCGAGGCGAACGCTGCCCCGCCGGCGATGAGCAGCGAGTTCAGGAACCAGTCGGCGAACTCGGTGCGCGCGAACAGATTCCCGAAGTTCTCCAACGACACCCCGCCGGTCGGCACCAACTCGGTGGACGACAGGGTGCCGAGCGGATTGAGCGCCGCCGAGACGACGAACACGAGCGGAAAGAGACTGAACAGCACGCCGAGCAGGCCGACCAGGTGCCGCCAGCCGACCTCGGCGAACCATCGCTTCTTCCGCTTGCCCGCGTTGCGGTTGACCGCTGCCGGGCCGTTCGCGCCACCCGGGACGGCGGCGCCGGTGAGCATGGTCATGCGTACACCTCCTCCTGTTGGCGGGTCCGCCGGAAGCTGACCGCCGACACCACAGCGACGATGGCGAAGATGAACAACGAGATGGCAGCGGCGAAGCCGAACTGTGCGGCCTGGCCACCGAACGCCAGCCGGTAGGTGTAGGTGATCAGCAGGTCGGTGGCGCCGTTGCTGGGGTTGTCCGCCGGGAACGGCGCGCCCTCGGTGGTCAGGTAGATCGCGTTGAAGTTGTTGAAGTTGAACGCGAACGACGAGATCAGTAGCGGCGAGAGCGCGACCAGCAGCAGCGGCAGGGTGACCGCCCGGAACGACTGCCAGCGCGACGCCCCGTCGACCGAGGTGGCCTCTGTCAACTCCCGTGGGATGGCCTGTAGCGCGCCGGTGGCCACCAGGAACATGTACGGGTAGCCGAGCCAGAGCTGCACCAGGATCACCGCGGCGCGGGCCGACCAGCCCTGCCCGAACCAGTCGACGCTGAGCCCGAACAGATTGTTGATCAGCCCGAAGTCGGTGTTGAACATGTCCCGCCAGACCAACAGCATCGCGAAGGACGGCATGGCGTACGGCAGGATCAGCAACATCCGGTAGAGGTTGGTGCCCCGCATTCGGGGCGAGTGCAGCGCCAGGGCGATCACCATGCCGAGGATGAACGTGCCGCCGGTGGAGCCGATGGCGAAGGCGAAGTTCCAGATCAGCGTGCCGAGGAACGGCCCGGAGATCCGCTCGTCGGTGAGCACCCGGGTGAAGTTGGACAGCCCGACGTTCACCTTCCACCCCTGGGCGAGCCGCTCGCCGTCGGCGGCGACGAACGCGCCGACCTCGCCGTCCGCGGTCCAGGTCTTACCACTGTCGCTGTCAGTGACGCAGTCGCAGCCGGCGTCGTACGCCCGGACGGCCTTGCCCTCGTACGCCCGGGACAGGCCGGACGAGCGCAGCGCGCCTCCGGCGGTCGGCACCACCAGGTCCGTGATGTCCTTGCTGCGGGCGCTGGCCTGGCCGACGTTCAGCACTGTGTAGCCGTCGGCCGCGGTGACCTTTCCGCCGGGGCCGACGGTGGCCGCGCCGGGATCGAGCGGACGCAGGCCCCCGGCGTCGCCGACGGAGACCGTGTCGCTTCCTGGCTTGGTGATCAGGAAGACCAGGGCGCCGGTGGCTGGGTCACCCTTGGTGGCGACCGACAACGGGTACTGGGTGGACCCCGGGACCTGCTTGACCGAGGAGCTCTGGATCGCGACGATCGCGTCGTCCTTGCTGCCGCGGTGGCCGTCGCCGAAGTTGGTGAAGGCAGTGCTCGCGGTGTAGAGCACCGGTACGACCTGGAAGGCGATCAGGAAGAGCGTGCCGGGGATGAGGTACTTCGCCGGGACGTGCCGGCGGCCCAGGTACAGATAGAACAGTGCGGCGGTGGTCAGCACGAGCACCGCCAGCCCGATCCACTTCTCGGCCGCCACGAGCGGGAAGGCCGCCCAGATCGCGATCCCGGCCACCAGGCCGAGCAGGATCACCTTCGCGGCGAGGCCGGCTACGGTGATCGGCGCGTGGTTCCGCGCGGTACGGGAGGTGCGCGGGGACCCGGTGCGGACGGGCCCCCGGCCCGGGGCCTGCTGGGCAGACCCCGGGCCGGACAGCGGTGCGCTCATTACTTGATCGAACCGGCGATCGTCTTGCCGGCCGCGGTAACCGTGCTGGTCGGGTCGGCGCCGCCGATGACGGCGGCCTCGGCCTTGCCGAACGGGTCCCAGATCGCGGCCATGGCCGGGATGGCCGGGAGCACCTGGCCGTTCTTGCCGGCCTCGATGAACTTGGCCAGGTCCGGGTCACTGCTCTTGACCTGGTCCAGCGCGGCGGTCAGCGCCGGGGGACGCGGGTCGGCCTGGTAGAGCGCCAGGGCCAGGTCCGGCGTGGTGACGTGGTTGGCGACGAACTCCTGGGCGAGAGCCTTGTTCTTGCCCTTGGCCGCCACGTAGAAGGACTGGACGCCCACGAACGGCGCGGCCGGCTTGCCGCCGGCGAAGCCGGGAACGGCGGAGACGTCGTACGTGATGCCGGCCTTCTTCACGTCGGCGGTGGCCCACGGCCCGGAGACCAGGAAGGCGCACTTCTTGCCGGTGAAGGTGGCTGTCGCGTTGGTGTCGGCGATGGAGCGCTTCAGCACGCCCTCGCCCTTCTCACCGAGCGCGGCGATCTTCTTGAACGCGGCGATCGACTCGGGCTTGCCCACGCCCAGGTCCTTCGGGTCGTAGTCGCCGTTCGCCGTGGTGCCGAAGAGGTAACCGCCGGCCGAGGTGTACAGCGGGTAGATGTGGTACGCGTCGCCCTTCTGGCCGACCTGGAGGCAGAGCGTCTCGGTGACCTTCTTCTGCGCCTTGAGTTGCTTGCCGGTGGCGACCAGGTCCTCGATTGTCTTCGGTGCCTCGGGGGCCAGTTCGGTGTTGCGGATCAGCGCCAGGTTCTCCTGGGCGTAGGGCACGCCGTAGAGCTGGCCGTTGAACGTGACGGCCTTGACGGCGGTCTCGTTGAAGGCGGCCTTCTGCTCGTCGGACAGCTGCACCGGGTCGATGGCACCGTTCTGGACCAGGTTGCCGATCCAGTCGTGCGCGCCGATCACCACGTCCGGGCCGCCGCCCTGGCTCGACACGGTCACGAAGTTGTTCTGGAGGTCCTCGTTCGGGACGGCCTGGACCTCGACGGTGACACCGTTCTCCTGGCCGAACTTCTCGGCGAACGGCTTGAGGGCGGCGGTCCGCTTGTCGTCCGCCCAGATCACCAGTTTGCCACCGGCGGCCTTGGGGGTGTCCTTCGCGGCCGGCTCGTCGCTGTCGCCACCGCAGCCCGAGGCGGCGAGCGCCAGGGCGAAGAGGGCGACCACACCCGCGGTACGGATGCGCATCGGTGCTCCTGTCGTCATGGCGGGCCGCCGGGGGAAGGGCGGGCCCGCCAGTGGAAAGCTCTGGAAGTTCTTGCCAACCGGCGCGTGGATGCTGCGCCGCTGCTATCGCATGTTGCGGGGACGTTAGCAAGGCGTTGCAAGTTATGGAAGGGCTTGCAGAGCACCCCGCAAGAACTTGCCGGTGGGCTAAAGTGCCGCCATGCGCGCTCGACTGTCCGACATCGCCCAGCAGGCCGAAGTCAGCGAGGCCACGGTGTCGCGGGTGCTCAACGACCGCCCCGGCGTGGCCCCCGAGACTCGGCAGGCCGTCCTCACCGCCCTCGACGTGCTCGGGTACGAGCGCCCGGCCCGGCTGCGTAAGCGCAGCGCCGGCCTGGTCGGCCTGGTGGTGCCGGAGCTGGACAACCCGATCTTCCCCGCCTTCGCCCAGGTCATCGAGTCCACACTGGCGCAGAGCGGTTTCACCCCGGTGCTCTGCACCCAGAGCGCCGGCGGCGTGACCGAGGACGAGTACGTGGAGATGCTGCTGGACCGACAGGTCTCCGGGATCGTCTTCGTCTCCGGTCTGCACGCCGACACGGCCGCCAACCACGACCGCTACCGGGCGCTGCTCGCCCGACCGTTGCCGGTCGTGATGATCAACGGCTACGTGCCCGGCATCGGCGCGCCCTTCGTCTCCTGCGACGATCGGGAAGCGGCCGAACTGGCCGTCGCCCACCTGGTCGCGCTCGGGCACCGACGGATCGGCCTGATCACCGGCCCGGACCGGTTCGTCCCGGTGCAGCGCAAGGTGGCTGGCTGGCGCTCCGCGATGACCCGGCTGGCCGGGGTCGCCGAAGCCGACCTGGGTCCGCTGGCCGAGCTGTCACTGTTCGGAGTGGAGGGTGGCGAGGCTGCGGCCGGCCGCCTGTTGGACCGCGGCGTCACCGGCGTGGTCTGCGGCTCCGACCTGATGGCGCTCGGCGCGATCCGAGCCGCCCGCCAACGCGGCCTCGACGTCCCCAATGGCCTCTCCGTGGTCGGCTATGACGACTCCCCACTGATGGCTTTCACCGATCCGCCGCTGACCACCATGCGGCAGCCGGTCATCGCGATGGCGGTGGCCGCCGTCCGCGCCCTGGTGGACGAGATCAACGGGCACGGCGCCCCGCACTCGGAGTACCTGTTCCGCCCGGAGCTGGTGGTGCGCGGCTCCACAGCCGTCGCGCCGAGCTCCGCCCGCTTGTCTTACGCAAGATCTGCTTGACTCTTGCAGCGGCGGGCCGGCATATTGCTCGAATGATCAGCACCACCATCCCGCCGCACGCCACCGACGACGACTGGTGGCGCTCCGCCGTCGTCTATCAGGTGTACGTCCGCAGCTTCGCCGACAGCGACGGCGACGGCACCGGCGACCTCCAGGGCATCCGGCAGCGCCTGCCGTACCTGCGCGACCTCGGGGTGGACGCGCTCTGGCTGACCCCCTTCTACACCTCGCCAATGATCGACGGCGGGTACGACGTGGCCGACTACCGGGACGTCGACCCGATGTTCGGCACCCTCGCCGACTTCGACGCGATGATCACCGACGCGCACGCCCACGGCCTGCGGATCATCGTCGACCTGGTGCCCAACCACACCTCCAGCGCGCACCACTGGTTCACCGCGGCGCTCGCCGCCGGCCCCGGCTCACCGGAACGGGCCCGCTACCTCTTCGCCGACGGTCAGGGCACGCACGGCGAGTTGCCCCCGAACGACTGGGAGAGCATCTTCGGCGGCCCCGCCTGGACCCGGATCGCTGACGGTCAGTGGTATCTGCACCTGTTCGACCCTTCGCAGCCGGACCTGAACTGGCGTCACCCGGAGGTCCGCGCCGAGTTCGAGGACGTGCTGCGGTTCTGGCTGGACCGGGGCGTCGACGGATTCCGCGTCGACGTGGCGCACGGCATGATCAAGGCGGAAGGGCTGCCGGACGTCGGCTTCAGCTCGGCGACCACCGGCCAGCGCCAGGTCGAACTGCTCGGCAAGGGCCGGCTGCCGTACTTCGACCAGGACGAGGTGCACGAGATCTACCGGGCCTGGCGGCCCATCCTGGACAGCTACCCGGGCGGTCGGATGGCGGTCGCCGAGGCGTGGGCCGAGACGCCACAGCGCCTGGCCCGCTACATCGGTCCGGACGAGTTGCACCAGGCGTTCAGCTTCGACTTCCTGGACGCCACCTGGTCGGCCGACTCGTTCCGCAAGGTGATCGACACCGCGTTGGCCGAGGCGACAGTCGTCGGAGCGCCGACCACCTGGGTGCTGTCCAACCACGACAAGCAGCGGCACGTCACCCGGTACGGCGACGGCGTCGAAGGGCTGCGCCGAGCCCGGTCCGCCAGCCTGCTGATGCTCGCCCTGCCCGGCTGCGCCTACCTCTACCAGGGCGAGGAACTGGGCCTTCCAGAGGTCCTCGACCTCCCCGACGAGCTGCGCCAGGACCCGGCGTTCCTGCGCACCGGCGAGAGCCGCGACGGCTGCCGGGTGCCCATCCCGTGGAGCGGCGAGCTGGCCCCGTACGGCTTCGGGCCGGCCGGCAGTGAGCTGAGCTGGCTACCCGCCCCGGCGCTCTGGCAGGAGCTGTCCGTCACGGCGCAGACCGACGTGCCCGGCTCGACCCTGGAGCTGTACCGGACCGCGCTCCGGATCCGCCACGAGCATCCCGCGCTCGCCCTCGACGCCGACGGGGTCACCTGGCGGGAGAGCGAGCCGGGCGTGCTGGCCTTCTCCCGCCGCTCCGCCGACGCGACAGTGCTGACCTGCGTGGTCAACTTCAGCGGCGCGCCGGTCCTGATCGACGGGTACGGTCAGCCGCTCGTCGCCAGCGACGAGCTCACCGAACAGGGCTCCGGCCAGCTGCTGCCAATTGACGCGGCAGTCTGGTTGGAACGGCGCTGAACGGGTAACTCGTTCTCGACCTGGTCGTTCGTCGTGCCCCGCGCCGACGGGCGACTGGGCTACCGGCCCCTTGTGGTGGGGGGTGAGGTGCCACCGGCGCCGCGCGGAGTCCGCTCCGCGTGGCGCCGGTGTCCGTGTGCCACCCGCAGGTTAGATCCGCGGATGGCGCGGGTACCGAATCGGGCACCATCACTACGGAGGTGACCCCCATGGTGGTACGGATCGCCCAGTGCACGCTCGACGTCGAGGACCTGGACCTGATGGTCTCGTTCTGGTCCGCGGCGCTCGGCTACGAGGTCGAGAAGGGCGACGACGGCAGCGCCAAGCTCTGGCCGCCGGGGCAGCCGTCCGCCGCCGCGCCCACAGTGTGGTTGCAGGGCTCGGGCACCGCCAAGCGGGGCAAGAACCGGCTGCACCTCGACCTGGTCGCGGACACCGACCCCCAGTCCGAGGTACGGCGGCTGCTGAGCCTCGGCGCGCGGCAGGTCGACGTCGGGCAGACCGGGACCGAACAGTTCACGGTGCTCGCCGATCCCGAGGGCAACGAGTTCTGCGTGCTGGACCGCGCGCCGACCCGCTGAGGTCTCACTTCGCGGTGAGCAGCGCCGCGATCCGGGTGAAGCCGGCGCGTACCTCTGCCTCGTCCGGCGGTTCGGCGGGCTCACCGTGGCCGGCCTCGTCGGCCGCCGCGTCCAACTCCTCGTCGATCACGTCCTCGAAGTCCCCGTACAGGTCGGCCCCCTCCACCTGACGGGCCTCGTCCTCGGCGGCGACCTGCGCGGCGGCGATCTCGCTGCGGATCTCGTCGGCGGACAGCGCAGGCAGCAACGGCTCCACCACTGCCATCAACTGCTCCTCGGCCACCACCGCCTCGGCCAGGGCCAACGCGTGCGGTCGCTCGTACGGCCCGCAGACCACCGGCTCCCACTCGTCGAGGTCACCGAGCGGACCGAAAGTGATGATCCATGGCAGGCCGAGGAGCGGTGAGTCCGCCGGCAGGTCCAGTGTCATGAGTGCGCCCACCGGCTCATCATGGTCCGCGAACGCGAGCGACGACGCCGTTCTGCTCAGTTATCGCCCGACCGGCGGTCGATCGGCGGCCGGTCAGCCGGGACGGACCGCATCCAGGGCCGCGCGGACCAGGGCGAGCGCGGTGGCCGGCGGCACGCCGAGCCGGGCGGCCTCCGCCGCGTAGCCGGCCGCCGCCTGCTGCAACCTGTCGACGGCGTCGTTCCGCCCGGGGGCGACGAAGGTGCCGTTGCGCCCCCGGGTCTTCAGCAGCCCGGCCGCCTCCAGCTCCCGATAGGCGCGGGCCACAGTGTTCGCGGCCAACCGCAGGTCGGCGGCGAGCTGCCGGACGGTGGGCAGACGGCTGCCCACCGGCAACCGGCCGTCGCCGATCAGCTCGGCGAGCTGCACGCGCACCTGCTCGTACGGGGGCACCGACGAGTCCGGGTCGACCGAGATCAGCACCTGCGCGCCTTCCGTCATCAGCCCGCACCGCCCGGCGTACCGGGGTCGATGCCCTCATCGACATCCCTCGGTGGGGCGGGGGTTTCCGCCAGGTCCACCACTCGGCCGTTGGTGCTGGTCGCCAGGAGCGCCGCGCCGAACAGCACCAACTGGTTGAGCAGGTAGAGGTACAGCAGCAGACCGACGGCGCCGGCCACCACCGTGTACGCCGGGTTCCGCTCGGTCCGCACCACGTAGTATCGCCCGACGGTGTTGAGCAGCGTGATGCCGACAGCCACCAGCACCACCACCGGGCGCAACCGGGACCGGCTCATCCGCAGCCGGGGCACGGCCAGCAGCAACGCGGTGGCGAGCACGGTGTTGACCAGCACGCTGAGCACCGCGCTGATGGTGGTCAGACCCACCGACCCGGTGCTGCGCAGCAGGAAACGCAGCAGCGACTCCAACGCGTCCACAGCCGCGACCGAGACGCCGAGCAGCACGAAGACGCCGATCATCACGCCCAGGTCGACGAGTCGCCGCACCACCAGATTGCCCGGCTGCTGGTTGAGCTGGTACATCAACCGCTGCGAGGACCGGATGGCCTCGACCCAACCGATCCCGGTGAAGACCAGGATGACCAGGCCCACCACACCGACGGTGCCGCTGGAGTTGGCGATCTGCTCGGCGTCCAGGAACGGCAGGTTCTCCTTGAGGAAGTCGGCCGCCGCCGCGCTGACCTCGTCGTTGTCCTCGAGGATCGCCCCGAAGATGGAGAACGCGACCAGGGCGAGGGCGAACACGGCGAAGAAGCCGTAGTAGGCGATCGCGGCGGCCAACCGGCCGGCCAGCACCTCGCCGTACAGCACCCCGGCCCGCCAGACATGATCGAAGAGCCTCGACCGGTGGCGCGCGGCGCTCACCCAGCGGTCGATGCCCGTCTCGATCCGGCCGATCACGTTCACGCGGTCATCCTCGCCGATCTCCCACCGCTGTAGTGGCAACCGGCTTCCGATGCTCGCCGGCCGGCGCGTCGCAGATGCTTCAGGTGCTGACGGCTCGGTTGCCGGCGTTTCAGTTGCCGAGGCAGAAGTCCCGACGCGGCTGCCACCTGGCCTGCCCGCTGTGCGAGAAGAGGGTGAACCCGTCGACCTCGAACATCGCGGAGAAGTCGGCCAGATCCTCGTACACCTTGTCCAGAGCCTCCGGTGCGACGTCCTGAGCCACTGTGACGTGCGGATGGTACGGGAAGCGGAGCTCGCGGTGCAGGCCCGGCGCCGCGGCGATTGCCGCGGCCAGCAGCTCGCACTCGCTGATCCCGGCGGCCACCGCGACGAACACCACCTGGGTGACCGGACGGAACGTGCCGGTGCCCCGCAGGTGCAGCGTGAACGGCAGGTGCCCGGCGGCGACGGCGGCCAGGTGCCGCTCGACCGCCGGCAGGTTCGCCGTCCGGATCTCGGTGGGCCCGAGCAACGTCACGTGCGCGGGCACCGCCAGCGGATCACCGGCCTCGACCCGCCGCCGGGTGAGCAGGGCACCCCACGGCTCGGGGATGTCCACCGCGATGCCGATCTGGATGGTGTCGCCGGCCGGCGGCACCCCGCCACTGCGATCCACGCTTCGCGCCGCCCCTCCGACCACCGAACCGTCCACCTGTACCGCGGGAGCTACTCGCCGCGCACGGGCGGGAAGAACCCAACCCGCTCGTACGCGGACCGCAGGGTCGTCGCGGCCACCGCACGGGCCTTCTCCGCGCCGGCCGCGAGCAGCTTGTCCAACTGCGCCGGATCGTCGAGGTAGGCGCGGGTGCGCTCCTGGATCGGCCGGACGAAGTCCGTCACCACCTCGGCCAGCTCCTTCTTCAGATCGCCGTAGCCGCGGCCCGCGAACGCGGCCACCAACTCGTCGATGCCGCGGCCGCTGAGCGCCGAGTAGATGGTCAACAGGTTGGACACACCCGGCTTCGTCTCGGCGTCGAAGACGATCTCCCGGCCGGTGTCGGTCACCGCCGAACGGATCTTCTTCGCGGATCGGGCCGGATCGTCGAGCAGGTCGATGATGCCGGCCGGCGAGGACGACGACTTCGACATCTTCGCGGTCGGGTCCTGCAGGTCGGTGATCTTGGCAGTGTCCTTGACGATGTGCGGCGCGGGCACCGTGAACGTCGCGCCGAACAGCGAGTTGAAGCGCTGGGCCAGATCCCGGGAGAGCTCCAGGTGCTGGCGCTGGTCCTCGCCGACCGGGACCGCGTTGGCCTGGTACAGCAGGATGTCGGCGGCCTGGAGGACCGGATAGGTGAACAGCCCGACGCTGGCCCGCTCGTTACCCTGCTTCTGCGACTTGTCCTTGAACTGGGTCATCCGGCTGGCCTCGCCGAAGCCCGTGATGCAGCCGAGCACCCAGGCCAGCTGCGGGTGCTCGGG
Source organism: Micromonospora hortensis (assembly GCF_022230935.1). NCBI lineage: Bacteria > Bacillati > Actinomycetota > Actinomycetes > Micromonosporales > Micromonosporaceae > Micromonospora > Micromonospora hortensis. The sequence continues at coordinate 29,133 of NZ_JAKKFE010000011.1, forward strand.
CACCTGCGACTGGACGAACAGGGTGCTGCGCTCCGGGTCGAGCCCGACCGCGAAGAGCTGGGCCGCGGCCACCCGGGTCCGCTGGCGCAGCAGCGCCGGGTCGTGCCCCGCGGTGATGGCGTGCAGGTCCACCACGCAGTAGAACGCGTCGTGGGTGTCCTGCAGCGCCACCCAGTGCCGCACCGCGCCGAGATAGTTGCCGAGATGGAACGAGTCGGCTGTCGGCTGGATGCCGGAGAAGACGCGGGGCCGGGCGGGAACGTCGGACATGGCGATAATTCTGTCAGCAAGCACCCCGGTCCGTCATGACGGGCCGGCGGGTCGGCTCCGGCCCGCCGGTGCCGGGGTGCTGACCTCGCGTGGTTCGCCCGCGCCGACCCGGCGCGTCGGCCCGACCGCGACCCGGCGGTGCTGCCCCGCCATCGCCTCCCGGGCCGGCTCGGGGCCACCTGCCGAGGCCGACGCGGACTCGCGGCGCCGCCCGGTGCTCTGCCCGGTGCTCTGCTCGGTGCTCTGTTCGGTGTTCTGCTCGTGGCGCTGCTCGGTGCGGGCGGCGGAGACGGCGAGTTGGGCCACCCGGCGGCCGTCCAACGCGAGGACCCGCAGCAGCCAGCCGGCCGGCAGCTCGGCCGGATCGGGCGCGCCGACCTCGGCGGTGGGCGCGCCCGGCACCGGCACCTCGTCGCCGGTCACCGGGAGCCGGCCCAGCGCGGCCATGACGAACCCGCCCACCGTCTCGTACGGTCCGGCGGGTAGGGCCACCCCGGTCCGCTCGGCGAAGTCAGCGAGGTTGAGGCGGCCGTCCACAACGGCGGGCAGGCCGGCGTGCACCGGGTCCGGGGTGGCGTCGTACTCGTCGTGGATCTCGCCGACCAACTCCTCGATGAGGTCCTCCAGGGTGACGATCCCGGCCGTGCCGCCGTACTCGTCGACCACCACCGCGAGGTGCTGGCCCTCCCGGCGCATCTCGGTCAGCGCGGCGAGCACCCGTTTACTGCCCGGAAGCCGCTTCACCTCGCGGGCCAACTCGCCGACGGTGACGCACGGGTCGGCGTCCGGGCGCAGCAGTACGTCACGGAGGTGCACGAAGCCGACCACGTCGTCGTGCGTGCCGTCGGTGACCGGGTAACGGGTGTGCGTTTCGGCGCGGACCAGTCGGGCGGCTTCGACGATGGTCAGCCGCGCCGGGAGGAAGACCACCTCGGTGCGCGGCATCATCACCTCGCGGATCAGACTGGCACCGGCCACCAGGACCTCGTCGATGATCCGCCGCTCGTCCGGGTCGAGCACCGTGTTCGCCGCCACCAGGTCCCGCAGATCAGCCTCGGAGATGTGCTCCCGGCCGGCCGTCGGACCGGTCCCGAGCAGATCGGTGACGAGTCGGGTGGCGCCATCCGCGGCGCGCACCAGCACCCGGGCGACGGCCCGGGCGAGCGGGCCAGGGTCGCGGCGGGGGTGTGCCCGCGCGTGTCGCCGGAGCCCGGTACGGGCCGCTTCCCGCATGACAGAGATGGTAGACACCGTGGGCCCACCACGCCGGGGATCACGCGGAGCGGCGGAGAGATGTTCGGCTCTGTTTAATCATGAGAGATTATGATGGAATGGGGTTGACGGTGGCAACGGCGAGAGCGCCGACCACCGCCCTAGTGTGATCACCGAAGGGCCACGTCCCGGGCGGGCCAGGCAGGAGGCAACGACGTGAAACTGCTCGTCACCGGGGGCGCCGGCTTCATCGGGAGCGTGGTGACCCGGATGCTGCTCGACGCGGGTCACCAGGTGGTCATCCTGGACGACCTGCGCACCGGCCACCGCGAGGCCCTCGCCCCGGACGCCACCCACGTGGAGGCGTCCATCCACGACGCCGCCCGGGTCATCACCGCGAGCGCCGGGTTCGACGGGGTGCTGCACTTCGCCGCCCTGATCGCCGCCGGCGAGTCGATGGTCAAGCCGGAGCTGTACTGGCACAACAACACCATCGGCACGCTCGCCCTGATCGACGCGGTAAGGGCCGCCGGGGTGCCCCGAATGGTCTTCTCCTCCACCGCCGCCGTCTACGGCAACCCCACCGAGCTGCCCATCACCGAGAACGCGGTAAAGGCGCCCACCAACACGTACGGCGCCACCAAACTCGCCGCCGACATGGCACTCACCTCCGAGGCGATCGCGCACGGGCTGGCCGCCGTGTCGCTGCGCTACTTCAACGTGGCCGGCGCCCACCTCGACGGCGAGATCACACTCGGCGAGCGGCACGACCCGGAGACGCACCTGATCCCGATCGCGCTGGACGTCGCCGCCGGCCGGCGGGAGAAGCTCCAGCTCTTCGGGGACGACTACCCCACAGTCGACGGCACCTGCGTCCGCGACTACATCCACGTCGCCGACCTGGCCCGCGCGCATCTGCTGGCGCTGGACGCGGCCACCGGCGGCCAGCACCGGATCTACAACCTGGGCAACGGCAACGGCTTCACCAACCGGCAGGTCGTCGACGTGGTCCGCGAGGTCACCGGGCACCAACTGCCCGTCGAGGTCGCCCCGCGCCGCGAGGGCGACCCGGCCGAGCTGGTGGCGTCGTCCGCGCTGGCCCGCGAGGAGCTGGGCTGGGTGCCGCAGAAGCCGACCCTGCACGACATGGTCGGGGATGCCTGGGCGTTCTACCGCACGCACATCCTGGGCCAGTCATGAATCACCCGAGCAATGATGTCGCCGAGCGGGCTACGGCCGGCTTCTCCGCGCAGTTCGGTGCCGAGGCTGCCGGCCGCTGGGCGGCCCCGGGCCGGGTCAACCTGATCGGTGAGCACACCGACTACAACGAAGGTTTCGTGCTGCCGTTCGCCCTGCCGATGCGTACCGTCGTCGCTGCCGACCGGCAGGACGGGGAGCACTGGACGGTCTGGTCCGAGCTCTCCGGCGAGGCGATCACCTTCGGCGCGGACGACGTCGCCGAGCCGGGTCGGGTCACCGGCTGGGGCGCGTACGTCGCGGGCGTGGTCTGGGCGCTGCGCGAGGCCGGTCACCCGGTGCCGGGCGCTCGGCTGGCGATCGCCTCCGACGTGCCACTGGGCGCCGGGCTCTCCTCCTCGGCCGCGCTGGAGTCGGCAGTGCTGGCCGCCCTGCTCGACCTCGGCGAGCTGGAGCTCGCCCCCGAACTGCAACCCCGGCTGGCGCAACGGGCGGAGAACGTCTACGTGGGCGCGCCGACCGGGATCATGGACCAGTCCGCGGCCATCCGTTGCCGCGCCGGGCACGCCCTCTTCCTGGACTGTCGCGACGAGTCGGTCGAGCACATCCCGTTCGACCTGGACGCCGACGGGCTGGCTGTGCTGGTCATCGACAGCCGGGCGCCGCACCGCCACGCCGACGGGGAGTACGCGGCCCGCCGTCGCTCCTGTGAGGCCGGGGCCAACGCGCTCGGCGTTGCCGCCCTCCGCGACGTGGGCGTCGACCAGCTCGATGCCGCGTTGGCGCAGCTCGACGACGAGGAGACCCGGCGACGAGTCCGGCACGTGGTGACCGAGGACCAGCGCGTACTGGACACTGTGGCGCTGCTCCGCGCCGCCCGGGTCCGCGACATCGGTCCGCTGCTGACGGCCTCCCACGTCTCGATGCGTGACGACTTCGAGATCACCGTGCCGGAGATCGACACCGCGGTCGAGGCGGCATTGGCGGCTGGCGCGCTGGGTGCCCGGATGACCGGGGGCGGCTTCGGCGGCTGCGTGCTCGCGCTGATCGAGGCCGACAGTGCCGACGCGGTAGCCGCCGCCGTGACCGACGCGTACGCGCAACGAGATTTCACCGCCCCCGGCACCGTGACGGTTCTCCCCTCCCCCGGCGCCACCCGCCTGCCCTAACCCGAACCGCCCCCACCCACCCCCTCTCACCCACCCCCACCCCCCTCCCCAGCCGGTGATCAAGAGGTTTGCGTCAATTCGGGCCCGAATCCTGACGCAAACCTCTTGATCATCCGCCGCAGGCGGAGGGGTGGGAGGGGGAGTGGGAGGCGGGGTGGGGTGGGGATCGTGCTTGTTCATGGAAGTAGTGGCCTCACCCGATGGGTGAGGCCACTACTTCATGGATCGAGCGCGATCTTGCGGGCGGGCGGGCGGGCTCGGGCTTGCCGGCGGGGTGGGGTTAGCTGGCTTCGACGATCATGGCGGCGCCCACCGTGCGGTTGGTCGCCTCGTCGATGATGACGAAACCGCCGGTGGTGCGGTTACGGCGGTACTCGTCGGCCAGCAGCGGCACCGTCGTGCGCAGTCGCACCCGGCCGATCTCGTTGAGCCGCAGTTCGTCGGCGGACTCGTCGCGGTGCAGGGAGTTGATGTCCAGCCGGTAGTGCAGCCCGCGCACGATCGCCCGTGCCGACCGGGTGGTGTGCTTGATCGCGTACCGGGCGCCGACCCGCAACGGGGCCGTCTCGTCCATCCAGCAGACCATCGCCTCGATGTCCTGCGCCACCGCCGGTGCGTTGTTCGGCCGGCAGATCAGGTCACCCCGCGAGATGTCGATCTCGTCGGCCAGTCGTACCGTCACCGACATCGGCGGGAACGCTTCCGGCACCGGCCCGTCGGCGGTCTCCACGGCGGCGATCCGGCTGGTGAAGCCGGAGGGCAGCACCATCACCTCGTCACCCGGCTTCAGCACGCCGGAGGCGACCTGGCCGGCGTAGCCGCGGTAGTCGGTGACAGTGGTGGACTGCGGACGGATCACGTACTGCACCGGGAACCGGACGTCGACCAGGTTGCGGTCGCTGGCGATGTGCACCCGCTCCAGGTGGTGCAGCAGCGACGGGCCCTCGTACCAGGGCATGTTGTCCGACCGGGTGACGATGTTGTCGCCGCGCAACGCGGAGACCGGCACCACTGTCAGGTCCGGTGCGTCGAGCTTTGCCGCGAACGCTGTGAACTCGTCGGCGATCCGCTCGTAGACCTCCTGCGACCAGTCGACCAGGTCCATCTTGTTGACACAGAGGACCAGGTGCGGCACCCGCAGCAGGGAGCAGAGGAACGCGTGCCGGCGGGACTGCTCGACGAGGCCCTTGCGCGCGTCCACCAGGATCAACGCCAGGTCCGCCGTCGACGCGCCGGTGACCATGTTGCGGGTGTACTGGATGTGGCCCGGAGTGTCGGCGATGATGAACTTGCGCCGGGGGGTGGCGAAGTACCGGTACGCCACGTCGATGGTGATGCCCTGCTCCCGCTCGGCCCGCAGACCGTCGGTGAGCAACGCCAGGTTGGTGTATTCGTCACCACGGGCCGCGCTGACCGCCTCCACGGCGGCCAACTGGTCGGTGAAGAGCGACTTGGTGTCGTAGAGCAGCCGCCCGATCAGGGTCGACTTCCCGTCGTCCACGCTGCCGGCGGTGGCGAACCTCAGCAGGTCCATAGCCCGGGCCTCCGGCCCGGCCCCGGTGGCAGCCCGGGCCTCCGCATTCGCGGACGCCACGATCTCGGTGCTCATCAGAAGTAGCCCTCCCGCTTGCGGTCTTCCATGGCGGCCTCACTGACCCGGTCGTCACCACGGGTGGCGCCACGCTCGGTGATCCGGGTGGCCGCCACCTCCTCGATGACCTTCTCCACGGTGTCCGCCTCGGAACGGACCGCGGCGGTGCAGGAGGCGTCGCCGACGGTGCGGTAGCGCACCTGCGCCTTGAACCGCTCCTCACCCGCGCGGGGACGGAAGAACTCGTTGACGGCGTAGAACATGCCGTCCCGCTCGATCACCTCACGCTCGTGCGCGTAGTAGATCGACGGCAGCGGGATGCGCTCCCGGGCGATGTAGTGCCAGACGTCCAGCTCGGTCCAGTTGGACAGCGGGAAGACGCGGATCGACTCGCCCGGGTGGTGCCGGCCGTTGTAGAGCGACCACAACTCCGGTCGCTGGTTCTTCGGGTCCCACTGACCGAACTCGTCCCGGAAGCTGAACACCCGCTCCTTCGCCCGGGCCTTCTCCTCGTCCCGGCGGGCGCCACCGAACAGCGCGTCGAAGCGGTGCTTCTCCACCGCGTCCAGCAGCACCGGTGTCTGGATCCGGTTACGCATGCCGTCACCGGACTCTCGGACCATGCCGCTGGCCAGGGCCTCCGGCACGCTCGCCACCACGAGTTGCAACCCGAGCTCGGCAACCCGTTGGTCGCGGTATTCCAGGACCTCGGGGAAGTTGTGCCCGGTGTCGACGTGCATCACCGGGAAGGGGACGTTGGCCGGTGCGAACGCCTTCTGCGCGAGCCGCAGCATGACGATCGAGTCCTTGCCACCGGAGAAGAGCATCACCGGGCGTTCCATCTCGGCGACCACCTCGCGCATCACGAAGATGCTCTCCGCTTCCAAGGCGTCCAGGTGGGAGACCTGGTACGCCGCGGGGGTGGTCATGACACCGGCTCGATTCGCTCGCTCATCCGATTTCCAGACCTTTCCGGTCGGGCATGTCAAGAAAGTTCGCTCAGGCTACCCGGAATGTTTCTGCAACGCTGCAAGCAACCGGGTGGCGAGATCCTTGCGGCAGACCAGGAGGTCGGGCAGCCGCGGATCCGCCTCGTTGTATTTCAGCGCAGAACCGTCGATCCGGGAAGCGTGCAGTCCGGTGGCCGTCGCCACAGCGATCGGGGCTGCGGAGTCCCACTCGTACTGCCCACCTGCGTGGATGTACGCGTCCACCTCACCGGTGACCACTGCGGCGATTTTCGCTCCGGCCGAGCCCATCGGCACCAGGTGCGCCCCGACGTCCTCGGCCAGATCGGTCAGGAAGACCGGTGGCCGGCTCCGGCTTGCGGCCAGGCGGATCTTCCGCTCGCCGGCCGTCGCCGCCTCCACAGTCATCGGCGGGTACGCCGGCGGGTAGTCGGTGCCCAGCACCCGGTGCTGCGCCGGCAACCCCACCGCCCCGGCGACCAGCCCGTGCGGGCTCGGCGCGTTGCGCGCCCAGAGCGCCACGTGCACCGCCCAGTCCGAGCGCCCCTCCTCGGAGAACTCCCGGGTGCCGTCCAGCGGGTCGACGATCCACACCCGGTCCGCGTTCAACCGGGACACCGCTCCGGTGTTCACCTCAGCGGCCCAGGCCATCCGCGAGCCCTCGTCCTCCTCGGAGAGCACCGCGTCACCCGGACGCCACTTCGCCAACTCCGTGCGGATCAGGTCGTGCGACACCTTGTCCCCGGCCGACTTCAGCGCACCGGCGTCGGCGAAACCCATCTCCGTACGCAGGTCGAGCAACGCCTGCCCAGCCCGGGACGCCAACCATCGGGCGAACGCGCCATCGATCATCGGAGGACTGCTCATCTGTCCGCTCCCGTCGCCTCGCCGCGCTGCCCGCACGGGCCGATCCGCCGCGACTCGCGTCGCCGGTCGCGGCACGCTGAAAGGCGCAGACTACCGGCCCGCCGTTTCCGATTCGGGTACGCCCCGCCCGGCTCAGCCGCCGTGGTAGAGGTTCTGGGTCGGCTCCACACCCTTGGTGATCACCGACTCCACCACGTCGGCGGCCCGGTCCACCAGGAAATCCAACTCCTTGCGCTCGGCCGCGCCGAAATCCGACAGCACGTAATCCGCCGGATCCTGGCGCCCCGGCGGTCGGCCGACGCCGAACCGCACCCGGGCGTAGTCCTTGGTCCCCAACGACTTCGACATCGAGCGCAGGCCGTTGTGCCCGCCCTCGCCGCCGCCGAACTTGATCCGCACCTGACCGAAGTCGATGTCCAGCTCGTCATGCACCGCGATCACCTGCGCGGTCGGCACCTTGTAGAACTGTGCCAACGCTGCGACCGGCCCGCCGGACAGGTTCATGTACGTCAGTGGCTTGACCAGCACCAGCTTCGGCCCGCCGAACCCCAGCCGCGCCTCGGCCACCTCGGCCACCGCCCGCTTGTGCCGGCCGAAACGCGCACCCACCCGCCCGGCCAGCAGTTCGGCCACCATGAACCCGACGTTGTGCCGGTTGCCGGCGTACTCCCGACCCGGGTTGCCCAGGCCGACCACCAGCCACGGCCCCGCCTCGTCCGTCACTACCTGTCCCTTCCGACGCCCATCCCATCGACTCCCGATATGCCGACAGGCGCCCCCGAACATTCGGGGACGCCTGTCGCACAGTACGAACCGATCAGGCCTCGGTGCGCGCCTCGGTGGCCTCGGCGGCAGCCTCGGTGTCCGCGCCCTCGGAGCCCTCGGTGGTCTCGCCGGCCTCGGCCTCGGCCTCGTCGGTGGCGGTCTCGACCTCGGGCAGCGTCGCCTCGAGCTGCTCGGCGGTCGGGGCGGCGGTGATCGACGCGACGGTCAGCTCCGAGTCGACGGCCAGCTCGACGCCGGTCGGCAGCTCGACATCGCCGGCAGTCACCAGGGTGCCCGCCTCCAGGCCCTCGATCGACGCCTCGAGGTGGTCCGGAACCTTGGTGGCGTCCGCGGTCACCGAGAGGGTGTCGTGGTCGTGCACGATCAGGGTGTCCCGGGCGGCCTCGCCGGTCAGCTGGACCGGGACCTCGACGGTGACCTTCTCGCCCCGGCGGACCAGGATCAGGTCGACGTGCTCGAAGGTGTCGCGGATCGGGTCACGCTGGATCGCCTTCGGCAGCGCCAGCACCTGGGTGCCGTCGGCGATGTCGATCGCGAAGAGCTGGTTGGCACCACCCTTGCGGATCGCGGCGGCGAACTCCCGCGACGGCAGCGCGATGTGCTTGGGCTTCTCGCCGTGGCCGTACAGCACGGCGGGCACCTTGCCGGCCCGGCGGGTACGGCGGGCACCACCCTTGCCGAACTCGGTACGGGGCTCGGCGCTGATCTTTACCTCGGACACGGGGAAACTCCTGATGCTTTTCGCTGCGGCGGCTTGTCGTCTAACGGTGCTGGGGCGAGGGGCTCGCTGGGGCTCATGCGTCATGAACGACTGCCCGGAGCACCGCGTCGATGACGGTGCCTCCGTGCGGCGCTTTTCAGCGGCCCGCCGGGCACCCTCGCCGTGGCAACCGCACCAGTCTACCCGAGCTGTTTCCAGGGTTTCCGGCAGTCCCCGATCACGGCTCAGGACCGGCGCGTCGGTGGTGCTCCCACCAGCGTGCCGGCCCCGTTTCGACCAGTTTGCCAGCCCCGCCCCCGCCAGCGTGTCGAGTGACGGAAACGGGGCTCAGGCTCAGCTCAGGCCACCGAAGAGGGTGGTCACCGAGCCGTCGTCGAAGACCTCGCGGATCGCACGCGCCAGCAGCGGCGCGATCGACAGCACCGTGAGCTTGTCCAGCTGCTTCTCCGGCGGGAGCGGCAGGGTGTTCGTCACCACGATCTCGCTGATCGAGCTGTTCTTCAACCGCTCGGTGGCCGGGTCGGACAGCAGCGCGTGGGTGGACGCGACCACGATCTCCGCAGCGCCCGACTCCTTGAGGATGTCGGCGGCCTTGGCGATGGTGCCCCCGGTGTCGATCATGTCGTCGACGATCAGGCAGACCCGGCCCTCCACCTCGCCGACGACCCGGTTCGCCACGACCTGGTTCGGCTTCATCGGGTCACGGGTCTTGTGGATGAACGCCAGCGGGCAGCCGCCCAGCCGGTCGGTCCACCGCTCTGCCACCCGCACCCGACCCGAGTCCGGTGCCACCACTGTCATCGGCCGGCCGGCGTACTTGTGTTCCACGTACTCGGCCAGGATGTCCATGGCGAAGAGGTGGTCCACCGGGCCGTCGAAGAAGCCCTGGATCTGCGCGGTGTGCAGGTCGACGGTGAGGATGCGGTTCGCGCCGGCGGTCTTCAGCAGGTCCGCCACCAGTCGGGCCGAGATCGGCTCCCGACCACGGTGCTTCTTGTCCTGACGGGCGTACGGGTAGAACGGCAGCACCACTGTGATCCGCTTGGCGGACCCCCGCTTCAGCGCGTCCACCATGATCAGGGTCTCCATGACCCAGGTGTTCACCCCGTGCGTGACGGACTGCACCACGAAGGCGTCCGAACCACGTACCGAGTCCTTGAACCGTACGAAGAGCTCGCCGTTGGCGAACTCGTACGCGTCGGCCGGCGTCGGCGCGACGCCGAGCACCTCGCCGATCTCCTTGGCCAACTCCGGAAAGCCACGTCCGGAAAAGAGCATCAGGCTTTTGCGGTTTTCGGCGACGATGCTGCCCATGGGCCCGTCTGCTCCCGTTATGTCGGCGGTACCCGACCCGGTGGTGGTGGGTCGGGGACTATTCGGTTGCAGTATCTCCCGCGCCGGATGCGCCGCCCACCGTCTCGGTCGCACCGTGGATTGCCTCACTGTGGCTTGCGGCACCAGTCGTACCGGACGCACCCTTCGCGTCGCCGGTCGGCTGCTCATCCTTCGCGTCGCGGGCCCGCTGCGCCGCCTCCGCCGCGGCAGTGCCGGCGCGCCGCTTGACCACCCAGCCCTCGATGTTGCGCTGGCGCGCCCGGGCGACGCCCATCGCTCCGGCCGGCACGTCGTCGACGATCACCGAACCAGCCGCCGTGTACGCCCCATCGCCCACCTCGACCGGTGCCACGAACATGTTGTCCGCACCGGTCCGCGCGTGGCTGCCGATCACGGTGCGGTGCTTGTTGACCCCGTCGTAGTTCACGAAGACCGACGCGGCGCCGATGTTGGTCTGCTCGCCGATCGTCGCGTCGCCGACGTACGTCAGGTGCGGCACCTTCGCGCCGGCGCCGATCTGCGAGTTCTTCACCTCGACGAACGTGCCGACCTTCGCCTTCTCGGCCAACTGGGCGGCCGGCCGCAGGTACGCGTACGGCCCGACGGTTGCGCCCGCGCCCACCTCGGCGCCGACGGCGTGACTGCGGATCACCGACGCGGCGGGGCCGACGATCGTGTCGATCAGGGTGACGTCCGGCCCGATCAGCGCGCCCGCGCCGACCACAGTGCCGCCGCGCAACTGGGTGTTCTGGTCGACCACCGCGTCCCGGTCCAGCGCGACAGTCACGTCGATCCAGGTGGTGGCGGGGTCGAGCAGGCTCACCCCGGTGCGCATCCACGCCTCGTTGATCCGGTCGCGCAGTAGTCGACGCAGCGTGGACAGCTCCACCCGGTCGTTGCAGCCCAACGTCTCGACGTGGTCCACGGCAACGTGCACCGCGACCGGCTCACCGGCGGAACGGAGCAGACCGAAGACGTCGGTCAGGTACTCCTCGCCCTGGTCGTTGTCGGTGGAGAGCTTGCCCAGCGCCTCGCGCAGCCGCACGGCGTCGAACGCGTAGATGCCGGCGTTGATCTCCCGGATGGCGCGCTGCGTCGTGTCGGCGTCACGCTCCTCGACGATCTGCTCCAAGCGACCGTCGGCGTCCCGCACGATCCGTCCCAGGCCGGTCGGGTCGGGCACCTCGGCGGCCAGCACGGTGGCCGCCGCGGAGGCCTCCTCGTGCGCGGTCACCAGCGCGCCCACCGTCTCGGGTCGCAGCAGGGGCACGTCACCGTTGATCACCACGACGGTGCCGGCACCGTCCGGTACGGCCTCCAGAGCGATTCGTACGGCATGCCCGGTGCCGAGCTGCTCGGCCTGGAGCACCGGAGTGGCGTCCGGGGCGACCTCGGACAGGTGCGCCCGCACCTGGTCGGCGCCGTGGCCCACCACGACGACTGTGCGGTCCGCGCCCAACGGTGCGGCGGCGCTCAGCACGTGACCGAGGAGCGTCCGACCGAGCAGGGGGTGCAGCACCTTGGGCAGTGCCGACTTCATCCGCTTACCCTCACCGGCGGCAAGTACGACGACGGTACGGAGGTGGGGCTGGGGCACGACGTGGCTCCCGTCGGGACGGCGGACACTCTCGCGGCCATGCTAGCCGCGAGGCCCGGCACGTTCCTCTCTTACCCCCACCGGACCCTAAAGCGGACGTAGGTGGGCAGCTCGGCCGCCAGGGTTCGAACCTGAAATACGGGTACCAAAGACCCGGGTGTTGCCAATTACACCACGGCCGATCAGCGACGCGAGCACGTCGCACAGGGGATGGACATCCCGCCGCTACACCTTAGCGCCCCCGCTGTCGGATGCCAGCGCTCATCCCGCCGCAGGGCGAGTGGTCGATGCCGCCGGTCTTCCGGGGGTCGTCGGCCCGCGCCTCAACCGCCCTCTTCCCGGACCGGCCAGGCACCCGCCACGGAGCCGGCTGACCTGCGACTTCGAGCAGTTACGCGAAGACGTTTCGAAAGTTCCTCGTGCGATCTACGGTGCCGTAAGTTACGGTGACGTAGGCGTAGCTTCGTGATCGTTACCATCCCCCTGCGAGGTCCCATGTCCACTGCTCTGCTCGATTCCAACACCGCCGGCCCCGGCCCCAAACCACTCACCGACGGCAGCCAGTCCCCCGGCATCCTGGCGGCCCTCTGGGCCTTCGTGGTGATCCCCTTCGTCGCCCTGCTGATCGCCGTGCCGGTGGCGTGGGGCGGCTGGCTGGGCTGGACCGACGTCATCATCGGCCTGGTCTGGTACGTCGTCTCCGGGCTCGGCATCACCGTCGGTTTCCACCGCTACTTCACGCACGGCTCGTTCAAGGCCAAGCGGTGGCTTCGGGTGACTCTGGCGGTCGCGGGATCGCTTGCGGTGCAGGGCGAGATCATTCAGTGGGTCGCCGACCACAGGCGTCACCACGCGTTCTCCGACCTGGAGGGCGACCCGCACTCGCCGTGGCGCTTCGGCACCAGCTTCTGGGCGTTGACCCGGGGCCTGTTCCATGCGCACGTGGGCTGGCTGTTCCGCCGGGAGCTGTCCAATCGCGGGCGTTTCGCACCGGACCTCATCGCCGACCGGGACATCAGCCGCGTCGACCGACTCTTTCCCGCGCTGGTGGCCATCTCACTGCTCGGCCCGGCGCTGATCGGCGGCCTGGTGACCTGGTCCTGGCAGGGCGCGCTGACCGCGTTCTTCTGGGCCGGGCTGGTCCGGATCGGCCTGCTGCACCACGTCACCTGGGCGATCAACTCGGTGTGCCACGTCTACGGTGAACGTCCGTTCGCGATGCGCCAGGGCGACCGCGCGTCGAACTTCTGGCCGCTGGCGATCCTGTCGTTCGGCGAGAGCTGGCACAACCTGCACCACGCCGACCCGACCAGCGCCCGGCACGGCGTGTTGCGCGGTCAGGTGGACATCTCCGCCCGGGTGATCTGGTTGTTCGAGAAGACCGGCGCGGCGACGCAGGTGCGCTGGCCGAAGCCCGAGCGACTCGCCGCCAAGCTGGTGAAGCCTGTCGCACCCCACTGAAACCGGGCGGTGCACGGGGATGCCGCCTGGCAGGATGGCCGGGTGACCGAGCCATGCGGGGGGACCGGGCGGCTCGGCGGACGGGGAGCCGAGCCCGATCCGGGTACGGTCGAACGGCGCGTCAGGGCGGTCGAACCGCCCGACAGTGAGGCGACGACGTGAACGGGCACAGCGGAGGAACCATTCCACGGCAGGGCGTCACCGAGCGCCAGCGAGGCGGCGACATGCCCGAGGTCAGCGACGACGCGGCGGCAGCTGTCGGCGGCCGACGGGCGACGCCGACGGCGGCGCCGAAGGCCAAAGCTCCCTCCCGGGTCCGCATGTCGGCGGCCCAACGCCGGGAGCAGTTGATCGCGACCGGCCGGCAGCTCTTCGCCGAACGCGGCTTCGACGCCACCTCCATCGAGGAGGTGGCGGCCCGCGCCAAGGTCTCCAAGCCGGTGGTCTACGAGCACTTCGGTGGCAAGGAAGGGCTCTACGCGGTGGTGGTGGACCGGGAGGTCCGGGCCCTGTTGGACCGGATCACCACGGCGTTGACCGCAGGGCATCCGCGGGAGCTGCTGGAACAAGCGGCGCTCGCCCTGCTGACCTACATCGAGGAGGAGACCAGCGGTTTCCGGGTGCTGGTCCGCGAGTCGCCGCTGATGTCCGGCACTGCCAACTTCAGCAGCGTCATGAACGACGTGGCGCACCAGGTCGAGCACATCCTGGGCGCGGAGTACAAGAGCCGCGGGTACGACCCGAAGCTCGCCGAGCTGTACTCGCAGGCGCTGGTCGGCATGGTGGCGTTGACCGGTCGCTGGTGGTTGGAGGTGCGTAAGCCGCGCAAGGAGACGGTGGCGGCGCACCTCGTCAACCTGGCCTGGAACGGGTTGTCGCACCTGGAGGCCAAGCCGACGCTGATCACCGCGCGGCGCAACTGACCTCGATCAGCGGCGGTGCACGTCGGCCACCGGGTGCTTCCGGTGCTCCAACTCCGCCTCGGCGGATTCCGGTGGGCCGACCTTGTCGTAGAGGCCGGTGCCGAGCAGGATCAGGCCGAACAGCATCGACACGACCACTGTCGACATCGAGAAGTTGAGAAAGTTCGCTTCGGTCTGCAGCACCGACATCATCAGGATGCTGGTCACCAGGAACACCACGCCCGCTGTGAGGTTCATGTAGTGGCCGAGGTTGGTACGCCGCGAGGCCCCGATGATCAGGACGATCCCGAAGATCACCGAGGCGAGCGAGAAGGCCAGGTTGGTCCGGAGGCCGAGGGCCCAGGTGCTGGTGCGGGCAAAGAGCGGATCCCCGATCGTCTCGGCGACGCCCCACACGCCGAAGACCAGGATGTAGACGCCGATCAGCCCGGAGAGGACCCGGTAGAGCGGCCGTGCCGGATGGTTGACCGGAAAATGCGGCATGCCCAGACCCCCTGATGTGACCGTTTCAGGGGAATTGTCGCCCAAGGCAGGACCGACTGTCCGAAGAACCACAAAGCCGGAAGGTCCGCCGAAGGCTGGACCGGGTCAGGGTTTCGCCGGAGCCCGAGCTGCGCAGGGATCAAGCCTGACCGCCCGGAGCAGCTCGGGCTCCGGCGAAAACCCACGGCCGCAACCAAAAGGGCTCAGAGAACCAGACGAGCCTTCTGGAACGCCTCCGCCTCATCCTCGGTGCCGACCTTGCCGTACATGCCGACCATGAGCAGCACCAGGGCGGCAGTCATCACCACGACCACCGTGGTGATGCTGAAGTTGAAGATGTTGGCGTCGGTCCGGATGAACGCGAGACCGGCCAGGCTGACCACCATGAGGCTGTACGCCAGCCACTGGTTGATCGCCACGTCGATGTTGCGGCCGAGCGCGGTGCCGACCAGCACGATGATCCCGAGCAGCACGCTGAGCAGCGAGAAGCCGAGGTTGGTGCCCTGACCGAGGACCCGGGTGTCGTCCTGGGCGAGGATCTCGTTGCCGGTGCTCGCGATGATGCCGAGCGCACCGAAGACGACCAGGTACAGACCGGTCAGCCCGCCGATCGCCCGGTAGATCGGCCGCGCGGGGTGGTTGACGGGGGTGTGTGCCATGTCTGTGTCTCCAACGCCGTGGGGTAGGTGTCGCCGACGATTGTCTCGCATGTGGTGGTGTGACGCCGCACACGGGGCCCGGGCCGGCGCGCCCGGCCGGTCAGCTCTCGGGCAGGTCCTCGGCGAGGGTCATCCAGCTCTCCTCGATCCGCTCCCGCTCGGCGCGCAGATCCTTGAGCTGGGTGTCCAACTCGGCGACCCGGGCGTAGTCCGTGGCGTCCGCCGCGAGCTGATCGAGCAGCGTGGTCTCGCGCTGGTCGAGCTTGCTGAGCTGCCGCTCCAGCCGGGTCAGCTCCTTGCGGGCCTGACGGACCTCGGCGGCGGACATGCCACCTCCCGAGGGGGCAGCGGACGCGGAGGTCGAGGTGGCGCCCGCCCGAGGAGAGCCGGCCCGCTCGGCGGTCCGCGCGAGGTATTCGTCCACGCCACCCGGCAGGTGCACCAGCCGACCGTCGCCGAACATCCCGTACGCCGTGTCGGTGACCCGCTCGATCAGGTACCGGTCGTGGCTGGCCACGATGATCGTGCCGGGCCACGAGTCGAGCAGGTCCTCCAGCGAGGCGAGGGTGTCCGTGTCCAGGTCGTTGGTGGGCTCGTCGAAGAGCAGCACGTTGGGCTCGCCGGCCAGCAGCCGCAGCATCTGCAACCGGCGGCGTTCCCCACCGGAGAGGTCACTGACCGGGGTCCAGAGGCGGCGGTCGTCGAAGCCGAACACCTCGGCGAGCTGCGAAGCGGAGACCTCCCGGTCGCCGAGCTGAACCCGGCGGGCGACCTCCTCCACCGCCTCCAGCACCCGTAGGTGCCCGGGCAGCTCGGTGAGCTCCTGGGAGAGGAACGCGGGCCGCACTGTGGAGCCGGTGCCGAGGCGACCGCCGTCGGGGCGGGTGATGCCGGCGAGCATCCGCAGCAGCGTGGTCTTGCCAGCGCCGTTGGCGCCGAGGATCGCGATCCGGTCGCCGGGGCCGACCAGCCAGGTGACGTCGCGAAGGATCTCCTTCGGGCCGGCGTGCAGCTCGACGTTCTCCAGGTCGTACACCTGCTTGCCCAACCGCGAGGTGGCCATCCGCTGCAACGACATGGTGTCGCGCGCCGGCGGCACGTCGGCGATCAACGCGTTCGCGGCGTCGATGCGGAACTGCGGCTTGGAGGTCCGGGCGGGTGGGCCACGACGCAGCCAGGCGATCTCCTTGCGGAGCAGGTTCTGCCGGCGGGCCTCGGTGGCGGCGGCGACCCGCTCACGCTCGGCACGGGCGAGGGTCCAGGCGGCGAAGCCACCCTCGTAGGCGCGGACGGTCTGGTCGGCGACCTCCCAGGTGTTGGTGCAGACCGCGTCCAGGAACCACCGGTCGTGGGTGACCACGACCAGGGCGCCCTTGCGGCCGACCAGGTGCCGGGCCAGCCAGTCGACCCCGCCGACGTCCAGGTGGTTGGTGGGCTCGTCGAGGATGAGCAGGTCGGAGTCGCGCACGAGCAGCGCGGCGAGCGCCACCCGGCGGCGTTCGCCACCGGACATCGGGCCGACCGGCTGGTCGAGGCCGAGGTGCGGCATGCCGAGGCCGTCGAGGATGGCCCGCACCCCGGAGTCGCCGGCCCACTCGTGCTCGGCGCCCATGCCCTCGGCGAGCCAGGCGGTGCCGAGCACCACGTCCCGGACGGTGGCCTCGGGGGCGAGGGCGAGCTGCTGCGGCAGCCAGAGCACACGCAGGTCACGGCGGTGGGTCACCCGACCGTCGTCGGGGTCCTCCTGCTTGGTGAGCAGTCGCAACAGGGTGGACTTGCCGGCGCCGTTGAGGCCGACCACGCCGATCCGGTCGGCGTCGTCCAGGCCGAGCGAGACGTCCGTGAGCAGCCGCCCGGCGGCGCCGTACCCCTTGGACACCCGGTCCAGATTGACGATGTTCGCCACGTTCCACCCTTCATGATCAAGGCGTCCCGGTGCCGGCGGGCACCTGGACGCCTTTCCCAAGGGTACGCGGAAGCCCCGGACGCCCGCGCCGCGCGCCAGCAGCTCCGGTGGAACGCGTCGTCAGCCGACGCGGGCGCCGGCTACCGGACCGTGCGCGACCCGCGCCTCCCGGCAGACGCCCGCGGCGGTCAGCTCGGCGGCGATCCGCTCCGCGTCGGCCGCGTTGGCGGCGAGAAACACGCAGGTCGGGCCGGAGCCGGAGACGATGCCGGTGAGCGCACCGGCCGCCTCGCCGGCCTTCAGCGTGTCGGCCAGCGCCGGGCGCATGGCCAGCGCGGCGTCCTGGAGGTCGTTGCCGAGCGTACGGGCGAGCACCCGGGGGTCACGCTGGCGCAGCGCGCCCAGCAGCGCGTCGGTGCTGCCCAGCGGGGCGCCGGCGGCGCCGGAGTCGCGGAGCCGATCCAGCTCCCGGTACGCGGTCGGGGTGGACAGGCCGCCGTCGGCGATCGCCACCACCCAGTGCCAGGAGGTGGGGCGGGCCAGCACGGGGCTGATCGCCTCACCCCGGCCGGTGCCCAGCGCGGTGCCACCGTAGATCAGGAACGGCACGTCGGAGCCGAGGTCGGCGGCGATGCCGGCCAGCTCGTCGCGGGACAGCCCGGTGCCCCAGAGCGCGTCGCAGGCCACCAGCGCGGCGGCCGCGTCGGCGCTACCGCCGGCCAACCCACCGGCGAGCGGGATCTGCTTGCGCAGGTGCAGTCGGGCGTGCGGCAGCACCCCCGCGTACCCGGCGAGGGCGTGCGCGGCGCGGATCACCAGGTTGGTGTCGTCCAGGGCCAGCTCGCCGGTGCCCTCACCCTCCATGGTCAGGGCGAGGGTGTCGCCCCGGCGGGCCGTCAGCTCGTCGTAGATCGAGATGGCGTGGTAGATCGTGTTCAGCTCGTGGTAGCCGTCCCGGCGCAGCGGGCCCACCCCGAGGTGCAGGTTGACCTTCGCGGGCACCCGCACCCGCACCGGGCCGATGGCCCCCCGTCGCTCGTCGTCGTCCGGTCGCCAGGCCTCGGTCACGGGGTGATGTCCCGCACGCGCAGGCGGATGTCGAACGGCTTGGCCACGATCAGCTCCTCAGCGTCCTGGGCGGGCACCGCGTCAGCCTACTTCCCGGCCGGCGTACCGACCGGAGCCGACGCGGCGATGGCAGCGAACTGCTCGACGGTCAGTGACTCCCCACGGGCGCCGGGGTCGACGCCGGCGGCGGTGAGCGCCGCGGCGGCCCGGTCCGCGCCACCGGCCCAGCCGGCCAACGCGGCGCGCAGCGTCTTGCGCCGCTGCGCGAACGCCGCGTCCACCACGGCGAAGACCCGCTCCCGCGGTACGTCGGTGCGGGGCGGCTCGTGGCAGGTGAAGGAGACCAGACCGGAGTCGACGTTGGGCACCGGCCAGAACACGTTCGGCGGCACCTTGCCGGCGCCCCGGGCCTGGGCGTACCAGGCGAGCTTCACCGACGGAATGCCGTACACCTTGGAGCCGGGACCGGCGACGAGCCGGTCGGCGACCTCCTTCTGCACCATCACCAGGCCGCGTCGCAGGCTGGGCAGCACGGCGAGCAGGTGCAGCACCACTGGCACGGCCACGTTGTAGGGCAGGTTCGCCACCAGCGCTGTCGGCGCCGGGTCGGCCAGCTCGGCGGCGGCGATACGCAGCGCGTCCGCGCGGTGCACTGTGAGCCGGGCGGCGTCAGCCCCGGCGTGCCGCGCGACGGTCTCCGGTAGCGCCCCGGCGAGCACCGGGTCGATCTCCACGGCGTGCACGTGCCCGGCGACCGGCAGCAACCCCAGGGTCAGCGAGCCGAGCCCGGGCCCCACCTCCAGGGCGACGTCGTCGGGGGTCAGGCCGGCGGCGGTCACGATCCGGCGCACCGTGTTCGGGTCGTGCACGAAGTTCTGGCCCAGCTTCTTGGTGGGCGCGACGCCCAGCCGGGCGGCGAGTTCCCGGATCTCCGCCGGGCCGAGGAGACCGGTCATGGCTGGCAGCGTAGCGACGGGGTCGGTGCCGACCGTCGAGCCGGGCTCACCACGGGCCGAAGGCCCGGTCGCCGGTGGCGGAGATGGCCGCGCACAGCTCGTCCAGGTCACTGCCGGTGGTCGCGGCGAGCGCGCGGACGGTGAGCGGAATCAGGTACGACGCGTTCGGCCGGCCGCGGTACGGCATCGGGGTGAGGTACGGGGCGTCGGTCTCCACCAGCATCTGATCCGCCGGGGTGAGCGCGGCGGCCTCGCGCAGCGCCGTCGCGCTGCCGAAGGTGACGGTGCCGGCGAAGCTCAACAGGTAGCCGCGGCGGACGCACTCGCGGGCGAAGTCGGCGTCGCCGGAGAAGCAGTGCAGCACCACCCGGTCGGGAGCACCCTCGTCGTCGAGGATCCGCAGCACGTCGGCGTGCGCGTCGCGATCGTGGATGACCAGCGTCTTGCCGTACCGCTTGGCGATGGCGATGTGCGCCCGGAAACTCTGCTCCTGCGCGGCACGCCCCTCGTCCCCGGTCCGGAAGAAGTCCATTCCGGTCTCGCCGATCCCCCGGACCCGATCGCGGGCGGCGAGTGACTCGATCTCCCGCAACGCCTCGTCGAGGTCGCTGAGCCGGGGTGCCTCGTTGGGGTGCAGCGCCACGGTGGCCAGCACGGCCGGGTACCGGTCGGCGGTGTCCGCGCCCCACCGCGAGGAGGCGACGTCGACACCCACCTGGACCAGCCGGTCCACGCCGACCTTCGTTGCCAACGCGATGGCCACGGCAACTGGGTCGTCGGCCGGCCCGCCGCCGGGCACGCCGGCCTCGCTGACAGTGATGTCCAGGTGGGTGTGGCTGTCCAGCACCGCCCGGGGCAACGCCTCGGGGGCGGGCGGAAACTCTCCGGCCCGCCGGGCGGCACGCTCGCGACGGGATTCAGTGGGCTCGCTCATCAGCGACAGCATCACACACCGGGCCTGTCCATCTGCCCGCCACCCGACGTTCACCCGGGCTACGCCGTGCGACTCTACGGTCGCTCACGAGCGGACGCGACAGCGTGCGGACCTCATCCCACCGAGCAGCGAGGCGACGGCATGAGCGTCACCCCCCAGGCCGGTGGCAGCGCCGGCGAACGGACCGGACTGCACGTGGCGTTCGGCGGCGGTCTCTACCCGGCCGAGGAGATCGCCCGAGGCGCCGCGTACGAGTTGTTCAGCGCCGACGAGGTGGCCGGCTTCGAGTGGGCGCCCCGCCCGGGCAGCGCCCTGCCGTGGCACCGGTTCGTGCACGTCACCGAGGTGACAGCTGTGCACGGTGCCACCGAGCCGGCCGACGAGCCGGAGACGCCGCTACTGATCCCCGCTCACCGCGAGCGGGGTTGGGCGTACCTGCACCAGCTCAGCCAGCAGCCGGCGACGGCGGGCGACCCGATGCTGGTTGAGGCGCGCGCGTCGGCGGTGGTCCGGCGGGGCACCCGGATGATGAAGGTGCTCTCGGCCCAGCAGCTCGCCGGCTACGTACGGGGTTGGCTGCCGCACGGCTTCTGCTACCGCGAGCACGATGTGGCGCACCTGCGTACGCCGGCGACGACGACGGTGCTGCGTACCGATGGCGACGCTGGCCGGGACGGCCCGGACGTGGCGTACGCGCTGCGCTGGCGCGCGTCCGACCCGGGTGACTACGACGTGCCGGTGGGCCCGGCACACCGCGGCCTGACCGCGCTGGCCGCCCGGGACCGGCTCGGCGCCCCGGTGCTCGGCACCGGCTTCGTGCCCAGCAACGGTCAGCTCATCCCGGAGTTCATCACCAGGGACTTCGCCGACCTGCCGATGCCGGCGAACGCCGCCCTCATCGCGTACCCGGCGGAGGGGGTGGAGGTGGTGCTCTACACCTACCAGGCCGAACAGCGCGGGTGGCTGCGGATGGTGGGTCCGCAGTGGCGGCACCTGCTGGCCTCGGTGCCGGGCCTCTCCCCGGACCAGGAGTACGTGCCGAACGCAGACGCTCCCCGCTCCACCCAGCTGGTCGGCATGTACGGCGACAGCGAGTACGAGGCGGTCGCCGACCTACCCGGTGGGTTCCGGGTGCTGGCGATGACCCGGGCGGCCCGTTACCCGGTGGACGCGGTGGCTCGCCGGCTCCGGTTCGCCCAGTGGCGGGGGGTGCCGTGCCTGGTGCTGCGGGAGGAGGCCGGCTGGCTGCGGGTGCGCCTGCGCTACCCGAACCCGGACACGGTGGTCACGACCGGCGCGCAGTGTCAGGAACGCGGCGTCTACGAGGCCTGGGCGCCGGGCGCCGAGGTGACCGACGACCAGGTGATGGACACCCGGTACGCGATGTGACAGCGCGCGGCGGCGGGGCACCCGCCGCCGCGCGTCGCACGCTCAGTCGGCGAGCCGGGCCAGTTCCTCGTCGACGATCGACGGGTCGAGCTTGCGGAACACCGGCTTCGGCGCGGCCAGCGGGCGACCCGCCTCGATCGACACCGACTCCCAGCGCGCGCCGACTGTGTAGTCCCCGGTGAGCACCGGGTACGCCGGGCCGCCGTCCAGGTCGTCGACCTGCTCGATCACCGGCATCGGCGCGTGCACGCCGGTGCCCCCGAGCAGCTCGTGCACCTGTTGCGCGGAGTGCGGCAGGAACGGGGTGAGCAGCGTGTTGGCGTCGCTGATCACCTGAAGGGCGACGTGCAGGATGGTGCCCATCCGGGGCTTGTCCGCCTCGTCCTTGAGCTTCCATGGCGCCTGCTCGGAGAGGTACCTGTTGGCCTCGGCGACCACCTTCATGGCCTCGCCGATCGCCTGCTTCTGGCGGTGCCGGCCGATC
Source organism: Micromonospora hortensis (assembly GCF_022230935.1). Taxonomy (NCBI): domain Bacteria; kingdom Bacillati; phylum Actinomycetota; class Actinomycetes; order Micromonosporales; family Micromonosporaceae; genus Micromonospora; species Micromonospora hortensis. Next base: position 51,109 of record NZ_JAKKFE010000011.1, read on the forward strand.
AGGTCGCCGACAGTGGTGAACCCGGTCCGAGCGACGGCGAGCAGCGCCTCGTCGGCCTCGGTGAGCCCGGCCGGGTCGACCGGCGGGATCGCCCCGAAGTTCTTCGCGGCCATCGAGACGCACCGGTTGACCAGGTTGCCCCAACCGGCGACCAACTCGTCGTTGTTGCGGCGCAGGAACTCGGCCCAGGTGAAGTCGGTGTCGTTGCTCTCCGGGCCGGCGGCGGCGATGAAGTAGCGCAGCGCGTCGGCGTCGTAGCGCTCCAGGAAGTCGCGAACGTAGATGACCACCTTGCGGGACGAGGAGAACTTGCGCCCCTCCATGGTCAGGTACTCGCTCGAGACCACCTCGGTGGGCAGGTTGAGCCGACCCAGCTCGCCCGGCTCACCGTCGCGGGAGCCCTCGCCGGAGTAGCCGGAGAGCAGCGCCGGCCAGATCACCGAGTGGAAGACGATGTTGTCCTTGCCCATGAAGTAGTACGACTGGGCGTCCTTCCCCGCGCCGTCGGCGGACCAGTACTTCCGCCACGCGTCCGGGTCGCCGGAGCGACGGGCCCACTCGATCGAGGCGGACAGGTAGCCGATCACGGCGTCGAACCACACGTAGATCCGCTTGTCCGACCGGTCGCGCCAGCCGTCGAGCGGGATCGGCACGCCCCACTCCAGGTCACGGGTGATCGCCCGGGGCTGGAGGTCGTCGAGCAGGTTGCGGGAGAACCGCAGCACGTTGGGCCGCCACCCCTCGCGGGTGTCCAGCCACTGCCGCAGCACCTCGGCCAGGGCCGGCAGGTCCAGGAAGAAGTGCTCGGTCTCGACGAACTTCGGAGTTTCCCCGTTGATCCGCGACTTCGGGTTGATCAGGTCGATCGGGTCGAGCTGGTTGCCGCAGTTGTCGCACTGGTCACCGCGGGCGCTGTCGTACCCGCAGATCGGGCAGGTGCCCTCGATGTAGCGGTCGGGCAGGGTGCGCCCGGTGGACGGGGAGATCGCGCCCATGGTGGTCTTCGGCACGATGTAGCCGTTGCGGTACATCCCCTCGAACAGCTCCTGCACCACCGCGTAGTGGTTGCGGGTGGTGGTGCGGGTGAACAGGTCGTACGAGAGGCCGAGGCCGTGCAGGTCCTCGACGATCACCCTGTTGTACCGGTCGGCCAGCTCGCGCGGGGTCACCCCGTCGGCGTCGGCCTGCACCTGGATCGGGGTGCCGTGCTCGTCGGTGCCGGAGACCATGAGCACGTCGTGGCCGGCCATGCGCATGTACCGGGCGAAGACGTCGGAGGGAACGCCGAAACCGGAGACGTGGCCGATGTGGCGGGGGCCGTTGGCGTACGGCCAGGCCACTGCCGCGAGAACGTGACTCATGAGCAGTGAGCCTAGTGACCCGTCCGGGGCGTTCGCGAACCAATGGGGGGTGCCCGACCGTCGGACCGGGCCGACCACCTCGCCCGTTGGTCCGATTTGTCGTCGACACGCGGCTCACCTGCCCGTTTCATCTCCTGGCGCGGTGTGCAATGAACGTCGTGACGGGCAGAGGAGCGGCGCGGGACCACGAGGACTGTCCCACCGGGTCGGCGGTCGGCGACGACCCGGGGCCCGAGCCCGCCGTGTCCCGGGTCGCCGGGGTCCCACCGCAACCTCGGTTCGTGCGCAGCGCCGACCCGGGGACACAGCGGCCCACCCCGGCAGGGAGGTCCGCCGCCCCGGCCCGCCCCGCGCCGGCGGCACCGTCACCCACACCGACTCGTCCGACCCCGGGGGCACCCGTACCCAGCCCGGTCCGGCCCGGCTCGTCAGGCTCGCCGACCGGCGCGGCACCAACCGGCGCGGAGCCTGTGGAGGTGGAGCCGACCACCGGCGCGCCGGTGGACGCGGTGCCGCGTCGGGTGCCGGTCCGAGAGCAGGGCCGCCGGCAGCGCGACCACGGGCCCGACGGCGACCCGCCGGACGACGACGGCGGCGCTTTCTGGGCGCCGATCGAGCAGGTGCACTGGGACGGCACCCCGGTCCGCAAGGACGCGGCACCGGCACGGCTCCGCGGCTTCCGGCTGGCGCGGCGCCGGGCACCCAGCCGCACACCCCCACCGCCGGATCCGTTGCCCGGGCTCGCCGCGCTGGTGGTGCTGAGCCTGGTCGCGGCCTTCTTCGCCTGGGTCAGCGCCGGCCCGTTCTGGCTCGCGGTCGGGCACGCCCGGACGGGCACCGTGGTGATCGACGACTGTTCCGGCGGCGGGCTCACCCTGCGGTGCCGGGGGATCTTCACTGCCGAGGACGGGCTGTTCATCGCCCATGGTGTCCGGGTCAGCGGCGTGCCCGTCGATCAGCGCACGGACGGCACCGCGCTGCCGGCGCGGATGACCGGCCCGGACAGCGGCACCGCGTACGCGGACGTCGGCGTGGGCCGGCACCTGCGGTGGCTGCCCGGTCTGCTGGTGGTGCTGGCCTGCGCCGCCGGCATCGTCCGGTGGACCGGGTCGGCACGGCTGCCCGGTCGCCGGCACCGCCGGTGGGCAGTGGCCGCCGCCATCGCCGGCCCGACGCTGATCACCGTCGGCTTCCTGGCCGCCGCGTGGTGAACCCTCCGCCCGGCGGAGCGCACCACATCGGTCAGCTGTGCACGATCGTGTAGACGTCCCGGCGGCGCAGCGCGTACTCGGTGGCGACGTCGGTGATGGCGTCCCGGCGGGACCGGCCGGCGGCCTCCCGCTCGGCGACGGCGGCGCGCAGGGTGTCGTCGTCGGGGCGTTCGGCAGCGGTCACCGGAGCTCCGGCCACCACCAGGGTGATCTCGCCGCGCGGGTCCCCCTCGGTGGCCCACCGGGCCAGCTCGCCGAGGGGGCGGCGGAGCACCTCCTCGTAGGTCTTCGTGAGTTCGCGGCAGACTGCGGCCGGCCGGTCCGCCCCGAACGTGTCCGCCAGGTCGGTGAGCGTCGCCCCGATCCGGTGGGGGGCCTCGAAGAAGACAAGGGTGCGCTCCTCGGCGGCGAGGGCGCGCAGCCGGGATCGGCGGCCGCTGGGGGTACGGGGCAGGAAGCCCTCGAAGCAGAACCTGTCGCAGGGCAGCCCGGAGACGGCCAGCGCGGTGGTGACCGCGCTGGGCCCGGGGGCGACGGTGACCGGCGCCCCGACGTCCAACGTGGCACGGACCAGCCGGTAGCCGGGGTCGGAGACGCTGGGCATTCCGCCGTCGGTCACCAGCGCCACCACGTATCCGCCGAGGATGGCCTCGACCAGCTCGGGGGTGCGCCGCTCCTCGTTGCCCTCGAAGTAGGAGACGATTCGACCACCGACGGTGAGGTCGAGATCGCGGGCCAGCCGGGTGAGCCGGCGGGTGTCCTCGGCGGCGACCACGTCGGCGCTGATCAGCACCTCCCGGAGTCGGGCTGAGGCGTCGGCGGGGTTGCCGAGCGGAGCACCGAGCAGGATCAGGCGCCCAACTTCGGACATTTCACCCACGGATTCGTCTCCTTCATTGCAGGGAATACCGGTATCAGGGACGACGGACGCCACCGGGCACCCTGGCAGCCTACGATCGCCGGGTGACGAGTGCGTCGACAGCGCAGAGCCCGAGCGCCGATCCGGACAAGATGATCCAGATGACGGGCGAGCCCAGTGCCATTCAGGAGCCGACGGCGCCGAGTGCCGAGGGCGGCGGGGTGGCAGCTGTGGTCCGGCGACGGTTCGCCACCGTCGACACCCAGGTGGACCGCTTCTCCTGGCTGGCCACGGCAGTGGTGGTGGCCATCGCGGCGATCGTGCGCTTCGTGGGGCTGTCCAGCCCGAAGGGCAAGATCTTCGACGAGACGTACTACGCCAAGGACGCCTACGGGCTGATCTCGCGTGGCGTGGAGTGGAACTACAAGGACAACGCTCCGTCGTACGTGGTGCACCCGCCCCTGGGCAAGTGGTTGATCGGCGTCGGCGAGTGGGCGTTCGGCTATCAGGACGCCGATTCCAAGGTCTCCGTCCCCGGGCACCTGATGACCACCGCACCGGAGTTCGGCTGGCGTTTCTCGGCGGCGGTCATCGGCACGCTGTCGGTGCTGCTGCTGGTCCGCATCGGTCGGCGGATGTTCCGCTCGACGGTGCTCGGCTGCGCGGCCGGCCTGCTGCTCGCCCTGGACGGCTTCCACCTGGTGCTGTCCCGGGCGGCCCTGCTCGACATCTTCCTGCTCTTCTTCGTGCTGGCGGCGTTCGGCGCGCTGGTGCTCGATCGGGACGCCCGCCGTCGGCGCTGGGCTCGGGCCCTGGACGACGGGCTCGATCCGAGCCAGCCGGGCCGGGCCGGCCGCCCGCCGACCGGTTGGCGCACCTGGCCGTGGTGGCGGCTGGCCGCCGGGGTGCTGATCGGCTGCGCCTGTGCGGTGAAGTGGAGCGCTCTGTACTTCGTGCCGGCCTTCGCGCTGCTGGTGCTCTTCTGGGAGGTCGGCGTCCGCCGCTCGGCGGGCGTCCGCCGGCCCTGGCGGGACACGCTCGTCGACGAGCTGCCCTGGCTGGTGCTCGCCGGCGTGCTCATGGTGGGCACCTACCTCGCCACCTGGTCGGGCTGGCTGCTCACCGACGACGGTTACTACCGGCTGGCGTCGTCCTACCCGGGCTCCCGGCTCAGCGACCGGCCGGTGATCGGTCCGCTGATCAACCTCTTCGAGTACCACCGCGCGGCGTACGGCTTCCACGCCCAGCTCGATGACGCGCACAAGTACCAGTCGTGGCCGTGGCAGTGGCTGCTGTTGGGTCGGCCGGTGGCGTTCCACTACGCGGGCGACGGCGTCTGCGGCGCGGCGAGCTGCGCCTCGGAGATTCTGCTGCTCGGCACCCCGCTGCTCTGGTGGTCGTTCCTGCCCGCTCTGGTGGCGCTGGTCTGGCTGGGTGTGGCCCGTCGGGACTGGCGGGCCGGCGCGATCCTGCTGACCGTGGCCGCCGGGCTGCTGCCGTGGTTCTGGTTCGCCCTCGACGGCCGGACGATGTTCTCGTTCTACGCCGCGCCGGCGGTGCCGTTCCTGGTGCTGGCCGTGGTGTACGTGCTGGGCGCGCTGATCGCGCCCGCCGGGGGTGACGTGGGTACGGTGGCGCCGCTGGTGCCCGGCGACCCGAGTTATGAGCGCCGACTGGTGGGCAGCATCGCGGCGGGGGCGTACGTGCTGCTGGTGGCGCTCTGCTTCGCGTACTTCTATCCGATCTTCGTGGGTCGGGTGATTCCCTACTCGGACTGGTTGTCCCGGATGTGGCTCGACGGTCGGTGGATATAAGCATCGACAGGCGACGCGCCGCACAGCGCGACGGAAGAAGGGCCCGCACGCCGAAGCGTGCGGGCCCTTCTTGACAAAGACGCGCGCCCCGATCGCCTGCCACGGGGGAAGCGGGCGATTGGGGCGCGCATGAAGAGCTTAACCACCCCGCACCACCGGCACAACGGGTCGACTTGGGTCAGATTTCCGACGGATGCTGGCCGAACCGACACCTTCCCTCGCACAGTTGACCGAGGGTGACCCGGCGTGGACCCTGAGCGCGGGCGCGGCCGGTCAGAGGCGATCCCCGGCGTGGCCGGAGTCGCCGGTTCCGCACGCCTCCACCCAAATGATCATCCAAAGTGGATCTCACTACACTGCGGGTCGTGATCAACTTCAGACGATCGACGGCGGTCCTTCTCGGACTGTTGGCGACCACCGCGCTGACCGGGCCGGCGCAGGCCGACGAGGAGCCGGCGCCCGAGCCGCCCCGGGTCGAGTTGGTGCTCGACGTCAGCGGGTCGATGCGCGCCGCCGACATCGACGGACGCTCCCGGATCTCGGTCGCCCAGCAGGCCTTCAACGAGGTGGTCGACGCGCTGCCCGAGGAGACACAACTCGGCATCCGGGTGCTCGGCGCGACCTACCGCGGCAAGGACAAGAAGGTCGGTTGCCAGGACACCCAGCAGATCGTGCCGGTCGGGCCGGTGGACCGGTCCGCCGCCAAGGCCGCGGTGGCGACACTTCGGCCGACCGGGTTCACTCCGGTCGGGCTGGCGCTGCGCTCCGCCGCGCAGGACCTGGGCACCGGGGCAACCACGAGACGGATCGTGCTGATCACCGACGGCGAGGACACGTGTGCTCCGCCGGACCCGTGCGAGGTGGCCCGGGAACTGGCCGCCCAGGGCACCAGGCTGGTCGTCGACACCCTCGGCCTGGCCCCCGACGAGAAGGTTCGCCGACAACTGCTCTGCATCGCCAGCGCGACCGGCGGGACCTACACCGCCGCGCAGAGCGCCGAGGAGCTGACCGACCGGATCAAACAGCTCGTCGAGCGGGCCGGGGACACGTACACCCGGGCCCCGACCGTGGTCGGCGGCACGAGCGCGTGCGACTCGGCGCCCCTGCTCGCCCCCGGCGTCTACGCCGACCGGGAGGCGTTCTCCGAGCATCGCTACTACCGGGTGCCGATCCGTCCCGGGCAGGAACTGCGGGCGTCGGTGAGCATGGCGTTGGACCGGGCCGTCAACCGGGACTACGGGGTGCTGTTGCGGGCCACCGCGGCCGACGGCCGGGAACTCGTTCGCGGCGCGGACGCCGGCAGCGGGCGGGCCGACGTGCTCTCCGCCGGGCTGCGCTGGTCGGCCACCGCCGACGACGAGGATGCCACCGAGACCGAGCAGAGCTCCGCGCCGGTCGTCGAACCCACCACCGTCTGCCTGGTGGTCAGCAACTCGTTCGCCCCGCGTCCCGGCACCGCGGCGACCCCGGGCATGCCCGTGGAGTTGACCATCGACGTGGTCGCCGCCGCACCCGCACCGGACGGACCGGACCTCGGCCGCGGCTGGGCGCTGCTCGCCCTGCTCACCATCGCCGGGCTGATCACCGGTCTGCTCGCCGGCCTGCTCACCCGCTGGTGGGTCGCCACCTGGAGGGAGAACTGATGCCTACCGCACTGTTCCGGTCGATGGCGGCGCTGCTCGCCGCCGGCGTCGCCGCTCTGCTTCCCGCTGCGGCCGTAGCCGCACCGACCCCCTCCCCGGGTGCCACGCCGGTGAACCGTGCCGGCACGTCGTTCCTCACCGCCACCCCGATCACCGCCGGACAACCGGTACGGGTGGACGCCTCGATCGGTGACCACCTCTACTGGTCGTTCCCCGCGACGGCCGGCCAGGTGCACGAGATCAACGCCACCGTCACCTTCCCGAAGGGACGCGGCGGCGCCTCCACCTGGACGGTGGACGTCTTCGACGGGCTGCGCCGACGCCAGGCGTGCACGGCGGGGGCTCAGACCCCGACCGTGGACGCGAAGGCGTCGAACGTGGTGCTGGGCTGCACGCTGCGCGAGGTGCGGCCGTGGGCGGAGCCCTGGTCGGCCGATCCGCTGCCCGGCACGTACGTCGTCCGGCTGTCCGTGATCGAGCTGCCGGAGGCGGATCTGGGTGCGCCGATCGACGTCGACCTGCTGGTCGGCACCATCGCCGACCGGGGCGCCTCGGCTGACGACGGCGAGTTGGCCGCCCCGCTGGTGCCGAACACCAAGGCCGGCACGGTGCTCAACGCCGTACCCCCGGTGGACGCGGAGGCCGACGACGAGAGCGGCTCGCTGGCGGACTGGTTGCCGGATCTCGGCTCGCGCTGGGTCTGGACCGGCATCGGCGGCGCGCTCGCCGCGGTGGCCGGCGTGTGCGGCTTCGCGGTGACCCGACGCCCTCGACGTCGCTGAAACGCCACCTCTGGTGGCCCCGCTCAGCGGCGGGGCCACCAGAGACTCAGCTACGTCGGGAGCCGCGCGGCAACCAGCCGATGAACCTATCCTGGAGCGACATCACCGGGGCCGCGCGCAGATCCTCGGTGGCGGCGGCGAGGCAGGAGCCCAGATAGACGCTGAGCATTGCGCGATCACCCCCGTACTCCGCCAGCAGCCGGGTGCGCTTCGTCGCGCACGGCCACTCGTCGCCGCAGGAGCCGCAGCTCCAGCAGGGGGTCTTCGGGGCGTGTTCGTCAGCCCGCACCCCCGGCCGTTCCAGGCCATCGGTCATCGCACGTCCTTCCAGATGTCCACGGGACTGGCGGCTGCCGTGCCGGCCAGCATTGATGGTGGTCCCCCCGGAGCCATCAGGGAGAGCGCTGCGCGTCCCTCCGGTGTTACATCTTTGCGGTACCTTCGACGGTCGTGGGAGTCGGAAATTTGACGGTTAACTCTGTGCGTCATTCCTACCGACCAGTAGGCCACCGAAATGCGTGACCTGCTTCCATCGACGGTCGCGGTCGCCGTCGCCGGGCCGGAGGACTGGACAGGCGAATTGCTCCCCGCTGAGCAGGCGTGTCTCGGCGAGCGGGCGGTGCAGACCCGTCGGCGGGACTTTGTCGCGGGAAGGACTTGCGCCCGCAGGGCGTTGCGCGACCTCGGCCTGCCGACGACCGCGGTGCCGGCCGCCAGCGACCGCGCGCCGGTCTGGCCGGCCGGGGTGGTCGGCAGCATCACCCACACCGCCGGCTACTGCGCCGCAGCGGCGGCGCACACCACCGACATCCGGTCCGTCGGGATGGATGCCGAGCAGCACCGCGAGGTCAATCCGGGAGTACGCCGACTCGTGCTGCTGCCGGAGGAGGAGGCCACCTGCGCACGGCTACCCGGCGGCACCCACTGGCCGGTCGTGCTGTTCAGTGCGAAGGAGACCGTCTACAAGGTGTGGCATCCGATCGTCCGCGGCTGGTTGGACTTCCACGACGCTCTCCTCGACATCGATCCGGATGCGGGCACGTTCACTGCCCGGATCGCACCGGCCCGCGTGGACGCGGCCGGGGTCGACAACCCCCCGACATCGATCAGCGGCCACTTCGTGATCGCCGACGGGTTGGTCCGCACCGCCGCTGCGCTTCCGGCGCGTTGACCTCGCCTGGTTACTCATAGCGATGATTGGAATACCGATCCACAGTGGCGTTCGGCGACCGACCAAACACCGTCCACGCTGGCCAGACTGGCTTCGCATCCTCGCGATGGGATGCCCTCCGGCGTGACCACTGGACGTTCCGCCACCCACGGTAACGTCGAAGAGTTCCCCGCACCGCACGTACCGAAGCGTCAAGGAGTACGGTGACCCACCCCCAGCCACGCGTCAGGCCGCACAATCCCCAACAGCCGAACCCGCAGCCGCCGGCCCGCTCCTTCGCGGCGACACCGCAGCCGCCGTTCTCGGGGCCTGCGTACCCGGCGGCCGGCGGGCACACGGACCATGGCGGCGGATATCGGGCACCCGGTGGGTCCGGCTACCCGATCATCGCACCACCACCGGCGCAGACGGACCGCGCCAAGAAGTCCGTCGTTGCCGTCGCGGTCTCCGCGGCCGTACTCACCCTGCTCACCTGCGCCGGCGGCATCGTGGCGGTCGTCATCGGCACCAAAGGCACCTCGACCACTGTGAGCGAGGCACAGGCCACCCCGCCGACCCCGCCGCCGGCGAACGGCGACACCCGCGACCTGTCGCCGGGCGACACCCTGGTCGTCAACAGCGAGGCCGGCACCGTCGAGATCACCGTGACGAAGTTCAGCAGCGCCACCAAACCCTGCAGGTCCCACGGGCTGAAGCCCGGCGAGGGCATGTACGTGATCGCCGACGTGACTGTGGCTGTCACCAAGGGCACCGTGTCGACGAACCCGCTCTACTTCCAGTGGGTGGCCGCCGACGGCACCAAGACCACTGCGATCGGCGGAGCCTTCTCCGGCTGCGGCAAGCCGATGCCGGCCGTCGACGACCTGACCGCCGGCACCAGACGCACCGGCAGCGTGGTGTTCGACGTGCATGACACCTCGGGCGCGTTGGAGTACCAGGACCAGTTCCAGACCGCCGGTTCCTGGAAGCCGTGACGCGCTGACGCGACGTGGGGCCGACCCGTCCGGGCCGGCCCCACGCGGTGGGCGAGTCGGTGGGTCAGCAGCCCGTCCAACGCACCGGAGTCAACCGGTCGGCGAGGACGTTGCGGAACCCGACGATGGTGCCCGAGTTGGAGATGGAGCGCGCACCGACGACCACCCCTTCGCCGCCGCCCGGCAGAACCCGGGAGGTGGCGCCCCTGGCAACGCGGTCACCACCCACCACGGCGCCCTTGGCGTTGACACCGGTCAGTGCCGGCATTTCCTGGTCGAGCAGCGTGTGCGAGCCGTTCCGAAGGTCCCACCGCACCCTGCTCGACGAGGTGGCGCCGCCCAGCCAAACCTGGCCGATCGCCCAGCGGCCCGCCGCCTCGCCGGCAGTGCTCCACTCGGCGCCCGGGAACGTGAGCGCGTCGATCCGGCCGTTCGGCCGGCGGACCCAGCTGTTCCAGTCTCCGAAGGGCCCGGCGCTGCCGACGATGGTCCCGTTGTCAGTGATCCCACCCGCCTGGGCGTCGACCGGGGCGTCGAGCACCTCCACAGTGCCCGGACGGGCAGCCGGCCAGCGCAGCGCGACAATTTCCCCGGAGACGATGTCGGAGCCGTGGCCGACGATGTCGCCGGCGTCGTTGATGGCGCTGACATACGTGGCGGTGGACGGCAGCACCGGCAACTGCTCGAGCTTGCCGTCGCGGTACCTCCACGGCTGCCCGTAGCCGGTCTCCGCCGATCCGTTGCCGATCACGACGCCGTCGGCGTTGATGTCGACGGGGGTGGCCGAGGCCTCCGACTCCAGCTCGGTGACCCGCTGCCCGTCCCAGAACAGCAGCAGGTACTGGTTGTCGGTCCCACCGACCCGCAGCGCGGTCCCCGCGACGTAGCGACCCGTCGGGTCGACCGCGTTCGCGTCGGCGCGATAGGTGTCGGTCGGGTACGGCAGCGTACTGATCTTGCAGGTGCGGGGGGTCGCCCCGCCGGGCGCGGCGGTCGCCGTCGCGGAGACAGCGACGCCGAGAGAGGTAGCCAGCAGACCGGTCGCTGTGGCTGCGAGCATCCGGCGTCGAGTGCTTCGATTCATGCTTGCTCCCCGTGTGCGGCCCGGGTGCTCCCGGGCATTCGGTTGATACCCGGCTTCACAGGTGAGCTGGCTTCACGGTTGCGCACTGTCAGCCAAGAGACAGAAACGGATCCGGCGGACCTACCGTCCCCATGCCTCGGTGGCGGTGACGACCGGCCGGCCGGTGCGTACCGATTCGTCGACGGCGAGGCTGATCAGGTGGTCCTGGCAGGCTTCGGCAAGCGGATACGGAGCCGGGCCCTCCTCCCGCGCCCACGCCCCGGCGCGGGCGACGATGTCGGCGACCGCGATGTCGTCGTCGGACATCCCGCTGCCGACGAACGGATTGCGGTAGACCACGTCGCCGTCGAAGCTGATGTGCTTGAGGTCGAGCCCTTCCAGGTTGAGGTCGAGACCGGTCTGCCGCCGGGTCAGGAACGACTCCACCGGCGTGCTCGGGTCGACCAGGCGGACCACCCGGTCGTCCACCAGCTCACCGCGCGAGCCCCGGACCACCAACCGGCGGGTACGCAGCGGGTTCCACCACTGGTTGTCGGTGAAGTCGTACAACCCCATCCGCCCGCCGAAGTCGATGGTCGCGAGGGTGGTGGAGAGCTGCTGCGGGGTGTCGTCGCCGCTCCAGCCAGCCGGCGAGAGCGGGTCGGCCAGCGGCGCGACGAAGGCGCGCGCGCTCACCTCGGCGCTCTCGTGACCGACGCCGAGAAGACCCCGGATCAGTGAGACCGCGTGGTACAGGTGGGTCGAGGAGATCTGGACCGAGGTCGGCTCACCGAGCACCCCGGCGCGGACCAGCGCCAGCCGCGCCGCGTGTCCGGGCATCAGCAGGTACTGCTCGGCGACCTGCACCAGGCCGCTGCCTCCGACGTCGGCCCAGAGCGAGCGCAGGCCCGCCAGGTCGGGGGCGGGCGGTGTCTCGGCGAGCACCGGTACGCCGGCCGCCACCAACTCCCGGGTCGCCTCTGGCGTCACCGGCCACGGCACCGACACGATGACGAAGTCCGGCCGCTCGTGGGCGAGCATCTCCGCCGTCGTGCGGAAGGTCGACACACCCCAGTCGGCAGTCACGGCAGCTCCCCGTGATTCGGTACGCGTCACCACCCCGGTCACCCGGAACCGCTCGGGGAGCAGCCGGGCCAGGCGAAGGAAGAACTCACCTCGCCAGCCACTGCCGATGATGCCGAACCGGGTCTGGGCCACCGAAGTCATCTTGGCTCCTCACGTAGAGGTCCGGATGCTAACCGTTCTCCTTCGCTACGGTTGTGCCGATGACCACCGAGCCGACGCGGGCCGTACCCGTGCTGGTGCCCGACGCGGGACCGCCCCTGGACTACTACCTGGTCCTCCCTCGACGCGACGAGCGCGACCCAGCCACCACTGTGGAAGGGATCGTCGTCGAGGAGTTCACCCGCCACCACGACCTCACCACGACGGGGCTGGACAGCGCCGGTTGGACGCCGGAGACCGGCTGGTGGAGTTCCGCCACGCTGAGCCGCGGCATGCGCACCGACCCCGAGGTGCTGGAGCGGGTGTTCCCCACCTCCCGCCGGAAGGCCGAGGACGTCTACCGCGCCCTCGGTGGCGGGCAACTGCCGGACGAGTCGGTGCTTCGTACGCACTTCCTCGACCACCAACCGATCGCCACCGCCCCGCCGTTGCGGCTCGGCCCGGTGCAGCCACCGGCCGGCTTTCACGAGCGGCGGGTGTACCGCGTCCTCTTCGCCAAGGACCTCCGCGCCGAGCAGGTGGCGAGCCTTCGGACGGCCTGGCGGACACCGACGGGCGGCACTGTCGCGTCAGTCGCGAGCGGTCGTCTCGACGAGCACGGCGACCAGTTCACCTGGGATCTGCGACGGGTCGGCCACACCCTGGCCTGGTGTCTCGACGTGACGGTTCTGCTGAGCACCGACGCGTCCGAGGCGGTGGGCTCGACCCTGACCGGCCTGACCAACGTCCTGCGCGAACACGGCCTGATACCGGTGACGACCGAACGCTTCGCCTAGCGCGTGGCACCTGACCACCTGACCGCCCGACAAGACTGGAGGCTTGGATGTCAGTCGACCTTGAGGCAACACTGGCCCGGCCCATCTCGCTCGCTGAGATGGTGACCGCCGCGCGCGCCACCCTGTCCGAGCTGCTCGGCGTGGACACGACGCCCGAGCTGAGCGTGTTCACCGACCGACGTTACGAGCAGGGACACCGCGTCGCTTCCGGCCGCCGCCTCGACGCGGCAGAACTGCGGTCCACCACCATCGGCCACCGCATTGACCGCAAGCCCAACGGAATGCCGGGCTCGATCCACCTCGAGATCGACGTCTCGGGCTTCGCGGACGGTGCGTGGCTCCTGGTCATCGACCACGAGCCGGAGACCGGTGGTGTCCCGGAGGCAGTCTTCAGCCCCTACCGCACGTGTGTGAGTGTCGTCGTAACGCTGGCCATGGCGCTTGCCGTCGCCGACCTCACCGGCGGCCAGTTCACTGACGACCAGATCCGGCTGCTGCGGCCAGGCCACACCCACCCGCGCCATCTGGTCACGGCGACCCGCCTACCACGTGAGCCGGGGGAGTTCACCCAGAGATGCGAGCGCTACCTTCGCCAGTTCGCGCATCTCGGCGGGTGGCCGCGCCAGGTGTCGATGGAGCACACGTGATGGGTTCGGTCCGCCACCCGGAAGATCGCAAAAGGCCGCCTCCGACTCGCGGAAACGGCCTTTGGCCTGGGGTGGAGCTGAGGGGATTTGAACCCCTGACCCCCTCGATGCGAACGAGGTGCGCTACCAGTCTGCGCCACAGCCCCCCGCCGGCGAACCGGCTTCGGTCCCACCCGGCTTACACCGGGCGGGCCGGCAGCAAGGCTAACAGGTCGTCGCCCTTCACCGCGAATCCGCCCCCGGCCCGGCGCTTCGACCCGCCCGAAGATCGACTCGGGCTCCTGGAAATCGGGGCATCCCGGACGCCACAACCACCCGACTTCAAGGAACCAGAGTCGATCAAACCGGCCGGGCACGGCCGAGACCGAGGCACGGCCGAGACCGGCCGGGACCGGCGTCAGGCGCCTCGGCCGGCCTCGTAGGGACGGCCGCGCAGTCCGCCCGACCGTCGGTACGAGACCGATCCACCGTTGACCGCCGCCGGGAGGTCTCCCGGCCGGTCCAGGCCCATGGCGGCTCGGCGTACCCCTTCCCGCTGGGCGGCGAGGCGGCGCTGCGCCTCCCGGCGGGCCGCGGCCCGGCGGGCCTGCTCCCGGCGCACCTCGGCCTGCCGGGCGGCCAACCAGGCGGCCTCCCGGGCCCGGACGCGGCGGCGGCGACGCCCGGCCAGGGCCTGACCCCGCAGGTGCACGACGTACAAGGCCAGGAGCAGGAAGGTGACCCCGAAGCCGACCCAGAAGCCGGGGCTGACGAACAGCACGCCGATCAGCTCGACGACGTTGAGGAGCAGCAGGGCGGCGAGCACCCGGCGACGCCGGTACACGGCGGGGGTGTGCTGTCGGCGCGGCGGTGGGCGGCGACGGGACCGCTTCGGCGCGGCGGGCACGGCGCGCAGTCGACCGGAGCGGCGGACGGCTGGTGGCGCGGAGACCGGGGCGCTCAACGCACCGGTAGTCACGTCTTCACTGAGGGTGACGATCAGCGAGCGCGGAGGATGGACGGGTCGCCGTCCCGGCACAGTGCGGCGCCGTCGGCGGCGCTGGAGCACCCGCGCCGTCGACTGCGCCCGCTCCGCCACCAGCCGCTCGGTGGCGTCGTACCGACGAACCAACGCCGGGGCCAGGGCGAGCAGGCCGGCGGCGGCGAGGACGGCGAGGAGCACCGAGGTCGGCACCCTCACCCCTCCCGTCACCGAATTCGAAGCAACCGCCATCCGACCGCAGGATCTTCCATCGATCACGCCTGGGCGCGTGGATCGTCCGGCCGGGGAGCGCTTGCCGCAGCTTGCAGTTACTTGAGGTTACGGCGCACCGACCGGGATGCCACCGCGCCGCGCCGATCCCGTCCGTGGGACGAGTGGGCGGATGTCGGGAAATCCTCCTACCGAGCGGTGGCGCGAACCCGGTGCCAGCGGGCCAGCAGGCCACCCTCGGCGGCGATCTCCTCACTCGTCATCGCGTACCCGATGTGGTCCCGCCAGGCGCCGTCGATGTGCATGTAGCGCACGTGGTACGACTCCTCGCGGAAGCCCAGCTTCTCCACCACCCGCCGGGACGGCCGGTTCTCCGGACGGATGTTCACCTCCACCCGGTGCAGCCCGCCCGGGCCGAACGCGTGGTCCACGGCGAGCGCCAGCGCCGTCGGGATCACACCCTGGCCGGCGACCCGCGCGTCGACCCAGTAGCCGACGTAGCCGGAGCAGAGCGCCCGCCGCACGATGCTGCCCACGTTGATGTGCCCGACCAGCCGGTCCCGGTCGGCCTCACGCAGACAGACCGCGAACGGCATGCCCTCACCCTCACGGGCGGAACGCCGCTGGTCACGGTGCACCCAGCGGAACGCGGCCGGCGAGTTCATCTCGTCCCAACCGCCGGGCAGTGACGACTCCCAGGGTGCCAGCCAGGCCCGGTTGGCCCGCCGCACCTCCGACCACGCCGCCGCGTCGGAGCGCCGGTAGGGCCGCAGCAGCACTGGGCCGTCGGCCAACTCCACCGGCCAGCCCGGTGCCCGCGCGGGTCCGAAGAGACTCACCCGCACAGTCTCCCGCGCGGGACCGAGTCGCGCGCAAGTGGTCCCACCGCGTTCACCGCACAGACCCCGACGATCACCCGACGCGGGCCGCGAGCGGACCGGCCGGGACGCGTCACCGGCGGCGGTCCAGCAGCAGGACGTCCACAGTGGAACCGGCTGCGGCCGTGGTGACCCGCTCGCCGAGCACCAGCAGCCCGTTGGCCTCGGCCAACCCGGAGAGGGTGAACGGCCCGCCGCTGAGCGGTTGGACCGTATACCCGCCGCCGCGTCGCTCGGCGACGTGCGCAGGCCGGAACTCGCGCAGCCCCGTTGGCGACGACACGGTCTCCAGCAGGTGTGCCCGCACACTGGGTCGGAACACCGGCTCGGCGCCGGCGAGCAGTTGGATGGCGGGGCGGGCCAGCACCTCGAAGCCGATCAGCGCGGCGCCCGGGTCGCCGGGCAGGCAGACCACCGGCACCTCCTCGGCGCCGACGGTGCCGAACCCGAGCGCGGTGCCGGGGTAGAGCGCCACGTCGGTGAAGGTGACCGGCCCGGCGCGACCGCCCTCACGGCGGGAGAGGATCCGACGCACCATGTCTCCGGGGCCGGTGCCGGTGCCACCGGTGGTGATGATCAGGTCGGCGCGCAGCGTCTGGTCCTCCAGCAACCCGCGCAGCCCCTCCGGGTCGTCGTCGCAGATGCCCACCCGGTACGCCAGTGCGCCCACCTCGGCCGCAGCGGCGGTCAGCGCGTGCGAGTTCGCGTCCACCACCTGACCGGGCTGACTGCCCCGGCCCACGTCGACGAGTTCGTCACCGGTGGCCACGATGACCACCCGTGGACTGGGCCGAACGACCACGTGCCCGATGCCGGTCGCCGCGAAGACGGCGACCAGGGCCGGGGACACGTAGGTGCCGGCCCGGGCCAGCAGGGTGCCGGCGGGCAGCTCCTCACCCGCTCGGCGTACCCCGTACCCCCGTTTGGGGGTACGAAAGATCTCCACCGCGGCCATGCCCTGGTCGGTCCACTCCACCGGGACCACGACGTCGGCGGCGACCGGCAGCGGAGCCCCGGCGGCCACCGAGAAGCACGAGCCGGGGGTGAGCCGGACCGGCCGCCAGCTCGCGGCGCCGAGATCGCCGACCACGTTGAGCCGAATGGTGCGGCCTCCGGGCGTGCCGGAGGGGGCCGGGACGTAACTCGGCCCCCGGCCCCCTCCGGAAATGTCCTCCCAGCGCGCGGCGTAGCCGTCCACGGCAGCCTGGTCGAAGGCCGGGAAGGCGTGCGGCGCGACGACGTCCTCGGCGAGGACGTTGCCGTGCGCCTGGGTGAGGTCGAGGTCGAGTGGCGGCAGCGCGCGCAACCTGCGCAGCACGCTGCCCAGGTAGTCGGCGAGCGGCGTCAACTCGTTCGCGGCCGCCTCGGCGTCGGCCGTCGCGGTCATGTACCAGATCCGCCTGCCGCGTCGGCCTTGACGAAGTCGGCCAGCCAGGACCTGAACTCGGCGCCCAGGTCCTCGCGCTCGGCGGCGATCTGCACCACCGTCTGGAGGTATCCCAGCGGCATGCCGGTGTCGTAGCGGGTGCCGCGGTAGACGATCGCGTGCACCGGGATGCCCTCGGTACGCAGCAGCTCCATCGCGTCGGTCAGCTGGATCTCGCCGCCGCTGCCCGGCTTGGTCCGCCGGATCGCGTCGAAGATCTTGCCCGGCAACACGTAGCGGCCGAGCACCGCGAGGTTGCTCGGGGCGTCCTCGGGCTGCGGCTTCTCCACCATCCCGGTCACCTTGACGACCTCACCGATGTCGGTCAGCTCCGACTCGGCCGGCTCGACGGAGGCGATCCCGTACCGCTTGGTCTCGGACGGGTCGACCTCGAAGAAGGCGAGCACCACACCGCCGGTGCGGGCCTGCAACTCGATCATCGCCGGCAGCAGCGGCTCCGACGGCTTGACGAACTCGTCGCCGAGCAGCACCGCGAAGGGCTGGTCGCCGACGTGCGACTCGGCGTACCCGATGGCGTGGCCGAGCCCGAGCTGCTCGGGCTGCCGCACTGTGTAGATCTCGGCCAGCTCGCTGGGCCGACGTACGGCGGCCAACCGCTCGGAGTCGCCCTTCTCCTCCAACCTGGTCTCCAGGTCCGGGCGACGGTCGAAGTGGTCCACCATCGACGTCTTACCCCGACCGGTGATCAGCAACACGTCACCGATGCCAGCCTGCGTGGCCTCCTCGACGATGTACTGCAACACCGGCCGATCCACCACCGGCAGCAGCTCCTTGGGCACCGCCTTGGTGGCCGGCAGGAACCGGGTGGCCAGTCCGGCCGCCGGGATGACGGCCTTGACCGCCAGGGGACGGCCGTTTGCGGCGACCGTCGATGAGGGGTTCGCTGAGTGCTCCGACATGCCGCGAGACTATCGGCCACGGCTCTGCCGCGGCGGGTGTGGCCCAGAAGACGCGCCGCCACCCGGCCCCGGCCGGGCCGCGTCCGGGCCGGCCCGCGCCGCGCCCGACGCGCTGTCCGGCGTGTCGTCGACCGAATCCGGCCGGGCGTGCGCCGGGCCCGCCAGCGATGATTCCGGTACGCCCACCGCCGGGTCGGACCGGGCGGGCCCGCCCGGCTCCCGGCTGGCCTGCACCGGCTGGCCGGCGCGCGGCAGCCCGTCGGTCGGGCTCACCGCACACGCGAGCACCGGAATTTCCCGGGTCGGCAGATCCGAGCGCGCCTCGGCGACCCGGTACGTGTCGCGGCCCGCCGCCTTGGCCGCGTAGAGCGCGTCGTCGGCGGCCTCCAGCACCTCCCGTCCGGTGCTGCCGTGGTCCGGGAAGACGGCGATCCCCACCGACACTGTCACCAGGACCGGTCCGGCGTACGCCTCGACGGCGATGGGCGTCTCGCGCACCGCCGCGCCGAGCCGCTCGGCCACGATCGCCGCGCCCCGCGCGTCGGTTTCCGGCAGCAGCAGCACGAACTCCTCACCACCCTGACGGAAGGCCAGGTCGACCTCACGGATCTCCCCGCGCACCCGGCGGGCGAACTCGGCCAGGACGGTGTCCCCCGCGGCGTGCCCGTAGGTGTCGTTCACGTCCTTGAACCGGTCCAGGTCCAACGCGAGGACGCTGAGCATCCGCCCGAATCGGCTGGCCCGTTCGACCTCCCGCCGGATCGACTCGCGCAGGTAGCGGTAGTTCCACAGCCCGGTGAGCGGGTCGGTGAGGGAGAGCCGCTGCGCCTCCTCGTGCACCCGGACGTTGTCCACCGCCACTGCCGCGTGCCCGGCGAAGGTGCG
This sequence comes from Micromonospora hortensis, assembly GCF_022230935.1. NCBI lineage: Bacteria > Bacillati > Actinomycetota > Actinomycetes > Micromonosporales > Micromonosporaceae > Micromonospora > Micromonospora hortensis. The sequence goes on from NZ_JAKKFE010000011.1 coordinate 69,956, forward strand.
CAGGGTGGCCAGGTCGTCATCGTCGAACTCGTCGGCGCCCAACCGGTCGTAGAGGGCCAGCACGCCGAGCGCGGCCGCCGCGCCCGCCTCGTCGACCGGCCCCGAGGGCCCGCCGAGGGTGGCCGTGGCACCGCCGGCCGGGGCGGCGAACGGAACGGCGACGTAGGTGCGACAGCGTGGCTCACCCGTTGGTGCCCCGGTCGGCTCCGCCCTGCCCCGCTGCGGTTCCCCGGTGGCGGCGACCTCGCCGACCACACCGACGCCGACCGGCACCCGCAGCGTCTGCGACCCGTCCGCCTCCTCGGCCGACCAGCGCCCGTCCAACCCCTCGGTGCACTGCGCGACGAGCACCCCGCCGGTCTCCACCAGCAGCACGGCACCCGCACGCGCGCCGGTGGCCCCGATGGCACTGCGCAGGATCACCCGCAGGATCCGTTGCAGGTCGTGCGTGCTGGCCAGGGTGTCGCCGAGCACCGCGAGGTGCCCGCGCAGCTGATCCCGGTTGCTGGTCAACGCCGCGACGTAGGAGCCGGTCTCCCTCGTCATCCGGTTGAACGCGGCGGCCAACCGTCCCACCTCGTCGCGACTGCGTACCGGCACCCGGGCGGTCAGGTCGCCCTGGGCCACCCGGTCGACAGCACCGGCCAGCTCCGCCAGCGGCCGGGTGGTCACCCGGGCCAGCCGCCAGGCGGTCAGCACCGCGAGCAGCCCGGCCAGCACGACCACCCCGACCAGCGTGGCATGCAGCCCAGGTGGCCGTTCACTGGGAACGGAGAGCACCAGTGGCAGCGGCTGCGCGTCGGAGGGCCCGAGCCTGCGCACGTACCGGCCCTCGTTGGTCTCGGTGACCTGCTCTCCCCGTACGCCGACGGCGGCGGCCAGCACCGCGTCGCGGACGTCACCGGACTCGGTCGTGTGGGTGACCCGCGCGGCGCTCGCCCCACTGTCGAGCAGGGTGACCGCCACCCCGGTCACCGCCGCCAGTCGGGCCACGAAGGCCGGGTCGACCAGTTGCGCGGCGGTCACAGTGCCCAGCCGGGTGCCGGCGCGGTCGTGCAGGTCGACCTGGGCGGCCAACGCACGGACCGGGCCGGCCGAGCCGGGGTTCGAGCCCCCGTTCGTGCCCTCGGTCGAGCCGGCGCAGTCCTTCCACGGGGTCGACGGAGCACCGGGCGATATGTAGGTGACCTGGCCGGCCACGTCGGTGACCAGCACCGCTGCGGCCAGGCCCCGGCCGACCAGTTGCGCGGCGGCGACCGCCGGATCGGCGGTGAGCGCCACCGCGTCGGCCGTGGCGCGTAGCTGCTGGCAGAGCGCGTCGACCGAGGTACGAACAGTGGACGCCGCCACCGCCAGGCGCTCGGTGGAGCGGCTGCGGTCGACCGCAGCGACTGTGGAGGCGACGAAGAGCGCGCCGAGCAGGACGGGCCCGAGCACCACCACGAGGAAGGCTGCCGTCAACCGCCCGCGTAGCGTCACTCGTCCCCCCGGAAGTTCCGCCTCCGTTGCTTGCGATGCTGACACAGTGCAACCGTGGGAGAGGCGTTGCGTCAGGAGTGTTGCGTGCCGGAATTTTCTGATGAAGCGGAAGTGACCCGGATGGCGAAGCGGGACACCCGCGTCGAGCTGCTCGCTCGCCGCCGGTCCCTGCCCGCCGAGACCCGGGCAGCCGCCGCCGGGCGCGTGCAGGCCGAGCTGGTCTCCCTGGTACGCCGGCTGCGCCCACACCGGATGACGGCGTACGTGCCGGTCGGCTCCGAACCGGGCGGCGCGGACCTGCCCGAGGTGCTGCGGGCGGCGCTGCCGGCGGACGCCGAGTTGCTGCTGCCGGTGCTCCTGACCGACCTGGATCTGGACTGGGCGGCATATGCCGGGCCCGCTGCCCTGATCGCGGCGGGACGGGGTATCCGTGAACCAGTCGGTGCTCGTCTCGGGGTGGCCGCCGTGGCGCACGCGGAACTCGTGGTCGTACCGGCTCTCGCTGTCGACCGCCACGGTCGACGGCTCGGGCGCGGCGGGGGCTCGTACGACCGCGCACTCGCCCGGGTGCCCCAGGCAGCCCTGACGGTGGTGCCGCTGCACGACGGTGAGCTGGTCGAGGCGCTGCCGGCGGAGCCCCACGACCGTCAGGTGCGCGCGGTCGTCACTCCCGCCGACGGGGTGCGTACGCTTGACGGCGGCCCAGGTGCGGCGCACGGTGTCGCGCCCCACACGTCTGCTGGACGAACCCGGGCCGAATGACGCACCATTGGCACTCGAATACGTCGAGTGCCAACTGGCTGAGCCCAGATCCGGAGGAGAACGTGCCCACGTACCAGTACGCCTGCACCACGTGCGGTCAGCAGCTCGAGGCGGTGCAGTCCTTCTCTGACGAGCCGCTGACCGAGTGCCCGGCGTGTCAGGGGCGGCTGCGCAAGGTCTTCAACTCGGTCGGCATCGTCTTCAAGGGTTCGGGCTTCTACCGCACCGACTCCCGGGCGTCCGGTTCCGAGACGACCGCCGGCGGCACGGCGACCAAGCCGGCGAAGTCCGAGTCGTCCTCCGGTGACAGCTCGTCGTCCTCGTCGGGGTCCTCGTCCTCGTCGGGGTCCTCGTCCTCGTCCGGGTCGTCTTCGGGCTCGTCGTCCTCCTCGGGGTCGTCTTCCGGGTCGTCCTCGGGTGGATCGGGCGGCGGCAAGGCGGCGGCAAGCTCCACGTCCTGATCGCCGAAGGCCCGACCCCACCACGGGTCGGGCCTCGATCAACTCGGTCGCCCCCTCAGCAGACGGGTTGATCCACTCGGGTTCCAGAAAGTCGGCCTGTCCCCGTCGCTCTGACCACCCGGCTTCCGTGATCCGAGTTGATCAAGGCAGGTGCCTTAGCAGGTCGAGGCGGCGGATGGGCGTTATCCACAGGCCGCGCGGTTGTCCACAGGCGTCGGCCAGAGGGTCGGTCGAGGCGGCGAAAGCTGCCTAGCCTGCCGTCCATGGGTGCCACTGCGGCGCTCGGGGACGGGAGGCGGCAGAGGCGATGGTCGATCCGGATTCCGCGCGGGCGTTGCGCCCGCTGCGCCAGCTCACTCTGCCCGGCGGGCGCACCCTGCTTCGGGCCGGCCTGGTCGCCGCGCTGCTCGGCCTGGCCGCCGCAGTCCTGCACACCCCGACCGGATGCCCGCCGACCGCTGTGCCCTCCGACGCACCATCGGTGGCCGGCGACAGGCGGGGAGCTGGTTGAGCCGCCGGGGTCAGTCCCAGTGCGGGGGGCGTTCGGCGAGCAACCAGTCGTCGTTGCCGCCGGACCGCTCGCCCCAACCACGGTCGGTGTCGTCAGAGGTCTGCTCGGGCAGCACCACGAAGTCTTCGCTCAGGTCGACGGCGCGGTCGTCGTCTCCACGTACGCCGTGCGTGCCGGGGTCTTCGGTGCTCACGAGCGGCAAGACTAGCGCAGCCGACGACGGTAGACCTGACGGTCGACCGTGGCACGCCGGCCAGAAGCGACCGGGCCGCCGGTGGCGTTGGTAGCGTCGGACGGCGTGACGACCCCCAGCGGTGGCAGCACCTCGGACGACTACTGGCGACGGCCCGACACCGGCGACGACGCCGTGGCGGACCAACCTCCCACCGCGCCCGCGGCCACACCACCGGCCGGGGGTCCTGCCACCGGATACTCCGGCCCGCCGCCGAGCGTGGCGCCGCCGGCGGGTTGGCGTCCACCCGTACATCTGCAGCCGGTGCCGCCACGACAGTTGCCGCCGCAGGACATGGCCGGCCTGGACGCGGCCGAGCAGCGCTCGCAGAGGGTCACCTACGGCTTCGGCGCGGCGGCCGGCGTGGTGCTGCTGGTTCTACTCTGCCTGCTCTGCTCGCGAGTGATCTTCTGATCCTCACCCCTGGCAGCAGCAGTGGCACTGGCGTGGAGGAACAGGTCCGGGAGCGCAACCCCCAGCATGCGTGTTGGCTGGCCTGGCACGTCGATGTGCTGTTGAGCGGCATACCTCAGAGTCATATTCATACCTCTGAGGTATGCCGCTCAATGCCGTGTCCGCCCCGACGGTGGCGACCGCCGGGGCGGACACAGCCCCAGCCAGGTCCAGTGCAGTCGATCAGAAGGGACAGCAGCTCAGAGGGTCGTGCCCCAAACCGTCTCGGCACCGGAGTGGCCGGTCAGGTAGACGTAGACCAGTGCGGCGATGGAAAGCCCCACGGCCGCTACCGCCAGCACCGGGGTGACCAGCGCGGGCAGCTGCGGCACCCGAGGGTGCCCACTTGTCGCCACGAGCAGCAGGATGGCCACGATCCCGAGCGGCACCACGACGCGCAACAGGATGTCACCGTAGCGGGAGTGCTCGAAGATCTGATCGAGGATCGGCCCCTGGAAGCCCCGGGCCACCAGCGCGTCGGTCAGTGCCTCACCCGACTTGACCGCGACGTAGGCGGTCACCGGCGCGGCCACGGCGAGGAGGCCCAGGGCCCAGTCCAGCCGGTGCCGCCACCGCGGTAGCCCCACGTACGCGATGGCCAGCACCGCCAGCAGCGGCACGAACACGACGACAGCGTGGATTACCAGGACGTGCACCGGTAGACCCAGGATCTCCTCGAACATCGAACCCTCCAGGTGGATCATGGTCAGGGGTGGTCAGCCTATGGTCCGCCGATCGTCCGCAGGCTCTCGACCGGTGACACGCGCGGCGCGTCGATCGGGTTCATCCTCTGGGCCGTACTCCCGATCTTGCCTGGCTGTGTCGGTGGCCACCCGGAGCGGGCGACGGTTGTCGATGCGGGTCGGGCGTGTTGTCATTGGCCAATGTCCGGTGCCGAGGAGCTGCTGCGGTCGAGGGGCCTGCGCGTCACGCGCCCCCGCCTCGCGGTGCTGGACGTGCTCGCCGACGGCGGCCACCTGGAGGTCGACGAGATCACCCGGCGGGTGCGCGAACGCCTCGACTCGGTCTCCACCCAGGCCGTCTACGACGTGCTGGGCGCGCTGTCCCGGGCCGGGCTGTCACGCCGGATCGAGCCGGCGGGCAGTCCCGCCCGCTATGAGGCGCGGGTGGGCGACAACCATCACCACGTGGTCTGCCGGGGCTGCGGCGAGATCGCCGACATCGACTGCGCGGTGGGCAGCGCGCCATGCCTGGAGCCGAACAGCGCGCACGGGTTCGAGGTGGACGAGGCCGAAGTGACGTTCTGGGGCCTCTGCCCGGGCTGCCGGGCCCGCCGCTCCGCCGACGTCTGATCAGCCGGCACCGGCAGCACGTGAACCGGCGAGGTCGGCCCGACCGTGGCACTCTTGGGCGGTGGACTCCGATGACCTCGGCCTTTTCGGTCCGGGTTCGGTCACGTGGAAGGTGCACGAGGAGCCGATCCTGATCGTCGCCGGCCTGCGCTCGCTCTACCTCCAGGCGTTGCACCCCCGGGCCATGGCCGGGGTCGCGCAGAACAGCAACTACCGCACCGACGCCTGGGGCCGACTGGTCCGTACCGCTACCTATGTGGCGACCACCGTCTACGGGACCACCGCCGAGGCGGAGGCCGCCGGAGCCCGGCTGCGCCGCCTGCACGACCGGCTGCGGGCCACCGACACGCTCACCGGTGAGCAGTTCCGGATCGACGAACCGGACCTGCTGCGCTGGGTGCACGTGACCGAAGTCGAGTCGTTCCTGAGCACGGCCCGACGCGCCGGGCTGCCGCTGAGCGACGACGAGGTGGACGCCTACTACACCGAACAGCGCCGCGCCGCCGCCCTTGTCGGCCTGGACCCGGCCACCGTTCCAGGGACCGCCGCCGAGGTCGCGGACTACTACGAGACCGTACGGCCACAGTTGCGGATGACCCGGGAGGCCGCCGAGACGGCGGTGTTCCTCACCGCCCCGCCGCTGCCGTGGAAGCTCAGCCTGCCGGTCCGGTTGGGGCTCACCCTTGGCCCGCCACGCTGGGCGTACCTGGGAATCGCCGGCACAGCGTTCGCGCTGCTGCCGACGTGGGCACGCCGAATGTACGGAGGTCTCGGTCTACCGACCACCGAGCTGTCGGCGGACCTGAGCCTGCGCGCGCTGCGGCTCGCGTTCGCCGCCGTCCCCCGCCGCTACCTGGAGGGACCGTTGATTCAGGCAGCAAAGGAGCGGGCCGCACGGCACGCCGCCTCGCTGCCCGGCTGACCCGACCCTCTGCACGGGCGATCAGCCGTCGGCGGGCCGGTCCATGGCCGCCCACGGCTCCTTGCCCGGGACCTGCGCGCCCGTCGGGCAGTGCCGCCGAAAGTCGCACCAGCCACAGCGCGGGCCGGGCGCCACCGGGAAAGCCTCGTCCGCGTCGGCGCCGTCGGAGACCGCGCGCTCGGCGGCCATGATGTCGCGGGCTGTCTCTTCCGCGCGGGTCAGTTGTCGGGCCAGCGACTCGACTGTGTGGTCGTGGCCGGCGACCGTGCCGGTCGGCAGGTGGTGCAGCTCCACCCGGCGGCACGGCCGACGGAACACCCGCTCGGCGGCGTACGCGTAGAGCGCCAGCGCCTGCGAGCCCCGGGCGTCGTCAGTGTCCAGCCCGGTGCGGCCGGTCTTGTAGTCGACGATGACCAGCTCCGGCCCCTCCGGGCCGGGCCGCGAGTCGATCCGGTCGGTACGACCGTTGAACGCCAGCACTGCTGTCTTGACCGCCACCACCCGCTCCACGCCGAGCGGGTCGGAATCCGGCTCCAGCGTCTCGACGTACGCCTCGAGCCATCCCAACGCCCGCCGGTAGGCGGCCCGCTCCTGCTCGTCGTCGCGGTAGCCCTCGCGGACCCAGGTGCCCTTGAGCAGCGTGGCCAGCGCCTCGGGACGCCGCCGGTCGGCGGGCAGCGCATACCAGTTCTTCAGGGCGGTGTGCACGCTGGCGCCGAGCGAGTTGTGCGCCCACGGTGGGCCCTTGGGCGGGGCGGGGCGGTCGACGTAGGAGTAGCGGTAGCGACGCGGGCAGTCCGCGTACGCGCCGAGCTTGCTCGGGGTGCAGACGAACAGCCGCTCCGGCATGCCCTCGAAGCCGAGCTGCTCGGCGTCGCCGGCGCGTTGCCGCGGGGCACGGCCGCCGGCGGCCGGCCGCCCCGCTGATGAGGATCGTCGCACGCCTGCGATCCTGCCATCCGCCTCCGACATCGCGCGCGTGCCGTCAGGCCATGTTCACGTACTGCGTGACGAAGGCGGCCACCGCGTCGGCGATGAGCTGCACGGCGATCGCGGCCAGCAGCAGGCCGGCGATCCGGGTCAGCACCTCGATCCCGCCCGGCCGGAGGATCTTCACGATGCCGCCGGAGAAGCGCAGGACGATCCAGACGGCGACCATCACGGCGAGGATCGCCACGGCGATGGCGCTGAACTCTCCCAGCCCGTCGGCCTGCTGGACGAAGAGCATGGTGGCCACGATGGCGCCCGGACCGGCCAGCAACGGCGTGCCCAGCGGCACCAGCGCGATGTTGGAGGTGACCTGCTGGCTCGGGTCGTCGGCCTTGCCGGTCAGCAGCTCCAAGGCGACGAGTACGAGCAGCAGGCCACCGGCCGCCTGCAACGCCGGCAGGTCCACGTGCAGGTAGTCGAGCAGGGTCTGCCCGGCCACCGCGAAGATCACGATGACGCCGAGCGCCAGCGCGACGGCCTGCCAGGCTGCCCGGTTGCGGTCGCGGGCGGGCAGCGGGCCGGTCAGCGCCAGGAAGATCGGCATCATGCCCGGCGGGTCGGTGATCACCAGCAGGGTCACGAAAACCTCGCCGAACAGCTTCAGATCCACGTGATCAACCTAGCCGCGCAGCGATGGGCGAAATACCCGGATCAGCCCGAAGCGACCTCGGTCACCCCCTCGGCGACGATCCGCTCGTACGCCTCGACGCTGGTGCTGAACGCGCCGAGTTGGACGGTCTTGTGGGTGCCGTGAAAATCCGAGGAGCCGGTGACGAGCAGACCCAGCTCGGCGGCGAGCGCCCGCACGTGTTCCCGCTCGGCCGGGCTGTGGTCCTCGTGGTCGGCTTCGAGCCCGGCGAGCCCGGCGGCGGCCAGCTCGGCGATCAGCTCGTCGGGCACCACCCGGCCACGTCGGGTGGCTCGCGGGTGGGCGAAGACCGGCACGCCTCCGGCCGCCCGGACCAGCCGGACGGCCCGGAACACGTCGATGTCCTCCTTGGGCAGCCGGTACCGCTCGCCCAGCCAGTCCGGGCCGAACGCCTCCCGGACGCTGCCGACCAGGCCGACGCGGATGAGTGCCTGCGCGATGTGCGGGCGTCCCACTGTGCCGCCACCCGCACCGGCCAGGATGTCCGGCCAGTTCACGTCGATGCCATCGGCCCGCAGGAGACCGACCATCCGTTCGCCACGCTCTTCCCGAGCGGCTCGGACCCGCGCCAGCTCGGCCACCAGCTCCGGGTGGTCCGGATCGAACAGGTACGCGAGCAGGTGCAACGACACCGCCGGCTGCGCACCGGACCAGCGACACGACAACTCCGCGCCCCGGATCAGGCGCAGACCTGGCGGCAGCGCGCCGACTGCCGGCGCCCAGCCGGCCGTGGTGTCGTGGTCGGTGATCGCCAGCACGTCCAGCCCGGCGTCGAAGGCCGCGCCGACCAGCTCGGCCGGGGTCAGCGTGCCGTCGCTGGCCGTCGAGTGGGCGTGCAGGTCGATCCGGGGGGCGGGGCCGGTACGCGAGGTCACCGCCCGACGTTACCGAGGAAACGGTGAGCCCGGCTCACATGGGTCACCCGGGGTCAGAAGCCCTTCACCAGGATCGGCCGCTCTCCGGCCGGCATGCCGGGCACCGCAGCAGGGCTGGCTGGCTTTCCCCCCCGCACCTGGCCGACGTCGACCCGGACCAGCTCGCCGGTGCCGTCGAGGTAGGAGGCCTGGGTCTCGTCGCTCCACACGATCGCCCCGGTCATCGGCGGCCCGGCCGCAACGGCTGTCGCTCCCGGCCCGAGCCGCTGAAGGTCGACGAGCAGGGACCGACCGGCCGTGCCACTCCCCTCGTTGACCAGCAGCCACCGCCCGTCCGGCGAAACCCCGCCGACGCCGTCCCGACTCAGGTCTGGACCGCAGCCGGTGCGTACCGGGTCCAGGCGACGTGTCGGGGTGAGGATGGCGAGGCACGTCCGGTCCGGATCGGTAGTGGTGACCTGGCCGACGAGCCGCCCGTCGGGCAGCCGCCCGTAGACGTTGAGGCTCTCCCGGTCGAGGGCCTCGGGCAACGGCCCCGCACCGGGCCGCCAGAGCGTGTGACCGGCGTCGGCCCTGTCGAGTCGGACCAGCACGCTGTCACCGACGAACCGGACGGGCTCCGCCGCCGCCGGCACCGGGGTACGCACCGACCCGATGAGTTGGGTGCCGACCACGCCCGCCATCAGGAGATCGTCTCCGTCGCGCCAGGCGACCTGGTGGCTGTCCGGGGCCAGGACGATCGCGCCGGCACCGGCCAGCAGCACCTGCACCAGGCCGTCGTCCTGCACCACCCACAGGGAGCGTCCCGCGGTGCTCGGCGCGCCGACCACCAGCCAACCGCCGCCGCTGGGCAGCGGCTGGACGCGTTCGGCCGGCCCGACGTCGGGCAGCACCAGCCGCCGCCCGTCGGCGCTGACCAGCGTCTCGCTGATGAGAAGAGAGGTCGACGTCGTGGGCGAGGGTGCGGGACCGGGAATGCTGGCCGTCGGAAGCGGTCGGTTGGTCGGGTCCGGGTCGCCGATCACGACGATGGGTGAGCCGTCCCGCCTGGTCTCGGCACCGAGCTGGGCCATGCCGGCGCTGAGCAGCACTGTGGTGACCGCCGCGAGGGCGAGGCCGGCGGCGGTGCGTCGACGCCGGATCCGGTTCGCGCGACGGATGGCCTGGCCGGCCGGATCGACGCTCAGCGGGCGGGCAAGGGCGACCTGGTGCGAGAGTGTCTCCCGCACCGCACCTTCCATCTCGTCAGGCCGCACCTGGTAAGAACGCTGCGGGCCGTCCCTCAGGTTGTCGCGCCGGCCCGGGAGATGACTCACTGCTGTTCCCCGGAACCCGTGCCGACGGGCACGGCCGCCGGGGCGGTGGGCAGGACGACCTGCGGGGTGATCGCACGCGGCACGGCGGGGCGCGGCGCGGTCGGGCGGGCCACGGGTCGGCCAGCCGCCCGTCCGGGACGGGGTGTGGCAGCGGCACCGGTGGCCGGGACTCGCCCGGTCCGGGAGCCCGAGCCCGTCGTCCGGCCGGGGGCACCGGTCGCGGCCACCGCTCCCGCACCGCCGGCAGCGGCAGACCTGCCAGCGATGCCGGCGGCGGCCGATCTGCCGGCGATGCCGGCGGCGGCTGCCAGCTCTGGTGCGTCCGCGCCCAGTCGCCGACGCAGCGTGGCGAGCGCCCGGGACGCCTGGCTCTTTACAGTGCCCGGCGAAATGTCCAGCATCGCGGCGGTCTGCGCCTCCGACATGTCCTCGTAGTAGCGCAGCACCAACACTGCCCGCTGCCGGTTGGGCAACTCCCGGAGATGCCGCCAGAGCAGGTCACGGTCAAGTTGCTGCTCGATCTCGTCGACGCCGGCCCGCTCGGGCAGCACCTCGGTCGGGCGTTCGCCGTGCCAGCGTCGCCGCCACCAACTGGTCGACGTGTTGACCATCACACGCCGGGCGTACGGCTCGACCGCCTCGATTCCGCCGAGCCGTTTCCACGCGAGGTAGGTCTTCGTCAGCGCCGTCTGGAGCAGATCCTCGGCCGTGGCCCAGTCGCCGGTGAGCAGATAAGCGGTGCGTAGGAGCGCGGCGGAGCGGGCCGCGACGAACTCGCGGAACTGCTCCTCCAACGAGTCCTTGCTCGCCACCGCCCACCTCCACACCCCTGCCGTCCTGGCAGAGTGCCACGTCAGGGGCGCCCTGGTCCATGACGAAAGGTGCGCACTTGCTCCGATGTTCGGTCGAAAACCTTCACGCTCCGTCGTCGGCCTTGGCCTCGTCGGCCTCCTTGCCGAGCCGCGCCTCGACCGCCTGCGGCTCGTACATCTCCTCGACGACGCGCAGGTAGAGCTCGTTCGGGTTGGGCAGGTTCTTGATCTCGCGGAGCGCCTGCTCCTGGCCGGCGGACTCCAGCACGAAGGTGCCGTAGTTGAGCGCTCGACCGGTCGGGGTCTGCTCGTACTTCATGTCCGTGACCCGGACCAGCGGCATCATCGCCACCTTGCGGGTGACGATGCCGTTGACCACCATGACCCGCTTGTTGGTCAGGATGAACCGGTCATACCACCAGTCGGCGACCTTCCACGCCACCCAGCCCATCACCGCGAACCACAGCAGCACGGCGATGGTGGTCAACGCGCCGACGTCCTGGCCGGCGAGGAAGCCGGAGAGGTAGCCGAGCACGAAGGTCGCCGCGACGCCGATCAACAGCGGGTTGGTGAGGTGGATCCAGTGTCGCTTCCACTCGCCCCGGTAGCGCTCGGTGGGGAAGAGGTAGCGAGCCACCAGAGAACTGGGCTCGTCTTCCAGTGGCAGCACCCGCCGAGGGGTCGAGCCGGTCGCGTCGGCACGCAACCCGGCCAGCTCGTCCTCGGAGATCTGCGGCGGCTGGTAGCTGGCCTCCGGATCACGGATCCACCCCCGACCGGAACGACCCTGACCGGCATAGCCGGGCCCGTCGCCATAGCCGACGTCGTCCGAAAGGGACGGACCGTCGGACAGGCCGGGACCGGCCCCGTAGCCCGGGCCGTCATCAGGCCCGATCCGCGGGATCGGCTCGGTGTCGCGCTCGCGGCGTTCCCGGTCGGGGTCGTCCGGGTCGAAGGGTGGACCGGAGGGGCTGCCCATCGGCTGCTAGGCGACGAGGCTGGTGAAGAAGTCGCCAAACCCCTGGGCGATATCCATGATCCCGCCGCCGAGCGACTTGAACACGTCCGCCGCAGAGTTTGGCCGGTAGGCGACGAAGAAGATCAAGAATGCGATTCCGGCCCAGGTGAGGACCTTCTTGACCATGGCGGGCCATCCTCTCGCGCGGCGCCGGGTCCCATTACCGCAGCGGCACCCAGAGTATCAGTGTGGTGTCGTACAGTGAATATCTGCGTCCGTTCTCCGTCAATCCGGAAGAGTTGTCAAGCTCTACCGGGTAGATACGGGGACGGTGCGCCGTACACGAGCTCGGGCGGAGTCCACTCGGTCAGGTCGTGTAGCACGACGTCTTCCGCGAGCAGGTGACCCGCACTCGCCGGCCAGGCTATCGCATGGAGCCACATTCCCCGAGCTTCGCCGGCGTACGCGCTTCGATCCGTTGATGAATTCACCACCCACAGTGGAGTCGGGTGCCCGCCGACCTTGATCTTCGCCTGTCCGACGTGGTCGGGGTGACCCGACCCCGGGTCGGTCAACGCGTCCACCAACTCCGGCCCCGGGTCCGGGCCGGTCAGACCGGCGAGCCGGGTGCCCAGGCCGACACCGGGTTCCTCGGCCACGAAGACCAGATCGGCCGGACCACCACCGAGCGGCGCCGGGCCCGCGCAGGCCACCACCGTCGCCCGCACGCCCGTCCGGTCGTCCCCGGCGTACGCGACGCCGGTGAGTGTCCAACCGGGCGGCAGCGGCCACGGGCACCACAACGGCGTCACCGGCGGATCGCCGGTCGCGGTGATCCGTTCCACCACGCTCGCCACGATGTCCGCTCCGATGTGCTCGGGCACGTGCAACGGCGGCACCGGGCCGCAGCGCACACACCTCGAGTCGGTGTTCATCAGATCCGGCGCCCGTACCAGGCCCCCGCATCTCGGACAACTCACCGCGACACTCACATCCCCACCGTCGCCCCGGACCGCCGGCACGTCAAGCCGGAACGTCCGATTCGGCACCGTACGTGGGTCAGTCCGGCGGCGTACCGGCGTGCGCGCGGATCCAGGCGTGCATGGCGATTCCGCTGGCCACGCCCGCGTTGATCGACCTCGTCGAGCCGTACTGGGCGATGGAGTAGAGGTGGTCGCAGGCCGCACGGGCCGGCGCGGAGAGGCCGGGCCCCTCCTGGCCGAACAGCAGCACGCAGTCCCGCGGCAGGGTGCCGGTCTCCAGCGGACGCGACCCCGGCAGGTTGTCGATGCCGAACACCGGCAACTGCCGCTCGGCCGCCCAGGCGACGAACTCCTCGATCGTCTCGTGGTGCCGTACGTGCTGGTACCGGTCGGTCACCATCGCGCCGCGCCGGTTCCACCGTCGCCGTCCGACGATGTGCACCTCGGCGGCGTTGAACGCGTTGGCGTTGCGCACCACGGTGCCGATGTTGAAGTCGTGCTGCCAGTTCTCGATAGCGACGTGGAAGCCGTGCCGGTGCCGGTCCAGGTCGGCGACGATCGCCTCGTGCCGCCAGTAGCGGTAGCGGTCGACGACGTTGCGCCGGTCCCCCTCCGCGAGCAGTTGCCTGTCGTAACGGGGGTCGTCCGGTGGGTCCCCCGGCCAGGGGCCCACGCCCACCTCGAGTTGGTCGTCGGTCACGGTCATCAGAGGGTACGGACCCCGTCGGCGCCGGCCGCGACGACCTGCCGGTCAGCCCAGGTCGAGGGCGGCACCGAGCCGGTCCAGGAAGCGCCGGTCCGCCGGGCTGGCCGGTGGGTCCACCCGGCGCGCGCCGGTGCCGGGCACCGCGCGACAGACCCGGGCCGCTACCGACTGCACCCACTGGCGGTACGCGGCCGAGTCGGCAGGGTCGGCCCGCCGCCGGAGGACCCGGCTCGCCGCACGACAGGCGGCCAGCAGGTCCACCAGGTCGGTGAGCCGCTCGGCGGGTTGCGGGGCGCCGTCGTGGCGGGCGTAGATCGTGGCGACCACCGCGCGGACCAGGTCGCTGTCGGAGGCTCGGCCCGCGGCCACGGCATCCAGACCGGCCAGGCCGGCCAGGACTCCACGCTCCGTCCGGCCGGGAGCGGGTGCCGCGGCGGCCACGAGAACCCGACCGGGCAGGCTGGTGAGCAGATCCCACTCGGCGGCGGAGTAGACAGCGGTGGTCAAGGGTGCGGCTCGGCGGCCGGCAGAGGACGGCTCTCCCGCTACGGAGTGGCTCATCGGAACCTCCGGCGTCAGCATATGCCCCGCGACGGGAACAGGGCCCCTTCCCCAGCAGACCCGCGCAGGGGAAGGAGCCCGGTGTTCGTCGACGGTCGAGCCTGCCGCGCGGCTGTCAGCGCGGCTCGGGGAAGCTGGGCCGCTCCGGATCCACTCCGTCGGGCACCGCAGCGGCCGCGTACTCCCGCTTGGGGACCATCACCTTGCGCCGGAACACGCAGACCATCGTGCCGTCCTGGTTGTAACCACGGGTCTCCACCGACACCACGCCCCGGTCGGGTTTCGAGCCGGACTCACGCTTGTCCAGCACCGTGGTCTCGCCGTAGATGGTGTCGCCGTGGAAGGTCGGCGCGACGTGCCGCAGCGACTCGACCTCCAGGTTGGCGATCGCCTTGCCACTCACGTCGGGCACCGACATGCCGAGCAGCAACGAGTAGATGTAGTTGCCGACCACGACGTTGCGCTTGAACTGGCTCGCCGTCGCGGCGTAGTGCGCGTCCATGTGCAGCGGGTGGTGGTTCATGGTGAGCAGGCAGAAGAGGTGGTCGTCGTACTCGGTGACGGTCTTGCCCGGCCAGTGCCGGTAGACCGCGCCGACCTCGAACTCCTCGTAGTAGCGACCGAACTGCATGCTGGTCCCTTCGACGGGCGGCGATGGAGTTCGGCACAGCATGCCTTATCGATGGTTAAGGCGACCGGCGGGGCGCGACGGCGGCGGAAATGTCACACCGGTCACTCGCCTGGGGGGAGACGCAATGAGCGGCGGGGCCCTCCCCGGCACCCGCCGCCCACGCTCTGATGTGAGGAATTCTGCCCTACGCCTGCGTAGGTTCAACAGAGATCGCGGTCACATTTATCTTTTTGTAACACTACTGTGTGTGACGATGGGGAGGTTGATCAGCGATCTCCGCAGGCCGGATACCTCCTTGTCAAGGCCCAAGTTACCGATTCGTAGTGCTCAATCGCGTGGATCTCCCTGGAAACGCTCCCATTACCGCAGGTCACGCAAGTGCGTCATGCACTTGCGTTCCGCAGGTCGGGTGTGAACAGATGCACGTCGATGACCTGCGGCACCCCCCGGCAGCCCCGGGCACGTTTCGTGCCCCACCGCACGGGAATTCGATACGGTCAGCCCTGGTTCTACGGGACGTAGATAAACCGCGGTGATCGGAGAGTGCAATGGCAACCGTTGAGCTGACCTCGACGAACTTCGACGAGGTGACCGGCAACGACGGCATCGTCCTGGTCGACTTCTGGGCCGACTGGTGTGGTCCGTGCAAGCGGTTCGCCCCGGTCTACGAGCGCTCCTCGGAGAAGCACCAGAACATCGTCTTCGGCAAGGTCGACACGGAGGCTCAGCAGGAGCTGGGCGCCAAGTTCGACATTCGCTCGATCCCGACGATCATGGCGATCCGAGACGGCGTCATCGTCTTCGCCCAGCCGGGCGCCCTTCCCGAGTCCGCGCTGGAGAACCTGATCGAGCAGGTCGAGGCGCTGGACATGGACGACGTCCGCAAGCAGCTGGCCGAGCACAACCACTGAGTCGTCCCCACGACGACACCGAAGGCCGGGCCCGATGCGGGCCCGGCCTTCGTCGTACCCCCAGCAACCCCGCATGATCACCTGCCTGGTCAGGCCGAACTGGCCGTCGGAGGGACCCGAGGCCGTCGGTACATCCCGTATCGTCACGACCCGATGGAGAACCTGACCACCCGCGGGCGCGTGACCCGGCTGGGCGTGACCGCACTGGGCCTCGTCCTGCTCGTCGTCGGCACCTTCTGGGGCAGCGACGACGACTTCCCGTTCGGCCCGTTCCGGATGTACTCCACCTCCAACCCGCCGAACGCGCCAGCACCCGACACCCGCGTCGAGGGGGTGAACAGCTCCGGGGCGGTGATCGACCTGGACCAGAACGCGACAGGCATCCGCCGCGCCGAGATCGAGGGTCAGCAGGCCCGATACGCCGCCGACCCGACGCTGCTCACCGAGGTCGCCGACGCGTACGCCGAACGCCACCCGGACGCTCCCGCGCTGGTCGAGGTCCGCATCGTCATCCGCTGGCACGGCATCCGCGCCGGCCGACCGACCGGCCAACACACCGACCAGACCGTCGTCCGCTGGCAGGCCACCCGATGAACCGCTGGCTGACCGAGGCCGTACCCCGGGGGCGGGTGGCCGCCTTCCGCACCCTGATCTACCTTTTCGTCGCCGCCGATCTGGTGATCTTCACGCCCTGGGTACGCACCCGGGTGAGCGTGCCCGGCGACCTGTACCAGCCACTCCTGATCGGCCGCCTGCTCCCACTGCCGACGCCGACCGAGACGCTGGTGACGGTGATCTTCTGGGCGTTGCTACTGCTCGCACTCCTCGCCGCCACCGGACGAGCGCCCCGGCTGCTCGGCTGGGCGGTGTGCGCGCTGTACCTGGAGTGGATGATCATCGCGATGAGCTACGGGAAGGTCGACCACGACCGGTTCGGGCTGCTCGTCGCCCTGGCCGTGCTGCCCACCGCCGGTCGCGCCCGACACGGCGACACCACCCGCACCGAGGCCGGCGGCTGGGCCCTACGCGTCACCCAGATCGCGGTGATCTGCACGTACTTCCTGGCAGCCTTCGCCAAGCTGCGCTTCGGCGGTCTGGACTGGCTGACCGGCTCGGTCCTGGCCCGCGCGATCATCCGGCGCGGCACCGACCTGGCGGACCTCATCGCCCAGGTGCCGTACCTGCTGATCGTCGCCCAGTTCGGCATCGTCGCGTTCGAGCTGCTGAGCCCGCTGGTCTTCTTCCTGCCACCCCGCTGGCGACTCGCCATGGTCGGCTTCTTCTACTCGTTCCACGCGGTCACCATCGCGACCATCACGATCTCGTTCGCGCCGCACCTGGCCGCGATGACCAGCTTCCTACCGCTGGAGCGGGTGCGCCCGCTGGTCTGGGCACGCCGGCTCGTCGGCCGCGGCTCTCCCGAGGCGGCGACGACGGATGCCCCGGAGCCGCGCCCGGCCGACGTCGACAGGGTGCCGCCTGACCCGGGCCCGGTGACAGCCGGCGCGGGGCCGGCGCTGGACGATCAGGCGCCGGTGGTCGGGCGACCGGCCGGCCCGTAGAGCCGCTCCCGGGCCTCCTGCGGCAGGGAACAGGCAGCAGTGCCACCGGGAAGTCGGTGCCGGTTACGTGCCACCCAGCGGTACAACGGCCAGGCAGCGACGCGTACCGGAGGAATCCGCAGACCGGCGCCGGCGACCCGCCAGAACGGACCACTCGCGGCGAGCAGCTTCGCGATGGCGTCCGGGCCGGCCGCCCGCGAGCCGTCCGCGCCCACCCACTGCACGGCCTCCTCGCACTCGGCCACTGTGAGGCCGAGCGCGTCCAGGTCGGCGAACTGCCAGGGCACGACACGTGCGGCGGTGGGGATGCGACGTTCGATGAACTCCGCACAGCTCGTGCAGAACGCGCAGTCCCCGTCGTAGACGAAGGTCGACGTCTCCATGGCGTCCATCCTCCCCTCTCCGACCACCCGGACGCCCACCGGTGTACGGCGGGTCACTTGCGCTTGCCTCGTACACGTGTTCGAATAGTGGCCATGCGCTGGGACAACCTCACCGCTCCCCCGGTCGAGGGAGACCCCGAGCGGGCAGCGCCAGCGACGCCACCCCTGCCGCTGGCGCTGCCCGGCGCCGTCGCCCGCACCTTCGACACCCCCGAGTTCGCCGGGATGACGTTCTACGAGGTGCAGGCCAAGTCCATCCTCAACCGGGTGCCCGCGCAGTCCCGCGTCCCGTTCGAGTGGACGATCAACCCGTATCGGGGCTGCTCTCATGCCTGCGTTTACTGTTTCGCGAGGAATACACACACTTATCTCGATCTCGATGCCGGTGCGGACTTCGACCGGAAGGTGATCGTCAAGGTCAACGCCGGTGAGCTGGTCCGGCGGGAGCTGGCCGCGCCACGCTGGCGGGGCGCGCACGTGGCGATGGGCACCAACGTGGACTGCTACCAGCGCGCCGAGGGTCGTTACCGGCTGATGCCGCAGATCATCGGCGCGCTGCGGGACTTCGCCAACCCGTTCTCGATCCTCACCAAGGGCACGCTGATCCTGCGCGACCTGCCGCTGTTGCGCGAGGCTGCCGAGGTGACCACGGTGGGCATCTCCTTCTCGGTGGGGTTTGTCGACGAGCACCTCTGGCGCACCGTCGAGCCGGGCACACCGCACCCACGCCGCCGGCTGGACGCCGTCCGGGCACTCGCCGACGCCGGTTTCTCCGTCGGCGTGCTGATGGCACCGATCCTGCCCGGCCTCAGCGACAGCGACGAGTCGATCGACACCACCGTCTCGGCGATCGCCGCCGCCGGCGCGACGAGCGTGACCGCCCTGCCCCTGCATCTGCGTCCCGGCGCCCGGGAGTGGTACGCGCACTGGCTCGCCCGCGAGCACCCGCACCTCGTGCCCCGCTACCGCGAGCTCTACCGGGCCGGCGCGTACGCCCCGCAGGCGTACCAGCGGGAGCTGACCGCCCGGGTGCGGATCGCGGCACGCCGGCACGGGCTGCACCGCGGGGAGCGGGGCGACAACCGCAGCCTGCCCGAGCCACCGCCACCGTCGGCGGCCGAGCAGCTGACGCTGTTGTAGTCGGAGCTACAGTCGGCGGGTGCGTACCGCTCAGCAGATCCTCGCCGACTCCGCCGTGATCGCCGTCGTGGGCGCGTCCCGCGACCCGTTGAAGGCCGCGCACGGCGTGCCGTTGCAGATGCAGCGGTACGGCTGGCGCATCATCCCGGTCAACCCGACCGTCGACGAACTGTTCGGGGAACGGGCCTACAAGTCGCTGGCCGATATCCCGCACCCGGTCGACCTGGTGGACGTGTTCCGGCCGGCGGCCGACGCCGTGCAGGTCGTCCGGGACGCGGCGGCGATCGGCGCTCCGGCGGTCTGGCTCCAACTGGGCATCGTCTCGGCCGAGGCGCGGCGGATCGCCGAGGAGGCCGGCATGGACTACGTCGAAGACCGCTGCCTCATCGTCGAACGCGCCGCTGCCAACCTGACCCGCCTAACCTGACCCAGCCCTCACCCTCACCCTCGCCCTCGCCCTCGCCCTCGCCCTCGCCCTCGCCCCCGCGATCTTGCACTTACTGTCCCGGCATAACCGACATAAGCGGCAACCGGGCAACCGAAAGTGCAAGATCGCGGAGGTTGGGCGCGGGTTAGAGCTTGTATTCCTTGAGGAGGCCTCGGGAGATGATGGTCTTCTGGATCTCCGAGGTGCCCTCGCCGATGAGCAGGAACGGGGCCTCCCGCATCAGCCGCTCGATCTCGTACTCCTTGGAGTAGCCGTAGCCGCCGTGGATGCGGAACGCCTCCTGGACGACCTCGGCGCAGTATTCGGAGGCGAGCAGCTTGGCCATCCCGGCCTCCACGTCGTTGCGCTGGCCGGCGTCCTTGAGCCGGGCGGCGTTGACCATGAGGGCGTGTGCGGCCTCGATCTTCGTGCCCATCTCGGCGAGCTTGAAGGCGATCGCCTGGTGCTTGGCGAGCGGCTGGCCGAAGGTCTTGCGCTGCTGGGCGTAGCTGACCGCCAACTCGAAGGCCCGGATGGAGATGCCGCAGGCGCGGGCGGCGACGTTGACCCGGCCCACCTCGATGCCGTCCATCATCTGGTAGAACCCGCGGCCCACCTGGTTGGCGCCACCGAGGATCGCGGAGTCGGGGACGGTCACCCCGTCGAGCACCATCTCGGTGGTCTCGACGCCCTTGTAGCCCATCTTCTCGATCTTGCCGGGGATGGTGAGGCCGGGGGCGGTCTCGCCGAAGCCCGGCTCCTTCTCCAGCAGGAAGGTGCTCATGTTGCCGTAGACGGACTCCGCGCCGGTGTCGGTCTTGACCAGGGTGGCCACCACCGAGGAGTACGCCCCGTTGGTCAGCCACATCTTCTGTCCGTTGAGCACGTAGTTGTCGCCGTCGCGGACGGCCCGGGACTTGATCGCCGACACGTCGGAGCCGGTCTCGGGCTCGGACATGGAGAACGCGCCGCGCACCTCGCCGGTGGCCATCCTCGGCAGTAGGCGGGCCTTCTGCTCGGCGGAGCCGTGCTGGGAGATCAGGTACGCCACGATGAAGTGGGTGTTGACGATGCCGGAGATCGACATCCAGCCTCGGGACAACTGCTCCACCACCAGGGCGTAGGTGAGCAGCGATTCACCGAGGCCGCCGTACTCCTCGTCGATGGTGAGACCGAACAGCCCCATCTCGCGCATGCCGTCGAGGATGTCGGTGGGGTACTCGTCGGCGTGCTCCAGCCGCTGCGCGTGCGGGATGATCTCCTTGTCGGCGAAGTCCCGAACGGTCTCCAGGATCGACTGTTGCACATCGGTCAGGCCGGGCGTCTGGGCGAGTCGGGCCATCTCAGCCTCCGGGGATCCGCGCACTACTCATGGGTAACTGAACGCTGGGTCAGTATCGGCCCCTCGGGTCGACGAGGCCAAGGTGACCAGTCCACACAACCGCTGTGAAAAGGTTCACCGCTGCGGGTAGCGTCCGGCAAGAGGGACTTTTCCGGCACCGGCAGGAGGAGGACAGCTGTGAGCTACCCGCCGCCGTCGGGACCGCCCGAGGACGAGCCGCCGCCGTCACCCTACGAGCCACCGAAGGACCAGTCGCCGTACGCGCCACCGCCGGCCGGCCAGTCGCCGTACGCGCCGCAGCCGGACCAGCCGGCGTACGAGCTGCCAACGGAACGCTCACCGTACGGGCCACCGGCTGGCGAACCGTCCCCGTACGGCCACCAGGGGCCGCAGCAGTCGGCGCACTGGAGCCAGCAACCGCCGTACCCCCCGCAGGGCCCCTACGGTCAGTACGGCCCACCGCCTTCCGGGCCGGGTCGGGGCACCAACGTGCTGGCGATCCTGTCGCTGGTGTTCGCCTTCGTCTTCCCGCCGGCCGGCGCCGTCCTCGGCCACGTGGCCAAGCGGCAGATCCGCACCAGCGGCGAGGAGGGCGACCAGCTCGCCACCTGGGGGCTGATCCTTGGCTACGTCTTCACCGGCCTCACCGTGCTGGCCTGCTGCGGCTGGCTGGCGCTGGTGGCCTTCGGCAACACCGGCGACAGCGGCAGCTACTGACAACCGGGCCGCCGCGGACCGTCGTCGTCAGCGGAAGCGGGCCTCCCGGACGCTGTTGCCGCCGTCCACCACCAGCATCTGGCCGGTGATGTACGAGGCGGCCGGCGAGCAGAGGAAGCTGATCGCCGCGGCGACCTCGTCCGGCGTGCCCGGCCGCCCCACCGGGGTGCCCAACCCCTGCTTGATCTCGGCCATGGTGGACGCCGCGGTGTAGATGGTGCCCGGCGCCACCGCGTTGACTGTCACCCCGTCGGCGATCATCTCCATGGCCAGGGCCCGGGTCAGCCCGACGACCCCGGCCTTCGCCGCGGCGTACGCGGCCTCGGTGGGCAGGGCGTTGACCGGGCCGGCCGTGGCCGACAGGTTGACGATCCGACCCCAACCCCGCTCGGCCATCCCCCCGATGAACGCCCGGCTGCACAGGAACGCTGTGGAGAGGTTGCGGTCGATCTCACCGCGCCACTCGTCGTAGGTCAACTGCGCTACCGGCCGCAGCACCCCCTGGCTGGCGCGACTGGCCAGGCCAGCGTTGTTTACCAGCACCTCGACGTCGCCCAACTGCTCGGCGACCGCATCGGCCAGCGCGCCGACCTCGGACTCGTCGGTCAGGTCCGCGACGAAGCCGGTCACCCCCAGCTCGGTCGCCCGCTCGTGGATGCGTCGGGTGGTGGAGACGATGGCCACCCGCGCGCCCAGGTCGGCGAGTCGCCGGGCGGTGGCGTACCCGATGCCGTCCGGGCTGCCCGCCCCGGTGACCAGGGCGACCCGCCCGTCGAGGCGCATGGTGACCGGGTCGGTGAGCGCGACCGGCTCGTCGGGGCCGGGGCTGCCCGCCGGGGCGGCCGTCCGGGCGCGCCGGGCCGCACCCGGGCGGCTGACGTCCCGTCGGGGTCGACTGCCGGAGCGGTCCGCGGCGCGCGCGTCGTATGCCATGACAGGGATCCTGCCCGTTACGACCGGCCCGAGCAACGCGGCACCCGGAAGCAGGGGCGTCGGGTTTGGGCGGCGCTGGCTACCCTGTCTCCGCACCCCAACCTGACGGAGAGTTCGTATGACCAATCCCCCGCCGCCCGGCAACTGGAGCGATCCCACGTGGTCGGCCCAGCCGTCGAGCCCCGCACCGGATCCGACACTGGTGGCCGGTCAGCCGGTGCCCGCCCAAGCTGGCCCGGTCGACCCGTACGCCCCGGACCCGTACGCCCCGGCCCCATACGCCCCGACCGCCTACGCCCCGGACCCGTACGCCCCGGTCGACCCGTACGCCGGTGCGAAGCAGCCAGCGGCCCAGCCGATGCCCGGTTACGCCCCGCCCGGTTATCCGCCGCAGTACCCCGGCTACGGCTACCCCCAGCCGCCGAAGACCAACGGGCTGGCCATCGCGGCGTTCGTGCTGGCCCTGATCGGTTTCACGTCCTGCATCACCGCGCCGATCGGCGCGATCCTCGGCCACGTGGCGCAGAAGCAGATCCGGCTCAGCGGCGAGGGCGGGGCGGGGATGGCGAAGGCTGCCATCATCGTCGGCTGGATTCTCACCGGGTTCCTGGTGCTGGTGATCCTCATCTACGTCGCCGCGATCGTCTACGCGATCGCGACCAGCGACAACAGCAGCAGTAGCTACTGACCGGCGGGCGGGCCGGCGTACCGCCGATTGTCGGGCCGGACCGACAGCCGGCGGCGGTCGTCCCGGCCCGGCCGGTCACTGCTCCGGTGGGGTGAACGACGAGGTGCGGCTCATCCCGGCGGCCCGGCCCTTGGCCGCGACCACCAGCGCCATCTTGCGGGACGCTTCGTCGATCATCTCGTCGCCGAGCATCACGGCTCCGAGCCGGCCGCCGGCCTCCGAGGTGTAGTGCTCGTACGCGTCGAGGATCAGCTCGGCGTGGTCGTAGTCGGCCTGGGCCGGCTGGTAGACCTCGTTGGCGGCGTCGATCTGGCCCGGGTGCAGCACCCACTTGCCGTCGAAGCCCAGCGCGGCCGAGCGCTTGGCCACCTCGCGGAACGCGTCGACGTCGCGGATCTGCAGGAACGGGCCGTCGATGGCCTGCTTGTCGTGCATCCGCGCGGCCATCAGGATCCGCATCAGGATGTAGTGGTACGGGTCGCCCGGGTAGTCCGGGATCAGGCCGCCGACCACCATCGACTTCATGTTGATCGACGCCATGAAGTCGGCCGGGCCGAAGATGATGGTCTCCACGCGCGGCGAGGCGGCGGCGATCGCGTCCACGTTGACCAGACCGGCGGCGTTCTCGATCTGCGCCTCGATGCCGATCCGACCGACCTCCAGGCCGATCGTCTTCTCGATCTGGGTGAGCGTCAGGTCCAGCCACTGCACCTGGGCCGCGGTCTGCGCCTTCGGCAGCATGATGCAGTCCAGGTTGGCGCCGGCGCCCTCGACGACCTCGATGACATCCCGGTAGGTCCACGGGGTGGTCAGGTCGTTGACCCGGACCACCCGGGTCTTGCCGGCCCAGTCGCCCTCGTTGAGGGCGGCAACGATGTTCTTGCGCGCGTCCGGCTTGGCCAGTGGGGCGACGGCGTCCTCCAGGTCGAGGAAGACCTGGTCGGCCGGGAGGCCCTGAGCCTTGCCGAGCATCTTCACGCTGGAACCCGGCACGGCGAGGCAGGACCTGCGGGGGCGACCGACTGCGGCCATGGATGCGCTCCTTCCAGCGTCCGGCGGGCATGCCGACGCCACCTGACGACAGATCCGGGACCTTAACGATCCCAAAGGGCGTTGTGACGCCACGGTAACCTCGCGCCATGACCGGGGTGAATGGACCTGTGGAAGATCTCACTGGGCGCCGACTGGTGGTGGTGACCGGGGCCAGCTCCGGCATCGGGCTGGCCGCCGCCGTGCACCTGGCCTGTCGGGGCGACCAGGTGGTGCTGGTCGGGCGGGACCCGGCCCGCCTGCAGGCCGCTGCCGTTCGGGTACGGGAGAACTCCGGTGAACGTCCGGAGCTGTTCCGGGCCGACTTCGCGATCCTCGACGACGTACGTCGACTGGCCGGGCAGCTCCGGTCCGCCTACGACCGGATCGACGTGCTCGCCAACAACGCCGGCGCGATCGCGCTGCAACCACTGAGCACTGTCGACGGCTTCGAGATGTCGATCCAGGCGAACCACCTGGCCCCGTTCCTGCTGACCAACCTGCTCGCCGACCGGGTGGGCCGGGTCGTGGTGACCGCCTCCGGCGCGCACCGCTTCGGCGCACTGGACCCGGACGACCTGAACAAGCCACTGCGTGACTACCGGCCGATGGGCGCGTACGGCACCAGCAAGCAGGCGAACGTCCTGTTCACCGCCGAGGCCGCCCGGCGCTGGCCGGACGTTGCCTCGTACAGCTTCCACCCCGGCGTGGTCCGTACCCGGTTCGCCAACGACAGCAGGCTTGTCGCGTTCGGCATGCGGTTCATGCCGTTCCGCAGCCCGGAGAAGGGTGCCGAGACCCTTGTGTGGTTGGCCAAACAGGAGCGCTCCCGGCTGATCAACGGGGGTTACTACGTCGACCGCCGACCGCGTCGACCGCTCCGGAAGGCTGCCGATCCGCAGCTCGCCGCCCGGCTGTGGACGGCGAGCGCCAAGGCCGTCGGTCTCGATGACTGACCGGGCCGGTGTGCTGACACTCGTCGCGATCGTCGAGTTCGCGGTCGGGGCCGAGGCCGCCGGGCAGCGCTACGAGGACGCCGTGCTGGCCCTGCTCGAACGGCACGGCGGCCGGTTGGAGCGGCGTCTGCGCGGCACCGGCGGGCAGGCCGAGGTGCACGTGATCCGGTTCGACGGGCGGGCCGGCTACGAGTCGTTCCTCGCCGACCCGGACCGGGCTGCCCTGCGTACCGCCCTCGGCGAAGCCGCGCCGACGACCCGGGTGATCGAGGTGCACGAGGGCTAGCCCGGTAGGTGGGTGGGGCCTCGGTCCGCCCGCTTGGGTTGATCAGTCGGCCAGCGGGGTCGGGTCGGCCGGGAGGGCTGTGGGTTCGCTCCGCCGGCCGCCGAGCACCACCACCGCCACGCCGGCCAGCAGCAACGCCATCCCGAGCAACGCGTACGGGCGGGGCAGCTGACCCAGCCAGGCCCAGCCGAGCACTGCCGCGCCGGGCGCCTCCAGCAGGATCAGCACGCTGACAGTGGTAGCCGGGATCTTCCGCAGGGCGTAGTTGAACATCGAGTGCCCGAGCAGTTGGGCGCCCGCCACCAGGGCCAGGATGGCCAGCCAGGTACGCCCGTCGAAGCCGGTCAGCCGTACGCCGCCGACCACGCACAGGGTCAGCAGGATCAGCGCGCAGATCCCGTAGCAGATGGTGGTGTAGGTGGTGGTGCTGATGCTGACCCGGGCCCGTTCCCCGAAAGCGGTGTAGACGGCGGCGAACATGGCACCGAT
The DNA here is from genome assembly GCF_022230935.1 of Micromonospora hortensis. Lineage (NCBI taxonomy): Bacteria > Bacillati > Actinomycetota > Actinomycetes > Micromonosporales > Micromonosporaceae > Micromonospora > Micromonospora hortensis. Next base: position 95,433 of record NZ_JAKKFE010000011.1, read on the forward strand.
CAGCGCCAACACGTCACCGAGGACGGCCCGACCGGAGACCGCCACGTCCACCCCGGTGGCGACCGCCGCGCCGCCGACCGCCACCGCGATGCCGATCCACACCACCCGGGGCAGCGGACGCCCCTGGGCGCGGGCGATCAGCCCCTGCCAGACCGGCTGGGTGGCGACCAGGGCTGTGGACGTGGCGACCGAGGTGAGCTGGGCGCTCGGCACCCAGGTCGCGAAATGCCCGGCCAGGGCGACCCCGGACAGCACGCAGAACAGGCCCTCCCGCCGGCCCGCACCCACTGCCAGTCTGCGGAACTCGGCGCGGCGTCGGGCCAGCGCGAAGGGACTCAGCACGGCCACCGCGAGCAGGTTGCGCCAGAACGCGATGGCCAGCGCGGGGGCTGCGGCGTACGCGATCAGCGGCGCGGACGACGACACGGCGACCACTGCCAGCCCGACCGCGCCGGTGGTCAGCGGGTCCAGGGACGGCCGGGGTGGAGGTGGGGGCACGGGACGTAATCCTCACACGTATGACGGTCAGCACGGAGGGTCATCACTCCGTTACGATCACGCGGGTTCGCGCCGGCGACCCTCGACCGCCCGGAGGCGCTCCCCCATGCCCAGCTACCAGGCGGTGCTGTTCGACTTCTTCGGCACCCTGACCCGTTCGGTACAACGCGGTGTCGCGCACGTCGGCACCGCCGAACTGCTCGGCTGTCCCACTGAGATCTTGACCGAGGTGCTGAACCGCACCTACTACGAGCGGGCCAGCGGCCGGCTCGGCGACGCGGAGGCGACGCTGCGCTGGGTGTGCGCCCAGGCCGGCGTACACCCCAGCGACCATGCGGTACGGGCAGCTGTGGCGTCCCGGCACCGGGCGGTCCGCGCCGACACCTGGCTGCGCGCCGACGCGGTGCCGGTGCTGGCGGCTCTGCGCCAGCGCGGCCTGCGCACCGGCGTGATCAGCGACTGTACGCACGAACTGCCGGCCTTCCTGCCGCAGCTCGCTGTCGCCCCCCTGCTCGACGTTCGGGTCTTCTCGGTGCAGGTCGGGCGGTGCAAGCCGGATCCGACGCTCTACCTGACGGCCTGCCACCGGCTCGGGCTCGCTCCGGGCGACTGCCTCTACGTCGGTGACGGCGGCAGCCAGGAGTTGACCGGCGCCGAGCGGGCCGGGATGACCGCCGTCCGGCTCGCCGCACCGGATCTGGCCACGCACATGGTCTTCAACGCCGACCGGGACTGGTGCGGCCCGACGCTCGGCGCCCTGGGCGACGTGCTCGCCCTCGTCGACGCCGACGCCGCGGTGGCGGGCGTCGGCGGTCGGACGGGCTGATCGACCGATCAGCGGCGGCGGACCCGGTGCAGTCGGAACGGCTTACGGGTGGCCCGGACCGCCGGAGTCGGCCGAGGTGGCTCGGCCTGCGCGTCGGCCGGCAACTCCGATCCGGCCAGCGGCGTACCGGCCGGGGCGAGCCGGTTCACCGCGCATCCGTCGGCCGCCCAGCGGGCCACCAGGTCGGCGGTCGGACCTGGCGCGTTGAGGCGCTTCGCCGCCACCAGCGGCGCGGTCACCTCCCACGCCTCGGTGCCCGGCTGCAACCGGCTCACCCGGGCCGGCCAGGTGACGATCCGACCGCCGTGGTCGCCGCGCAGGGTGACCTGGGCCTCGGTCGCGTCGGCCAGACCCGGTGCGGCCTGCTCGCCCGGCCCGCTGACCACCAGCAGCGCGCCCTCCAGCGGTGCGCACCAGAGCGCGAGCGCCGGCCCGTCCGCAACGCTGACCCAGGCCACGGCGGCCTTCTTCATCGCCTCGTCGACCAGTGGGGTGCCCCCGGGGGCGTCCTCGTCCGTCACACCCGCATCCTCCCGCATCGGCGCCTCCGCTCAGCCCACGAACGGCGGCACGGCGATCTCACCGCGGGCCACCGGCACCACCTGGCCGGCGACCGTCGCGCCGACCGCCACCCCGTTCGCCGCGGTGACAGTGCAGGCCAACGCGGACGGACGGTTCATCTCCACGCCCTGACGGACCGCGTACTCCGAGCGCCCCTCGCCGGGCAGCAGACCACTCGCCACCAGCCAGACACCGAGGCCGAGCGCCGCCGAACCGGTCGCCGGGTCCTCCGGAACGCCGATCCCCGGCACGAAGACCCGGGCGTGCGCGGTTTGCGCGGCCGCGTCCCAGGAGAAGACGCTGACGTGCGACACCCCGTACCGCTGCGCCGCCGCCGGGTCCACCCGGGCGCGGGCCACCGACTCCGGACGCACCGGCAGGTACGGGAACTCCAGCCCGCAGCCGGCGACCCGTGGGGGCGGCCCGAGGTGGTCGTCGGCGACCAGCCCGGCGATCTCCAGCAACGGCTCCGGGTCCAGCTCCGGCCCGAGCGTCGGAGCGCCACCGGTCAGCGTCGCCCCGGACGCGGTCACCTCGATCGGCAGCACACCGGCCCGGCACTCCTGAGTGACCTGCCCCACACCGAACATGCCCCGTCTGCAGGCGGTGACCGCCGCGCCCACGCTGGGGTGCCCGGCGAACGGCAACTCCTCCACCGGGGTGAAGATCCTGGCCCGGTAGGTGACGCCGACCTGGGTCGGAGGCAGCACGAACACCGTCTCGGACAGGTTGAACTCCAACGCGAGCGCCTGCATCTGCTCGGTGGCCAGCGCCTCCGCGCCGAACACCACCGCCAGCGGGTTGCCGGCGAAGGGGCGATCGGTGAAGACGTCCACGATCTCGTAGGCCAAGGTCGACATGTTGATAAACACTAGGCGCTTAGGCTGGTGCCCGTGAGTACGCCGACCCGGGTCTACATCGCCCGTCTCGCCGGAGTCGCCGTCTTCGACCCGAACGGTGACCAGGTGGGGCGGGTTCGTGACGCCGTGGCACGGCTGCGGGCGACGAAGCGTCCGCCGGAGGTGGTGGGTCTCGTCGCCGAGATGCCGATGCGTCGCCGGATCTTCCTGTCCATCAACCGGATCACCTCCATCGACGCGGACGCCGTGGTGCTCGGCTCCGGCACCCTCAACCTGCGCCGGTTCGAGAAGCGCCCGAACGAGCTGCTGGTGCTCCAGGAACTGCTCGACCGGCGGGTGCAACTCGACCCGGGCGGCCAGCCCGGCGCGGTCGTGGACGTCGCGATGGAGTGCACCCGGGGTGGCGAGTGGTCGCTGACCCGTGTCGCCGTACGCGAGCAGACCGGTCGGCTCAGCCGCCGCGGCCACCTGCACCAGGTCGAGTGGGACCGGGTGCGCGGGCTCAGCGGCATCGCCGACAACCGGGGTACGGCGAACCTGCTCGCCGTACTGGAGGACATGCGCCCCGCCGACCTGGCCAACGCGTTGCAGGATCTGCCCGACGCGCGACGCAACGAGGTGGCGGCCGCGCTGGACGACGAGCGACTGGCCGACGTGCTCAGCGAGTTGCCGGAGCACGACCAGGTGGAGATCCTCGCCGCCCTCGACCGGGAGCGGGCCGCCGACGTCCTGGAGGAGATGGACCCGGACGACGCCGCGGACCTGCTCAACGAGCTGCCCCCACCCGAGCAGGACGTGCTGCTGGACCTGATGGAGCCGGACGAGGCCGATCCGGTACGCCAACTACTGAAGTACACCCCCGGCACGGCGGGCAGTGTGATGACCTCGGAGCCGGTCATCCTGCCGCCGGACGCCACAGTCGCCGAGGCGCTGGCCCGGATCCGGGAGCCACAGCTCTCCCCCGCCGTCGCCGCGCAGGTCTTCGTGACCCGAGCACCGCAGAACACGCCGACCGGCCGTTACCTGGGCATGGTGCACTTCCAGGCGCTGCTGCGCGAACCCCCGGCCGACCTGCTCGGCAAGGTGGTGGTCAACGACATCGACCCGCTGCGCCCCACCACGCCGCTGCCGGAGATCACCCGCCGGATGGCCACCTACGACCTGGTCGCCATGCCGGTGATCGATCGCAACAACCGGCTGGTCGGCGCCGTCACCGTCGACGACGTGCTGGACCACTCGCTGCCCCGGGACTGGCGGGACCGCGACGCCCTCGCCGCCCCGGGCACCACCGACCCTGCGCTGGACGGCGCAGATGGCTGACCAGCGTCGGACAGAGCGTCTCGACCAGCCACGCGAGCCCCGGGGCGTGAAGCTGCCCCGGTTCGACGCGGAGGCGTTCGGTCGGTGGTCCGAGGGCATCGCCCGGGGCATGGGCACCGCGAACTTCATCGTCGTCATGACTGTGGTGATCGCGATCTGGTTCGTCTGGAACACCCTGGCCCCGGCGGACCTGCGCTTCGACCCGTACACCTTCACGTTCCTGACCTTGGTGCTGTCGTTGCAGGCCAGCTACGCGGCCCCGCTGATCCTGCTGGCCCAGAACCGGCAGGCCGACCGGGACCGGGTGGCCCTGGAGGAGGACCGGCGGCGAGCCACCGCGCAGAAGGCGGACACCGAGTATCTGGCCCGGGAGATCGCGGCCCTGCGGATCGCGCTGGGTGAGGTCGCCACCCGCGACTTCCTCCGCTCCGAGCTGGCCCGGCTGGCCGAGGAGCTGGACGAGGTGGGGCAACGCCGGCAGCGACTGGAGCGCCGCCAGCAGGAGAAGGACAGCCGGCAGGAGCGACGTGGCCAGCGGCCGACCGACGGCGTCGGCCTGGAAGAACCCCGCGACGACCTGGACGGCGACTTCACCCGGGACGCCCGGCCGGACGGCACCGGCCCGCGCCGGTCGGAGAGCTGACCGACGGGTCATCGATTGGCTCACACCGCCCCGGGCAGCGGCGGCAACGGATGCCCCGCGACGTAGCATTGCGGGCATGTCAGCACCCGTGAGCACCGTCGAGGACGCGATCCAGGCCGCCCTGGCCACCGTCAACGACCCGGAGATCCGCCGGCCCATCACCGAGCTGGGCATGGTCCGCTCCGCCACGATCGGTGCCAGCGGTGTCGTCCGCGTCGAGCTGCTGCTCACCGTCGCCGGCTGCCCGCTGAAGGACAAGCTGCGTAACGACATCACGGCCGCCGTCGCCGCGGTGCCCGGCGTCACCGGCGTGGAGATCGACTTCGGTGTGATGACCCCCGAGCAGCGGCAGGGGTTGCAGTCGCAGCTGCGCGGCGGCGGCGCGACCGAGGAGCCCGTCATCCCGTTCGCCCAGCCCGGCTCGCGCACCCGCGTGTACGCGGTGGCCAGCGGAAAGGGTGGCGTCGGCAAGTCCAGCGTCACTGTCAACCTGGCGGCGGCGCTCGCCGCCCGCGGGCTCTCCGTCGGCGTGGTCGACGCCGACATCTACGGCCACTCGGTGCCGCGAATGCTCGGCACGGAGGCCCGGCCCACCCGCGTCGAGGACATGATCATGCCGCCGCAGTCGCACGGCGTGAAGGTGATCTCCATCGGCATGTTCACCTCCGGCAACGCCGCAGTCGTGTGGCGCGGTCCGATGCTGCACCGGGCACTGCAGCAGTTCCTGGCCGACGTCTACTGGGGCGACCTGGACGTGCTCCTGCTCGACCTGCCGCCGGGCACTGGTGACGTGGCCATCTCGCTGGCCCAGTTGCTGCCCAACTCGGAGATCCTGATCGTCACCACCCCGCAGACCGCCGCCGCCGAGGTCGCCGAGCGGGCCGGGGCGATCGCCCTGCAGACCCACCAGCGGGTGGTAGGCGTCATCGAGAACATGTCCTGGCTGGAGCTTCCGGACGGCTCCCGGATGGAGATCTTCGGCGCCGGCGGTGGTGAGGCGGTGGCCGCGTCGCTGAGCCGGACCATCGGCGCGCAGGTGCCGCTGCTCGGTCAGATCCCCCTGGACACCCGGGTCCGCGAGGCCGGCGACGCCGGCAACCCGATCGTGCTGGCCGAGCCGGGCTCCCCGGCCGCTCAGGCGCTCGGCACGATCGCCGACCGGCTCGCCCTGCGCCGCGAGTCACTGCTCGGCAAGCCACTCGGTCTCAAGCCCGCTGGGCGCTGACCACCCGGGACACCGTCAGCCCGTCGGCCACTGTTGGCCGGCGGGCTGAGTCGTGCCGGTGGGTGGTCCAGCAAGGCCGCCGCGGCGGGCGCGATCCGGCCGAGTCCGGGCAGGGCGGGACCAGCCGGTCGCGGGCACTAGCCGGTCGGGGCGCGGGTCGGTCAGGTGGCGTCGTCGTAGCTGGCGCGGGGGGCCGGAGCCGAGGGGCTGCTGGTGGCAGTGCCGGAGCGGGCCTCGTTCGACCGGAGGTCGGCGGCGTTGGCCACGTCCTTCAGGTCGTTGTGCACGCCGCTGACGTCCGCGCGCAGGTTGTCGTAGACGCCCTGCAACGGCTTGCGGATCGCCGCCTCGTCCTCCTCGCTGAGGAGGTGCTTGCGGATGAACGCCTTCGGATGCAGGTCTTCCAGCTGAATGTCGGTGCCCAGCTCACGGCTCAGGTCGCCGGTGGCGTTGCGGGCCATGTTGCGCAGGTTGCGCACCAACCGCAGGCCGTCGGTGATCACGGCGGGGAGCCGGTCGCCGAAGATCAGCAGCGCCAGGAGCAGCAGCGCACCGATCTCCCACCAGTTCAGGTTGTCGAGCATCCCGCGGGCCTCCTCTCGGCGTCAGCAGCAAGACTACGCACGGCGGACGGCTTTCGGGCAAGGGGTGCGCCGCTGTTCACTTCGCTTCCGTGGTGAGTCACTTCGCGTCCGCGGCGAGAGTTACCGAGGTGTTCTGCCGAGCGGAGCCCCGCCGATACTCGACGGTCACGACCGAGCCCGGCGCGTACTTGCGGACCAACGCCGTCAGATCCGTCGGCTCGGTCATCGGCCGCCCGTTGATCTTGAGAATCACGTCGCCGACCTTCAGTCCGGCGCCGTCCGCGGGGCCGGACGGCTCCACCTCGGCCAGCCGCAGGCCACCCCCGACAACCCCGGTGGGGCCGTCCGCCCGGGCGCCGATCACCGTACGCCGGGCCTTACCGGTGCCGATGATGTCCTGGGTCACCCGCTTGGCCTGGTTGATCGGGATGGCGAAGGCGAGCCCGATGTTGCCCGCCTCGTGTCCCTCGGCCACGAGTGACTTGATGGTGGAGTTCACTCCGACCACCCGGCCGGCACCGTCGACAAGTGGGCCGCCCGAGTTGCCGTGGTTGACCGCGGCGTCGGTCTGGATGGCCGCGTAGTACCGCACCGGGCCGCCCGGCTCACCGGCCTGCATCGTCCGGTCCAGCGCACTCACGATGCCGGCGGTGACCGTGTTGGCAAGCGACAACGGCGAGCCGATGGCGAGCACGGGGTCGCCGACCGCCAGCGCGTCGGAGTCGCCGAACTCCACGGGTCGCAACCCGGGACGACTCACCTTGATCACCGCGATGTCCGACTCCGCGTCCTGGCCGACGATGGTCGCCGGCGCGGTGCTGCCGTCGTTGAAGACCACCGAGGCCTTGCCGGTGCCGCCGGCCACCACATGGTCATTGGTGATCACATGGCCGTCGGCGGTGGCGATGAACCCGGAGCCCTCACTGGTCCCGCCGAGGCTGCTCATCCGTACGGTGACCACGCTGGGCAGAACCCGTTCGGCGACCCCGGCCAGCGACTCCGGTTTGCGCTGCGCCAGCGCCGGCACCTCCGCGGGCGCACCGCCGAGGACCGCCGCACCAGCGCCGCCGCGCACCGCGAACGCGTAGCCCAACGCACCGCCGAGGGTGCCGGCCAGCAGCGCGGTGATCACGGGAATGAGCAACAGGTGGCGCAGAGTCGGCCGGCCCGGCGCGTCGGGGTCGCTGACCGGCTCGGGCTCGGTGCCGGGGGCCACCACCCCGGGCACCACCACTGCGGTAGGGGCCGCCGGGTCGCGCCAGGGGTCGGCGAGCGCGTCCGACCACCAGGCCGACGCGTCGGCCGAGTTGGGGGCGCCCACAGCCGGCCCCGGCCAGCCCGGTGTCGGCCCGCTGCCTGGCGGGGCGAGGGGCGCACGGTCGGCCCCCGGCATGGTCGGCGGCCCCACCGACGGGGCTCCTGCCCCGGGCGGTCGCGCCGGAGCCGGAGTCTCACCGCCCCGGCGCCAGTCCCAGCCGTCGGTCACGTCGGTGCCTCCCAGTCCGTCCCCGGATCCCGCGCCGCGTCGCCCGGCCACGGGCCGGTCTGGTCGCGGCTGACGGGATACCGCCTCCAGGATTGCACGGATGGACGCGGTGCAGTCAGCGGTTGCCCCGGTGATCGCTTCCGGCGGAGGCGCGGCTGCGCCCCACGACGGTCGCCTCTACGCTCACAGTGCCAACCCGCCCCCGCACCACGCACCGCCCCCGGAGGTGCCCCATCGCCACGGTCGCCGGTTCCGGCAGTTCGACGACACAGGCCCAGCATTTCGCCGAGTCGTACGTCACCGAGGATCTCGTTCTGCGTACCGCCCGCAGCCTGGCCCGGGAGGTGGGCCTCGACGCGGTCACCCCCGGCGCGGGGGCGGCGCTGCGGCTGCTGGCCGCCGCCGGCAACGCCCGTGCGGTGGTGGAGATCGGCACCGGCACCGGAGTCAGCGGCGTCTGGTTGCTGCGCGGCATGCGCGTCGACGGCGTGCTCACCACCATCGACGTGGAGGTGGAGCACCAGCGGATCGCCCGGCGGATCTTCGCCGAGGCGGGTTTCGCGGCCGGGCGTACCCGGATCATCACCGGTCGGGCGCTCGACGTGCTGCCCCGGCTCGCCGACGGTGCGTACGACCTGGTCTTCGTGGACGCGGAGGCGACTGGCTTCCACGCCTGTGTGGAGGCGGCGCTGCGGCTGTTGCGGCCTGGCGGCGTGCTGGCGCTCAACGGTGTGCTGGCCAGCGGCCGGATCGGCGACCCGTCCGCCCGGGACGCGGAGACGGTGACGGTTCGCGAAACGATCAAGGCGGTCCGGGAGTCGGAGCACTGGATTCCCGCGCTGCTTCCGGTCGGCCACGGGCTGCTCGCCGCGGTGAAGTGCTGATCCGAGCCCAGGACGGGTCAGAGCCTCGGTCGGGCCGGGGCTCTGACCCACGCGCTAGTTGACGTCGGCGAGCCAGCGCAGCAACGAGCGGACTCCCCAACCGGTGGCGCCTCGGCTGACCTCGGCCTGGTCGCTGTCGGCCCAGGACGGGGCGGACATGTCCAGGTGCAGCCAGCGGTCTCGTAGCTCGCCGGTGAACTCGCGCAGGTAGAGCGCGGCCAGCACCGACCCGGCACCCTGCGCGGGTGCGCTGTAGAGATCGGCGATCTCGCTGCCGAGGTACTCGACGTAGTCGGTGTGCAGCGGCATCCGCCACGCCGACTCGCCGGCCGCCTCGGCCGCCGCCAGCACGCTGGCGGCCAACTCGTCGTTCTCGCTGTAGAGGGCGGCGGTGCGCTTGCCCAGCGCCACCGAGTTCGCGCCGGTGAGCGTCGCCAGGTCGAGCAGCAGGTCCGGTTTGAGCTGCTGCACCGCGTACGCCAGCGCGTCGGCGAGGACCAGCCGACCCTCGGCGTCGGAGTTTGTCGTCTCGCTGGTCGTACCGCCGTAGTGCCGGATGACGTCGCCGGGGCGGAACGCCGAGCCGCTGACCATGTTCTCGGCCAGCGGGGTCAATGTGGTGATCCGGACCGGCAACCGCAGCGCGGCGGCACCAAGGGTGGCGGCGACGACAGCGGCCGCGCCGGCCATGTCCTTGCGCATGAGCTTCATCGACGCCACCGGCTTGATCGAGATGCCACCGGTGTCGAAGGTGATGCCCTTGCCGATCAGCACCACATGGGTGCGCGCGTTGGCGGGGTGCCAGTCCAGTTCGACCAGCCGGGGTCCGCTGGCGGATCCACCGCCCACGGCGAGGATCCCGCCGAAGCCCTCGGTGGTCAGCTCTGCCGGGCCACGGACCCGCAGCCGCAGGTCCGGAAGGTCGGCCGCGGCGGAGGCCACCTGGTCGGCGAACCACTGCGGGGTCTTCACCGACGAGGGAGTGTTGGTCAGGTCCCGCGCGAGATGGGTCATCGCGGCCGTGGTCCGAGCCGTGGCGACGGTGTCCTCGTACCCGGCGGGGTCGTCGAGCAGCAGGTCGACGCCGGTGAGCGCCGGTCGGTCGCCGGCCTCGGTGAGTCGGAACCGGTACGGGGCGAGCAGCAGCCCCTCGGTCAACCCGCGAACTGCGGCCGGGGTCACCTCGGCGGGCAGCGCGATGGTGATATGCGTCTCAGCTGAAGCTGAGCGGGCCAGGGCCGCGCCGGCCGTCCGCCAAGCCGCCTCGCCGCCGTCACCGATGCCGAGCAGCAGCAGCCGGCCGGGGGTACGCCCGGGGCGCAGCTGAGTGTGGATCTCGCCGGCTCGGCCCGTCAGCCGGGCCGCTGACGCCAGCGCGGCCGCCTCGTCGGCCGTGCCGTCCGGGCCCGCCACGGCTGTCGATACTGGCTCGGCCGAGGTGTCACCTTCCGCCGTCGAATCGGCGGAGCGGACGGGCAGGACGAGGACGTCGAGCCGGTCCGGCTCGGCGATCAGACGGATTGCGAGCACGCGGAACCGTACCTCCAGAAAAGTGTCGCGGACCGGTGGCGAACCCACCTGACCGCAGCGTTGAAGACCCTGAGCCACCGGCGATTCCGGTGGCTCAGGGTCCAAAGAACGTTCCGGGCGGCGTGAGCCGCCCGGAGCACTCCTTACTCAGCCGGCCGCTGCCTTCAGTGCGTCACCGAGCGCGTTGGCCTCGTCGGGAGTCATCTCGACGACGAGCCGGCCACCGCCCTCCAGCGGGACCCGCATCACGATGCCCCGCCCCTCCTTGGTGACTTCCAGCGGACCGTCGCCCGTCCGCGGCTTCATCGCCGCCATGTTGTCTCCCCTCAGACCTACACCAGGGTCGGTGGGTTGCCCCACAGCCACTTCGTCACGACCACCCGCAACGGTCACGGGGGTGTCGACAAACGATTTTCCCTGATGAACACCGCCGGACCCAAACCGGAGCAGCATTGATGTAACAGCATCTAGCTTATCTTGAGAAGGCCTGTCACAATGTGCGGTCATGCAGGCACGGTCGGCACTCTTCGACCTGTACGGCGACCACCTCCGTCCGAGGGGTGGCCGGGCACCGGTTGCTGCCCTGGTCAAGCTACTGGCGCCGCTGGGAATCGCACCGCCAGCAGTTCGCACCGCCGTCTCCCGGATGGTGCGCCAAGGCTGGCTCGAGCCCCTCCGGTTGGTCTCCGGACCGGGATATTCGATCACACCGAAAGCTGCCCGCCGACTCGACGAGGCAGCCGCCCGGATCTACCGGACCGGCCGGGTCACCTGGGACGGCCGGTTCGACCTCCTGGTGTTGGAGGCCCCGGGCTCCCGGCGGGACCGCCAACGGCTCGCCGCGAATCTGAGCTTCCTCGGCTACGGAACGCTCGACGAGCAGACCTGGGTCGCCACCCGCCCCGCCGAGGACGTCGACCTCCTCCTCGCCGAGACCGGCATCCGGTTCGAGCGGTTCACCGCCTCGCACTTCTCCGGCACCCCCGGCGCGATGGGCGTGGTCCGACGCGCCTGGAACCTGGCCGAGATCGGCCGCGCCTACGAGCGGTTCGTCGCGGACCAGCGCCCGCTGCTCGCCGCGGTCACCGTGCGCAGCAGCGACGAGGAGGCGTACGCGACGCGGTTCCGCCTCGTGCACGCGTGGCGTACGTTCCTCTTCCAGGATCCGCAGCTGCCCCCGGCGCTGCTGCCCGAGCGGTGGCCCGGCACCGCCGCGGCCAGTTTCTTCGACCGGCACGCAGCCCGCCTGCGTCCGGCCGCCGACCGGTACGTCGAACAGTGCCTCGACGCCGGCAACCGCATCGTCCGACAGAAGGGTCGTTAGACACGTGACCGAGCCGCTGCTGGTCGACCGGACCGACGCCGTCGTCACCCTCACGCTGAACCGGCCGAACGCGATGAACGCGCTCGACGTGGCGCTCAAGGAGGCGCTGCGGGACGCCCTCGCGGAGCTGGAGACCGACCGGTCCTGCCGTGCTGTCGTCCTGGCCGGGGCCGGCGGGGCGTTCAGCGCCGGTCAGGACCTGCGCGAGCACGTGGCCACCCTGGAAAACTCCGCCAGTGACCCGCTGGGCACCGTGCGGGCGCACTACAACCCGATCGCCGCCCGGCTCGCCAACCTGCCCAAGCCGGTGATCGCCGCGGTCCGCGGGATGGCCGCCGGGGCGGGCGCGTCGCTGGCGTTCCTGGCCGACATCCGCATCGGCGGTCCGACCACCAGTTTCCTGATGGCCTTCGCCAAGATCGGTCTCGCCGCCGACACCGGCGCCTCCTGGACGTTGCCCCGGCTGGTCGGCCACGCCAAGGCGGTGGAGCTGCTGCTGCTGGCCGAGCCGGTCCGCGCCGAGGAGGCCTGCCGGTTGGGCCTGCTCAACCGGCTGACGGACGACGACGAGCAGGTGTTGCCCGTCGCCCAGGAGTTGGCCGCCCGCCTCGCCGCCGGCCCGACCGTCGCGTACGGGGCGATCAAGCGACAGCTCTCCATCGCCGACGCCGGCACCCTCGCCGACGCGCTCGCCGCCGAGGCGCAGGCCCAGTCGATCTGCGGCGCCACCGCCGACCACCGGGCGGCCACCCTCGCCTTCGTCGGCAAGCAGAAACCGGTCTTCGAGGGACGCTGAACGCGATCCGGACGCCGCCCTTACCGTCCTCGAACACGGAACGCCTAGCGTCGGCCGGTATGAGCGATCGTGAATCGGTGGCGCACCTGCTGCGCCGCGCCACCTTCGGGCCGACCGCCGACGAGGTGGACGCGGCCGAGCGGGCCGGGCCGGCGGCGACACTGGACCGGCTGCTCACCCCGCCCGCCACGGATCGGGGTGCGGCGGCCACACCGGTTCCGACGCTGCCCCCGGACCCGTACGCCGGGCTGACCAAGGACTCCACCCGTGAGCAACGGCAGCAGGCCAACGCGGAGCGCCGCAAGCAACTCCAGCAGGTCACCGAGTGGTGGCTGGACCGGATGGTGGCCGCCGAGGACGGGCTGACCGAGAAGTTGCTCTTCTTCTGGCACGGGCACTGGGCCACCAGCGCGCAGAAGGTCAAGTCGGCGCGGCTGATGGTGGGCCAGTTGGAGACGCTGCGCCGGCACGGTCGTGGGCCGCTGGGCCCACTGTTCGCCGCGATGGTGCGCGACCCCGCCCTGATCGTCTGGCTGGACGGGCAGAAGAACACCCGCAAGGCACCGAACGAGAACCTGGCCCGCGAGCTGATGGAGCTGTTCACCCTCGGCATCGGCGCCTACAGCGAGGCCGACGTGAAGGCCGGCGCGCGGGCCCTGACCGGCTGGGTGGTCGACCGGCGTACCGGTGCGGCCCGCTTCGAGACCCGCCGGCACGACCCCGGCGAGAAGAGCATCCTCGGACGGAGCAGCCGGTTCGACGCCGAGGCGTACGCCGGCCTGCTGGCGGCCCAACCGGCGGCGGCGACCTTCGTGGCCGGTCGGCTCTGGTTCCGCTACGCCGGCACCGAGACCCCCGCACCGGATGGCCTGGCCGGCGCGGACATCATCGCGACAGTGCGGGCGCTCTTCTCCGCGCCGGCCTTCGCGCAGACCCGGGGCACGCTGGTGAAGCAACCGGTGGAGTGGTTGGTCGGTGCGCTGCGGCAGCTCGGTATCCGACCGTCCGCGCTGCCCGAGCAGCAACGTCGACAATTGCTGGCCGGTCTGAACGCGCTCGACCAGGTGCCGTTGCGCCCACCGAGCGTCGGTGGTTGGCCGGCCGGGTCCGCCTGGCTGACCACCTCGTCGTTGCAGGCCCGGCTGCGGACGGCCGGGGTGCTCGCCGCCGCCACGGCACCAGCGGTGCTGGCCCGCCTGACCGCCGCGCCCACCGCCGGCCGACCGGACGCGCTGGCCCGACTGCTGGTGGTCGACGGGTGGGGCGCACGCACCCGGGCGGCTCTCACCCCGCTGGCCGGTGAGCCCCGCAAACTGCTGGCCGCCGGCCTGGTCAGCCCCGAATACACAGTCAGCTGAGCGGAGGAGTCGACATGGACACAGTGACCCGACGCAGGTTCCTGCTGACCAGCGGGGTGGTCGGCGCGGGCGCGTTGGCCGCCGGGGCCGGCGCGTACAGCCTGCGGGACCTGCTGGACACCAGCGGGGACCGGGACCCGCAGTCCCGCACGCTGGTGCTGGTGACCCTCTACGGCGGCAATGACGGCCTCAACACTGTCATCCCGTACGGCGACCCGGCCTACCGGGCGGCTCGCCCGGAGCTGGCGTACCCGGACGGGGAGGTGCGGCGGTTGGACGACGACTTCGGCCTCAACCCGGCGCTGGCCGGCCTGCACCAGCGCTGGTCCGGCGGTGGGTTGGCGATCGTGCGCGGAGTCGGCTACCCGAAGCCGGACCGCAGCCACTTCCGTTCGATGGACATCTGGCACACCGCGCAACCGGACCGGCCCGGCAACACCGGCTGGCTCGGGCGGTGGCTGGACCGCGCCGGCGGCGACCCCCGGCTGGCGGTCTCCTTCGAACCGGCGCTGCCGCCGCTGCTGGCCGGGGCCGAGAGCGCCGGTGCGGCAGTGCCGGTGACCGACCGGAAGGCCGCGAAGGGGCTGCCCGCGGCGACACTGACCGCGTTCGCCGCCGCCGAGGCGGGCGAGTCGGCGGCCCGGGGCCGGGCCGCCGCCTGTTTCGCCGACCTGCGGTCGGTGGACGAGATGATCCGCCAGGTACGCGACTCCGCCGACCCGGACACGGCGGACCCGGACGGCGAGCAGGCCCCCGCGACGGCCACCGGCGGGGCCCGCACCCCACTGGACGCACAGCTCGACCTGGTCGCGCAGTGCGTCGAGGCGGGAGTGTCCACCCGGGTCTTCTCGGTGTCGCTGGGCGGCTTCGACACGCACGCCGACGAGAAGCAGTTGCAGGCCGTGCTCCTGGGTCAGCTGGACCGGGCGTTGACCGGGTTCGCCGACCGGATGAGTCGCACCGAGGCGGGCCGGAAGGTGGTGGTGGCGGTCTACTCCGAGTTCGGCCGTCGGGTACGGGCCAACGCCTCGGACGGCACCGACCACGGCACCGCCTCGGACGTGCTGCTGCTCGGCGCGGGCGTCCGGGGTGGCTGGCACGGCGCACCACCAAGCCTCACCGACCTCGACGACGGCGACCTGAAATACACCACCGACTTCCGGGACGTCTACGCCACGCTGCTGGAGCGGGTGCTGGACACCGACCCGGGCCCGGTCCTCGCCGACTGGCGGGGACGAGTGGACAAGCTTTTCTAGTCGTCCTCTTCCGGGTCCTGGTTGGCCTGCTCGCCCAGCACGAACGCCTGCATGGCCAGCTCGTCGCCGGCCGGCGAGACGAAGGCGGGCAGCTCACGCGGGCCCAGCTCCTGCACGTAGGACCAGAACAGCCGAACCGCCTCGGCCGGCGTGCCGGCCTCGATCGGCAGGTCGAGGCTGACCAGCCAGGTGCGCCGCGCCGGGGGCGGGCCGAGCTGGTCGGCCAGCGCCCGGAAGGCCGCCGGCTCCACGGCGGTGACCGGCCCGTCGAACGTCAGCAGGTCGGCCGGCACCGGCTCGTCGAAGGCCCGCCGGGTGTACGCGACAACGAGCGTGCCCGGCTCGACCGGGGACTGCGGGTCGTCCGGGTCTTCGCGATGGCGTCGACCCGGCGCGGTGACCCGGCCGAGGGCCACCAGCCGTGGCGGGGCGTCGACAAGCACGGCCACCTGGTCGCCCAGCCCTGGCCGCGCGACGTCGGTCAGCCCGGTCAGCTCCAGCGTGTCGTGGTGCACGAGCCGCTCGGCCTCGTACCGTTCGGCGGGCAGCAGCACCGCCCAGGTGCCCACCCCGTCGGCGTTGCCGGCCGCACCGGCCCGGTGCGCGGTCTCGGTCGTCATGCCTGCAATCTCATCACGCCGCCGATGCAAGGGTGACGTGACAGCCGACGATGTGATCGTCGACCATCCCGGTGGCCTGCATCAGCGCGTACGCGGTGGTCGGGCCGACGAACCGGAAGCCGCGCTTCTTGAGTGCCTTGGCCATCGCCGTCGACTCCGGCGTGATCGGCGCCAGCTCGGCGAACGAGGCGGGGCGAGTTGGCCGGGGCTCCGGCGCGAAGGACCAGAGCAGCGCGGACAGGCCCTCCGGCAGTTCCAGTGCGGCGCGGGCGTTGGTGATCGCCGCCTCGATCTTGGCCCGGTTGCGGACGATGCCGGCGTCGGCGAGCAGCCGGGTCACGTCGGCGTCGTCGTAGCGGGCGACGGTCGGGATGTGGAACTCGTCGAAGGCCAGTCGGAACGCCGGACGCTTGCGCAGGATGGTCAGCCAGGACAACCCGGACTGGAACGCCTCCAGCGTCATCCGCTCGTAGAGCGCGTCGTCGCCGCGCAGCGGCCGCCCCCACTCGGTGTCGTGGTAGATGGCGTAGTCGGGGGTGCTCGACCCCCAGGCGCAGCGAGGCAGCCCATCGGCGCCGATCACCAGGTCAGTCACCTCGTACACGCTAGGGCATCCGTCCGACACCCCATTGCCACCGGCCGTCCGGCTGCCTATGGTGCTTGTTACCGACCGGTAGGTCGAGGTCACCCGACGGTGCGCCCCGACCGGTGACGGCGAGCGGAGGCCGCGCGGTGAAGGAGTTCCCGGACGTCATCGCCTGGTCGATCCCGGCCTTCGTGCTGCTCATCGTGCTGGAGCGGGTCTCCTACCTGCTGCACCGCGACGACGACGAGGTCGGCTACGGCGGCGCCGACACCGCGACCAGCCTGACGATGGGCCTGGGCAGCATCTTCGCCGACCTGCTCTGGAAGGTGCCGATCGCCGCCGCGTACGCGCTGCTCTACGCGCTCACCCCGCTGCGGGTCGCCGAGCTCTGGTGGACCTGGCCGCTGATCCTGCTCGCGCAGGACTTCTGCTACTACTGGTCGCACCGCGGCCACCACGTGATCCGCATCCTCTGGGCCTCGCACGTGGTGCACCACTCGTCGCAGCGGTTCAACCTCTCCACCGCGCTGCGCCAGCCGTGGACCGGCCTGACCAGTTGGGTGTTCTACATCCCGCTGATCGTGGCCGGCGTCCACCCGGCCGTGGTCGCGTTCTGCGGCTCGGTCAACCTGCTCTACCAGTTCTGGATCCACACCGAGCGGATCGACAAGATGCCGCGCT
Source organism: Micromonospora hortensis (assembly GCF_022230935.1). Taxonomy (NCBI): domain Bacteria; kingdom Bacillati; phylum Actinomycetota; class Actinomycetes; order Micromonosporales; family Micromonosporaceae; genus Micromonospora; species Micromonospora hortensis. The sequence goes on from NZ_JAKKFE010000011.1 coordinate 112,471, forward strand.
GGTACGAGGCGGTGTTCAACACCCCGTCGCACCACCGGGTGCACCACGCGTCGCAGGGCAGTTACCTGGACCGCAACTTCGGGGGCATCCTGATCGTCTGGGACCGGCTCTTCGCGTCGTTCGCGCCGGAACGGGAGCGTTGCGTGTACGGCCTGACCACTAACGTCGGCAGCTACAACCCGGTCCGGGTGGCCTTCCACGAGTACGCCTCGATCGCCCGGGACCTGCGCGCCGCGGTGACCTGGCGGCACCGGGTCGGGCATCTCTTCCGCGCACCGGGCTGGCAGCCAGCGCCGGGCTCCCCGGTCAGGGCAGCCGGCCCTGCTCGACCAGACGGGCAAACCTCTTCAGCGCCTGGGTGAGGCCGAGCTTGGAGCCGGGCCAGAGCACCGGCCACGCCAGCCGACCGGCCCGACCGCCCGGCAGGTGGAACCACTCGTGCCAGACGACCTGGGTGCGGTCCCGGTCCAGTTGGGTGCAGCGCAGCACCCCCGGGCCGCGCAGCAGTTGGCCGTGGTGCACGACACCGATCTCGTACGGCTCGTCGACCCGGACCACCAGCATCTCGTCGCGCAGCGTCGCCCGGCCGAGCGCGGTCACCGCCTCGATCCGGCTGCCCTCGCGCCCGTCGCCCTCGACCACCCGGACGCGGGTGAACGGGATCCAGTCGGACTGACGTTCCCAGGCGAGCAGCGCGGCGAACACCCTCTCCGCCGGGGCCTCGACGATCACCGTGGCGGTCACCTCACCGGCGCCGGGTCGGGCCGCCTCGCGAAGATCGTCGGCGCCCCCCGGCTCGGTCATGCCGACTCCGACCGAACCACCGCGTCGCGCTGCTCGGTGTCGGCGGTCTGCTCACGATCGGCCGATTCGTCGTCGGCGGGCGCGGCGGCAGGTGCCACCCCGTCGGAATCCGCCGGGGACGAGCTGGCGGCGGGCAACGGACCGGGAGTCGTCGAGCCGACCGGGGCCGAGCCCGCCTCGCCGTTCAGCGGCGCGTCCTTGCCCGGCTCCGCCGTTTCGCCCGGCTCGGTCGCCTCGCCGGCCTCGGCCGCGTCCACTGGAGTCACCCTGCTGGCGGACTGCTCGCGGGCCTGCCGCAGCACGTCCGCGTCGTCGGTGCGCCCCTCACGCAAGGCGATGACCTCCGACTCCAGTACGCCGATCAGCTCGGACTTGTAACCGATGTCGTAGGCGGCACGGCGCAGCGCCTTATCGACCTGGTCCATCCGGTACCCGCGCAACCCGGTGTCGAAACGGACCGCCCCCACGTCGGATTCGCGCAACGGGCGGGTGCCCGGCAACGCCACGGCCTGCGAATCCGGCTCGGCCGGCACCAGACCGGGATCGCGCCCGCTGACCAGCACCGTCACGCCGAATATCACCGCCGCGACGGTCAACGCCACGACCAGGAGGAGCAGAAGCTGACCCATGCACTGATCGTGGCATGGCAGCCGGCCGGGAGCGACCCCGCCACCCGCCTCGATCATGATCGGTGCCGACGCCCGCCCGGAATCGTGGACGGGCGACCGACTAGCGTCGGGACCGGCCGACGCGGCGGCGACGGCGTGAACTTCCAGGAGGCGGGCATGGCCGGGGCGCTTCGGCTGGGTGGGCACACGTTCGCCCCCGGCGAGTTGGTGGTGATGGCGATCATCAACCGCACGCCGGACTCGTTCTTCGACCGCGGGGCCACCTACGCCGCCGACAGCGCTCTGCGCGCTGTGGAGCGGGCGGTGGACGAGGGCGCGGCCATCATCGACATCGGCGGCGTCAAGGCCGGCCCCGGCGCGGACGTGGACGTCGCCGAGGAGATCCGGCGAACGGTGGACACCATCGCTGCCGTCCGAGCCGCGTTTCCGGAGGTGGTGATCTCCATCGACACCTGGCGGGCCGAGGTGGCGACGGAGGCCGTGGCGGCCGGGGCCGATCTCCTCAACGACACCTGGTCGGGCGTCGACCCGGCGTTGGTCCGGGTGGCCGCGCGGACCGGCGCCGGCCTGGTCTGTTCGCACGCCGGCGGGCTGACGCCGCGGACCAGGCCGCACCGGGCCGCCTTCACCGACGTGGTCGCCGACGTGGTCGCGACGGTGACCGGGCTCGCCGAGCGTGCGGTGGCGGCAGGGGTACGCCCCGACGGCATCCTCATCGACCCGGCGCACGACTTCGGCAAGAACACCCGGCACTCGCTGGAGATCACCCGCCGACTGGACGAGTTGACCGCGACCGGCTGGCCGGTGCTGGTGGCCCTCTCCAACAAGGACTTCATCGGTGAGACGTTGGGCCTGCCGGTGGCGGAACGGCTGGAGGGGACGCTCGCCGCGACGGCCGTCTCGGCCTGGTCGGGCGCCCGGGTCTTCCGGGCCCATCAGGTCGGCCCGACCCGCCGGGTGCTGGACATGGTGGCCTCGATCCGAGGCGACCGCCCGCCCACCGTCACCCGCCGGGGGCTCGCCTGACCGGTCGTCGCCGTAACCGACAGCGAACGGTCGGACGGACCGACACGATCGCCGGAGGCAGTGGCGCTCAGGTCCAGCGAAGGATGTTCCTACGCCAGGCGTAGAGGATGCCGAGCGCGAGCACTGCCACGAACACCGCCATCTCCACCACCGTCACCAGACCGAAGCCCGGCCGGTCGAAGACCACCGCCCACGGAAAGAGGAACACCGCCTCGACCGCGAACAGCACGTAGAGGTAGGCGTACACGTAGTAGCGGATCTGCATCTGCGCCCAGTCGGCGCCGACCGGGTCGAGCCCGCACTCGTAGCTGGCCCGCTTGCCCGGCGGGTCGGCCGGACGCGCCGGGCGTAACACCCGGTTGGCCGAGAACGCCGTAACGAAGAAGAGAACGCTGGCGAGCAGCAGGAGACCGAGCGTCGCGTACGAGCCCAGGTATCCGTTCACAGTCGGCAGCCTACCGCCCGCCCGGACGGGCCGTCCCAAACACGTTACGGATTTGTTTCCAGATGGGACTAGTGCACCGGGGCAACTGTTACCGAATATTGGACACCCACCCATGTCACCGGAGGACAGATGGCCCGCGTGAAGGCATCGCCCGGTAACCGGGCGGAGGGGCGGCGTTCCACGCCCCTGCTGGCGACCGCGCTCGCGCTCGGCCTCCTCACGGCACTCGCCGTGGGGCCAGCCCGGGCAAGCGCGGCCGCACCGGACGCGGACCCGGTCGCCACCTCGGCCGAGCCGGTCAACGAGCCGGGAGGCGAGGAACCCCCGACCACACCGGCGGAGGAACCCACCCCGACCGAAGACCCGGGCGGTGACCCGGAGCCGACCGACCCGGCACCGGAGACCGCCGCGCCACCACCGGAGACGACGCCACCGGCGCCGGTGACCACCGCCCCGGAGGTCCCGCCACCGCCGACCACCAGCGCGCCCGCGCCGGGCAGCACCACCCGGCCGCCCAGCCCGGCTCCCCCGGTGCCACCGACGGCGCCCCCCGCCCCGCCGACACCGCCGACCCCGACGGTCCGCCCGCCCGCGCCGGGTTCGGCGCCGCCGCCGCAGAGCCCGCTGGGCGTGCAGGTCACCACCGGCGACGTCACCCTCGGCGAGACGTACTGGAACACACCGAGTACGGCCGCCACCCTCCAGGTCACGGTGCACAACACCGGTACCACAACGGAACAGATCCGGCTCTCGTACACGCTGCCCGCCGGGCTGACCGACGCCGGAACGAAGGGCTGCGCCGCCGCCGGTGGTGGGACGTACCGCTGCGGTGCCTGGACCGCCGGGGCGGGCGTCCGGTTCAGCACCGTGCTGCGGCTGCGGGTCGCCGGCACGGCGTGGAAGCAGATGCCGCTCAGCGGTTCCGTCCAGGTCGTCGCGGACGCGCCGGGAGCCGCCGGAGAGGTGACCGACGACCAGGGCTTCGCGGTGCTCTTCCCGGCGGGCCCGCCGGTACCCGGGATCGACCTCGCCGCCGACGAGGTGGCCTTCGACATCAGCGGCGGCCCCAGCACCCTCACGCTCCGGCTGGGCAACACCGGCGCTGTGGACGCCGCCGGCCGGGTCGAGGTCGTCCTGCCGGCCGGGGTCACCGTGCCGACCCCGCCGCTCGGCTGCGTGGCGGTCGACCCGACGCGTACCCGCTGCGACGCCGGCCTGGTGCTGGCGGGCACGACCGCGCAGGTGCAGTTGCCGGTGGAGGCGACGCCACAGGCGCAGCGGGAAGCGCCGCTGTCCGGGGCCGTGATCGGTCAGCTCGATCCGCGCAGCGGCCCGACCCGTCGGGTGCAGATGAGTTTCCGGATCACCGCGGCGGCCGCGCTGGCCACGCCGGTGGTCTCCCCGCCCGCGCCAACCGGCTCGCAGGGCGTACTGCCCGCCGGTGCCGCGACCGGAGACGGCGGGGTGACCTCGGTGCAGCGCACCGCCGTGATCCTGATCGCGGTCTCCACGCTGCTGGTGGTGCTGGCCCTCACGCTGGCCACGATCTCGCTACGCCGCCGGCTCGGCGGCCCGTCGCCGGAGCCCGCGCCCAGCCCCGCCGACTGATCGACCGACGACCCCCGCAGCGCGCGGCCGGGTCGTCGGCGGAAGCCGGTGGTGATCTGAATTACGGCGGGCGGTGCATAACCCCGCAAAAGGGGGCATTTTGCAACCCGATCCGGTCCCAGTCGGCGGACCTCCGGGGATGGTTAGGGCTCCCTTAGACGTAGGCTCTCAGGTGAGGAACGACAGCGGCCGGGCCAGCCTGGGGCGGTGCGGTGAAGCGTTGCGTCAAGGAGGTTCCGTGGCCGGGCAAGCCCCGCAGTCGCGAACGAAGGTGGCACAGTGACCAAGCAGATCCGTCAACTCGACCGCGTGGTCATCCGGTTCGCCGGTGACTCGGGCGACGGCATGCAGCTGACCGGCGACCGGTTCACCTCGGAGACGGCGCAGCTCGGCAACGACATCTCCACGCTGCCAAACTTCCCCGCCGAGATCCGGGCTCCCGCCGGCACCCTGCCCGGCGTGTCGAGCTTCCAGGTGCACTTCGCCGACTACGACATCCTCACGCCGGGCGACGCGCCCAACGTGCTGGTGGCGATGAACCCGGCGGCACTCAAGGCCAACCTGGCCGATCTACCGCGCGGCGCGGACATCATCGTCAACACCGACGAGTTCACCAAGCGCAACCTCGCCAAGGTCGGTTACCAGGCCAGCCCGCTGGACGACGACTCGCTGGCAGGTTACGTCGTGCACCCGGTGGCGCTGACCTCGATGACGGTCGGCGCGCTCGCCGCCCACCAGGTGTCCAAGAAGGACGCCGAGCGGTCGAAGAACATGTTCGCGCTCGGCCTGCTCTCCTGGATGTACTCCCGGCCCTACGAGTCGACGCTGCGCTTCCTGGAACGCAAGTTCGCGTCCCGGCCGGAGCTGGTCGCCGCGAACGTCGCCGCCTTCAAGGCCGGCTGGAACTTCGGCGAGACCACCGAGGACTTCGCGGTCCGCTACGAGGTCAAACCGGCCAAGATGAAGCCGGGCACGTACCGCAACATCACCGGCAACGCGGCGCTCTCGCTCGGGTTGGTCGCCGCCGGGGTCCGCTCCGGGCTGCCGGTCTTCCTCGGCGCGTACCCGATCACGCCCGCGTCGGACATCCTGCACGAGCTGAGCAAGCACAAGCGCTTCGGTGTGCTCACGATGCAGGCCGAAGACGAGATCGCCGCCGTCGGCGCGGCACTGGGCGCCTCCTACGGCGGGTCGCTCGGCGTGACCACCACCAGCGGCCCCGGCGTGGCGCTCAAGAGCGAGACGATCTCGCTCGCGGTGGCGCTGGAGTTGCCGCTGGTGATCGTGGACGTGCAGCGCGCCGGCCCGTCGACAGGCATGCCGACCAAGACCGAGCAGGCCGACCTCAACATGGCGCTCTACGGTCGGCACGGCGAGGCACCGGTCGCGGTGATCGCGCCCCGGTCACCGTCGGACTGCTTCTTCGCGGCACTGGAGGCGGCCCGGATCGCGCTCACCTACCGCACCCCGGTGATCCTGCTGTCCGACAACTACGTCGCCAACGGCTCCGAGCCGTGGCTGCTACCGGACGTGGAGTCGCTGCCCGACCTGCGGGTCGAGTTCGCCACCAAGCCCAACGGCGACGACGGCACCACCTTCCTGCCCTACCTGCGTGACCCGGAGACCCTGGCCCGACCGTGGGCGATCCCCGGTACCGCGGGCCTGGAGCACCGGATCGGCGGTCTGGAGAAGGCCGACAAGACCGGGGACATCTCCTACGACCCGGCCAACCACGACTTCATGGTGCGTACCCGGGCCGCTCGGATCGAGACCATCCCGGTGCCGGACATCGAGGTGGAGGACCCGGACGGCGACGCCCGGGTGCTGGTCCTCGGCTGGGGCTCGACGTACGGGCCGATCGGCGCGGCGTGCCGCGGGGTCCGTCAGCGTGGCCTCTCCATCGCCCAGGCGCACCTGCGGCACCTGGCACCGATGCCGGCCAACCTCGGTGAGGTGCTCCGCTCGTACGACAAGGTGGTCATCCCGGAGATGAACCTGGGCCAACTGGCCCACGTCATCCGGGCCCGCTACCTGGTCGACGCGATCAGCTACAACCAGGTCCGCGGCCTTCCGTTCACGGCCGCCGAGCTGGAGACGACGCTGGAAGAGGTGCTGAAGAATGTCTGAGCCCGTCGCCGTCAAGCTCACCGCGAAGGACTTCAAGTCCGACCAGGAGGTGCGCTGGTGCCCCGGCTGCGGTGACTACGCGATCCTGGCGGCCATCCAGCAGTTCATGCCGGAGCTGAACATCCCCCGGGAGCGCACCGTCTTCGTCTCCGGGATCGGCTGCTCGTCCCGCTTCCCGTACTACATGAACACGTACGGGATGCACTCGATCCACGGTCGGGCCCCGGCGATCGCGACCGGCCTGTCGGTGTCCCGGCCGGACCTGTCGGTCTGGGTGGTCACTGGCGACGGCGACGCGCTCTCCATCGGCGGCAATCACCTGATCCACGCGCTGCGGCGCAACGTCAACCTCAAGATCCTGCTGTTCAACAACCGGATCTACGGTCTGACCAAGGGCCAGTATTCTCCGACATCCGAGGTCGGCAAGGTCACCAAGTCGACACCGACCGGCTCTGCGGACGCCCCGTTCAACCCGCTCTCGCTCGCCCTCGGCGCAGAGGCCAGCTTCGTCGGCCGCACCATCGACTCCGACCGCAAGCACCTCCAGTCGGTGCTACGGGCCGCCGCCGAGCACGAGGGTTCGGCGTTCGTGGAGATCTACCAGAACTGCAACATCTTCAACGATGGGGCGTTCGAGCAGCTCAAGGACCCGTCCACGCGGGACAACTACCTGATCCGCCTGGAGCACGGCCAGCCGATCACCTTCGGGGCCGACGGGCAGTTCTGCGTGGTGCACCCACCGGGTGGCTTCGGCCTGGAGGTCCGGGACACCAGCTCGGTCCGCCCGGAGGAGATCGTCGTGCACGACGCGACGGTGACCGACCCTGCTTACGCCTTCGCGCTGTCCCGGCTGCCCGGCCTGGACCTGCGCAACACTCCGATCGGGGTGTTCCGCTCGGTGGACCGGCCGTCCTACGACAGCGTGGTGCAGGCTCAGCTCGCGGCCGCGAAGGCGAAGGTCACCGAGACCCCCGAGCAGCAGCTCGCCGGCCTGCTGGGCAGCGGCGACACCTGGACGATCATGTAACCCGTCCGCACTGACGAGAGCGGCCGTCCCCGATCCGGGGGCGGCCGCTCTCGTCGTACCGGCGCTTTATCAGCGCTGGGCGGTGGCCGGCATCCAGAGGTTGTCGATCTCCTTCTCGGCCGTCGCGAGGCTCGCCTCGTGCAGCGGAATCAACTCGGCCATCGCCGGCACCGACGGCGCCAGGGTCAGCTCGGCGCTGATGAAGCGCGGCTGCAGGCCGGTCATCGACAGGCCGTGCGGGAGCCACGGCTCGGCGTGGTCCCAGCCGAAACGAGGGGTGCCCTCGCCGTAGCCGCCGCCGCGGGTGGCCAGCACCACGAACTCGCGTCCGCCGAGCAGGCCCTCCTGCGTCGTCGGGTCGTACGCCAGCCCGGGAACGATCAGGTGGTCGACCCAGGACTTGACGCTGCTCGGCGCGCCGAAGTTGTAGAGCGGCAGGCCGAGCAGCACCACGTCGGCCTGCTTCACCTCGTCGACGAGCCGCTCGCTGAGCTGCCAGGACTCCCGCTGGGCCGGCGTGTGCTGGTCCGGAGGGGTCATTCGCGCCAGCCCGCCGTCCGCGTCCAGGTGCGGCAGCGGCTCGGCGCCCAGGTCCCGGTAGGCCACGGTGCCGTCCGGGTGGGCCGCACGCCATGCGTCGACCGCACGGGCGGTGAGCCGCCGGCTGACCGACCAGTCACCGCGGATGCTCGAATCAATATGCAGCAGATGCATCATTCCTCCTTCAGAGATCGTTCGTGAGGCACCAACTATTTATAGCAGGCCGATGTTCCTTTGAGTCGGTAGAGTGGGTCACATGTCCGCGCAGCCGCTCGACTCCTCCGAGCACCGCTCGGGCGCACTCCTGGACCATCTGGCCCGGCGGATGCGACTGCGGTCGGAGTCGGTGCTGGCGCCACTGGGGCTACGCCCGCGGCATCTGGTCGCACTCACAGTGCTGCGCGCCGGCGGCGGCACCGGGCAACAGGCGCTGGCCACCATCCTGGAAATGGACAGCACCAACATCGTCGGGCTGCTCAACGACCTGGAGGCGAAGCAGCTGATCGAACGTCGGCGCTCGCCCGAGGATCGCCGCCGACACGTCGTCGAACTCACCGAAGATGGGGCAAAACGCCTCAGCGAGGCTGAATGCGCCCTGGCCGGTGCCGAAGACGAGGTGCTGGGCGCGTTGGATCGCGCCGAGCGGGAGACGCTCTACGAACTACTCAGCCGGGCCTCCACCGGCACGGCCGTCAGCTGCACCGAGGCGATCTGCGTCGCCGACGACACCTGCTGACGCCGCCTCGCAGCGGCGAGAGCGGCACCGTCATGCCAGCGGTCAACACCGCGACAGCGGTGTGACGATCAGGCGGTGGTGGCCGACTGGGGGCGGTCGTCGCGTACGTGCACCAGCATGTCGCCGGTCTCGATCACCGCGCCGGCCCGGTCCGCCAGGGTGACCACCTTGCCCCGCCGCACCAGGGCGATCACCAACGACTCCAGCTCGCGCGGCGAGCGACCCACCTCGTCCCGCTCGGCGGAACGCATCGCCAGCGCCATGCCCTGGCCGGGGGTGAGCAGGTCCTCCACCACGTCGATCAGCGGCGGCGCCGAGGTGGACAGGCCGAGCAGCCGGCCCGCCGTGGCCGAGGAGACGATCACATGGTGCGCGCCGCTCTGCTTGAGCAGCGGGGCGTTCTCCGCCTCCCGCGCCGCCGCGATGATGCGGACCTGCCCGGCGGTGAGCTGCCGTACCGTCAGCGCGACCAGCACCGACGCGTCGTCACTGTCGGTCGCGATGATCACGGCCTTCGCGTTCTTGACGTGCGCCTCGTTCAGCACCGACGAACGGGTCGCCGAACCCTCGATCGCCACCAGCCCGGCAGAGGTGGCCTGCCGCAGAGCGGCGGCGCTGCGCTCCACCACCACGATCCGCGAGCGGTCCAGACCGTTCTCCATCAGGGCGGACACCGCGCTGCGCCCCTTGGTGCCGTAGCCGCAGATGATGACGTGGTCCTTCACGGCTCTCCTCCACCGCGACAGGCGACGGCCGGTCCGGTACTGCTCGGTCAGAACTTCCAGGGTGGTGCCGACCAGGATGATAAGGAAGATCACTCGGGCCGGGGTGATGAAGAGGACGTTGACCAGCCGGGCCGACGGCGCGGCCGGGGTGATGTCCCCGTAGCCGGTGGTCGAGAGCGACACGACCGCGTAGTAGAAGCAGTCGAGGAGGGTGAGGCCGTCCTCGTTGACATCGCGGTAGCCGTCCCGGCCCAGGTAGACCGCGGCGACCACGGCGAAGACCAGGCCCAGCGCGGCGGCGAGCCGAAGGCTCAGCGCGCTCAGTGGGCCCCGGCGCTGCGCGGGAAAATGGATCACCGTCGAACCTGCTCCCCCGCCGTCGCCTGCACGCCCACAACATAGCGGGTACACCGTCGACCGCACGCCCGGGTTGCGGCGGACAACCGGCGGCGTGCCCGCACCCGACTACCGGACGACAACGACGAACCGGTGCAGGCCGGCAGACGGAGGGGGCGCGACCCTCGTGACGACGAGCGGCAGACGGCGAGCCGAGGCCGACGACGAATACACCGAGTACGTCAGATCCCGGATGGTGCAGTGGCGGCGCACCGCCTACCTGATGTGCGGGGACTGGGACCGGGGCGACGACATCCTGCAACGGGTGCTCACCGAGCTGTACCGCTCGTGGGCGCGGGCCCGGCAGGCCGATCACCTGGACGCGCTGGTCCGGACCATGTTGGTGCGGCGACTGATCGACGAGCGGCGGTTGCGGTGGGCGCGGGTCCGCCTCGGCGCCGCGCTGCCCGACGTGTCCAGGTCCTTTGCCGACCCGACCGACCGGATCACGGTGGTGGGCGCGCTGCGGCAGGTGCCGCCACGCCAACGGGCGGTGCTGGTGCTGCGGTACTTCCAGGACCTCAGCGTCGAGGAGACCGCCCGGGCCATGGGCTGCTCGACGGGGACGGTGAAGAGCCAGACCGCCAAGGGCCTTGCCACCCTGCGCACCCTGCTCACCCCCACCCTGACCGCGAACTGAGAGGAGCGACGATGCTTGACGAACGCCACATCGGCGACCTGATGCTGACCGAGATCGAGTCGGCCGAGCGGCCCTCCGTCGTGCTGGACGTGGAACGGGCGATGAGCACGGCACGGCGGCAACGCCGCCTCGCCCAGGGTGCCGGCGCCGCGCTGCTGGCGGTGGCACTGACCGTCGGCGGGCTCACCGTCCCAGACCTGCTCACCCCGGACCGACCGCCGGCCCCCGCCCCGTTCGGCACGGCGCCCGCCGATGGCGAGACCGGTCTGCCGGTCGCGCTCACCACTGTCGACCCACAGCGGGTTTACGTTCGGTTCGGCTGGCTGCCGGACGGGCTGCGGGATCTCCAGTACCAGGCCGGACTGCTCCTCTCCGGCCCGGGTGTGCACCTCAGCGCGTCGAACGGCCGCACCGACGACCAGCGACAGTTCGTGGCCGTCTCGCTTCTTTCGAAGGACGTGCAACCGTCGGCACCGCAGCGTGACAGCGGGGAGTTGGCCCTGGCCCGTGCCACCGAGGCCGGTCCCGAGCTGAACGGCGGGCCCAGCGTCTTCACCAGCTATTCCGGTGCCGAGAAGCCGGAGGCGATCCTGCGCTGGGAGTACGCCCCGAAGGGCTGGGCGCAGGTCCGGGTGTTCGGGGTGGAACCGGATGCTCGGGACGCCGCGGTGCAGGTGGCCCGTTCGCTACGGTTCGACACGAGCCTCGTCCCGATGCCGGCGACGGTGACAGGCTTACCGGCCAACCTGGGGCTGATCACGGTCGACGTGTCCGAGTCCCTGGATGAGCCCCTGACTTGGTACGTCGGGATGACCTGGACAGCGGAGCCGGGTACCGAGCCCGGTCGGCAACGGGCCCGGACGCTGTCCCTCGGCGTCTCCCGCTACCGCAACATCACCGATCCCACGGCCAGGGGGTACGTCGACCCGAACACCACACTTGACGGACACCCGGCGCGGTTCACCGGAGAGAACGGCAACGAGTCGTTGACCGTCTACGACGTCCACGGAGTGAATGTGTCGATCGACGACAGCGCTCTGCTTCCCACCGGCGGCACCCGGGCGCTGTTCCCGGCGGTCACGCTGGTGGCCGATCCGGCCAACTGGCACACCCACCTGGCTCGGTGACGGGGTCGGGCCCGCGCCTGGCACGGCGCGGGCCCGCACGGGCAGCCGGCAGGTCCGGCAGCGGGCATGATGGGGATGTCCCCCCGACGACGACCGCGAAAGTGAGGCCGGCATGTCGTTGCTGCGACGAGTGATCGGCGGGGTGCTGCGCCGCCACCGCCAGCGTCAGGGCCGCACGCTGCGCGAGGTGGCCGCGTCGGCGGACGTCTCCGTGCCCTACCTCTCGGAGGTCGAGCGGGGTCGAAAGGAGGCCTCGTCGGAGGTGCTGGCGGCGATCTGCCGGGCGCTCGGCATCAGCCTCGCCGACCTGCTCGGCGAGGCCCGCGACGACATGCGCAGGGTCGAGCCCCGCCTCCCGGCCGCGCCGCGCGCCGCGCTTACCGACCTGGAGCGGGTCGATGCGACTCGCCGGGAGATCGGCAACGCCACCCTGCTGGTGGGTCCACGTGTCGATGGGTTCGTCCTGCACCGCGGGCCGGTGGCGAGTGAGCCGACCCTCAGCGTCGGCGCGATGGCCTCCGCTGGTGGCTCGCGCCCCGGTCCGCGTACCCCCGCTCTGGTGGGCTGCGCGCGGGCCCGGGCGGGTGCGCGGCGGGTGACCATCGCGTAGGCCGCGTGGGTTCTGCCGTCGGCGGATCTGCCGGCGGCAGAATCACTGGGCCAGCCACCGTCGTCGCCCGCACGCTGAAGGGGCCGGTCCACCGGGTGGTCCCCACCGCCCGCCGGCGCGGTGGAAGGCGGCGGCACATGATCGGGTACGACGTGCGGATGTTGGAGGGCGGGCAGCCGTCCTTCGGTGACCATGTGTTCGAGCGGCTGCTGCGCGAGCGGATCGTCTTCCTCGGCAGCGAGGTGACGGAGGAGTCGGCCAACCAGATCTGCGCGCAGATCCTGCTGCTCGCGGCCGAGGACGACGACCGGGACATCTACCTCTACATCAACTCGCCGGGCGGTTCGGTGAGCGCGGGAATGGCTGTCTACGACACGATGCGCTACGTCCGCAACGACGTGGCGACGCTGGCGCTCGGGTTCGCCGGCTCGATGGGGCAGTTCCTGCTCTGCGCGGGTACGGCCGGCAAGCGGTACGCGCTGCCGCACTCGCGGATCATGATGCACCAGCCGTCCGGTGGGATGGGCGGAACCGCAGCCGACATCACCATCCAGGCGGAGAACATGCTGCACGTGAAGCGGACGATGCAGGAGCTGATCGCCCAGCACAGTGGACGAACCCTCGACGAGATCCAGCGGGACTGGGACCGGGACCGGTGGTTCACCGCCGAGCAGGCCCGGGAGTACGGCCTCATCGACCAGGTGGTCACCCGAGCAGAACAGCTCCCGTCGCTCTGATCAACGTCTGGTGGCCGCGGTACCGCCAGACCATCCCACCCATTAGCCTCCGTAGATATCTCGGCGGGTGCAGAAGGAGTGGGAATGACTGACGGTTACGAAGGCCGCTGCTGCGGCGACGACACGGCCACCTCCGCCGTGAGTCGCCGCACGATGTTACGCGCTGCGGTGCTGGGTGCGGGCGCCATCAGCGCCGGTGGCCTGCTGGTTCCCGAGGCCGCGCAGGCCGCGCCGTCGATCTACAACCCGTTCGGCGCCTACCCGATCACCGACACCTGGGAGGGCCACCTCCGCCGCGGGTCACTAGGCGGCATCGACTTCGGGATGGGGGTGGGCACGGCGTTGCCGGCCTGCGGCGCCGGCACCATCCAGAACATCCCCAACAACGGCACGGGCGGGCACACCGTCACGATCCAACACGCGGACGGGTACCGCAGCCAGTACCTGCACCTGTCGCAGTTCCTGCTCGGCAACGGTGCCAGCGTGGGCGCGGGCACGATCGTGGGCCGCTCCGGCGGCGCGGCCGGCGCACCCGGCTCGGGCAGCTCGACGGGCCCACACCTGCACTGGCACATGATCGACCCGTCCGGCACCCGGATCAACCCGCTGGTCTTCATCCAGCAGAACCCGGCCGACCAGCCCCGTCAGGTGTTCGAGGCGGCCAGCAACACCGGCTGGCGCGCCCTGCCGGTCTCCGGCAGCGCGGGCGCGGTCACCGGAACGGCGACGACCGCGATCACCCTCGGATCCACGAAGATCCTCTACACCCTCAACGGCGGCCGGGTCCACGAGGCCGCCAGCAACGCCGGCTGGACCAACCTGTGGACCGGCATCCACGGCGCACAGGGCACCGCACTGGCCGCGATCAACCTCGACGGGGTGAAGCTGGTCTACAACGTCGTCGACGGCTACGTGCACGAGGCCGCCAGCAACAACGGCTGGCGCAACCTCAACACCGGCATCGGCGGGGCAAGCTCGTCGTCGATCTCGGTGATCACGCTGAACGGCGTCAAGTACGTCTACAGCATCGTCGGCGGCTACGTCCACGAGGCGCACAGCGCCAACGCCTGGCGGAACCTGAACACGGGCATCCCGGCCTCGGCGGTAGCGGCGATCACACTGGGCAACACGAAGATCCTCTACACACTGAACGGCGGCCGGGTCCACGAGGCCGCCAGCAACGCCGGCTGGGCCAACCTGTGGACCGGCATCCACGGCGCACAGGGCACCTCGCTGGCCGCGCTCAACGTCAACGGGGTGAAGCACATCTACAACGTCGTCGACGGGTGGGTGCACGAGGCCGCCAGCAACAACAGTTGGCGCAACCTCAACAGCGGAGTCCGCGGCACACGGGCGGCGGCACTCGGTCTGAATGGCGTCAAGCTGATCTACGCAGCCTGAGTCGCCCTCCGCGCGCGAGCCCCCTTCGCGGCGCGGAGCACCACTTCTCTCAGCGGATCCCAGGCCGCGCGCCGGTCAGGGGCGGCCGTTGATGCTCGCTCGGGCGCGGAGCCCGGCGCGTGGTCCCTGGGCGAATCGGGCGGGTGGCATCGAGTGCGAATGCCAACCGATGAACGCGGGAACGTGTCCGCAGGTGATGAAGCTTTGTGGAGTCCCGCGCCAGCGCAGGTCGCCAATGAGACCGCCAGTCGAGAGCGAGGTTCGTTTGCCCGACTGTGGTCCTGGGCTGGGAAGACAGGGGTCCGGGTGGCAGGGTGAACCGGGACCACTCCCTGCCACCCCAGTTGAGTGCCCGGGTCGCTAGACTGGGCCCTCGCGCCCCCGTAGCTCAGGGGATAGAGCATCGGTTTCCTAAACCGTGTGTCGCAGGTTCGAATCCTGCCGGGGGCACCGTGAAGATCGGCCAGAACTGGCTTTGCGACTACTGGCCGTCCCGATCGGGAGCGGGCGACCTGTCCAGGGTGTGCGTCGACTCGACGAGGCGAGGCGTGGGCGCTTTCGGGGCGCGCGGTCGGTGCCTCGCTGCTGCCAGGTGACCTCGGATGTGTTCGACAAACCTAGGCGTACCGCCCCTGCTGAGACAATCAAGCAACTCGTCAACGTTCAGTTGAGGCTTGCCGGCGGCGCGGCCAGTATCGGCGCTTTGCCTCTTGATGATCTCCACAATCGGAACTGGGGCCAGGTCGTACTGCAGGCATAGAAACTGGTCGGGCCTCATGACTTCGATGTGCAGGGGACCTACCGCATCCTGGGGGAAGTGTTTCACGTTGTTGGTTACGATGACGTCCGCCCGGCCTGCGACGGCCGCAGCTAGGACGTGACGGTCACCCGTGTCATTCGTCATTCCCGCAATGAGGGACTCGTAGCCTGTCACCAGGGCGTCAATGAACGCTGCGTTCATGCACATAAACATCTTGTCGAGCCGGGTTGTGTCAACGCCTGGGCGTAGTCGCAAGATTGTCCGCCTAGTCTCGACGAGGATGTCCTGGCTCCAAAGCGGACGGTAGAAGTCCGCCTCTGCGATGCGTAGAAGAGTGTCGCGGAGCGCGTTTGGAACTAGGACGTTCGCATCGAGTAGGACAGAGAACGGCACCAAGTGAGCCTAGGCGGCGCAGACGCCTGGCGGAAGCTCGGCTTCACGTTCTGTCGTCGATGCCTTCCTCAAGGTTGCTGACTGGCAAGTCATAGAGCCCCATGTCAAGACTCTCTGTCGTCATGCTCTGAAGCAGCTGCCGCCGCTCCTGCCGCCGCTGTTCTTGGTACTTGAGCACGTCGGCCAGCTTGATGCGGCGGTGGCTGTTGGGCCGCTCGTGCGGAATCTTCCCTTCGTCCAGCAGCTTCGTGAGGGTTGGCCGTGATACGCCGAGCATGTCTGCGGCTTGCTGGGTAGTGAGGGTCGTGTGTTGCGGAGCGATTGTGACGGCGTAGCCACTGGCTAAGGCTTCAAGCGCTTTGACCAAGATGTCGTGCAGGCCATCGGGTAGGGGCTTGGTGCTAGTCCCGTCTGCGCTTACCAGGCGTGCTCGCGCCTCGGGCACGTTGTGGCCACGGTCGCGTAGGACCTGAAGAAGGTCTACGACTTCCGCACTGTTGGCGGCATCGGGCAGGATAGTCTGCTCATCCATGACGCGGGCTGCGGCTGTCATGGGGCTAGCATGCGGCTAATTCGCAAGAAACGCAACGTGATCTGGGGATACTGCTCGTCATTTTAAATTAATGCCAAAGCGGGCACGCTTCGCCAGCGCAACCTCGGATCTTCGCTGCTCAAGCCCCTGATGACCGGCCTGCACGCCATCTTTGCGCTGCCATAGCCGGTGGTCGGTCCAATCAGCCCGCCGCCGTGCCTGGCGCTGGTCGATCCGGCCCGTCATCGATTTCGGCGCACCTTTGGGCGCGGGAGGGCCGGGCGGCACGGCGGCGCTCGGTGAGCCGTCGCGCCTTCACGGCGTTGCCGCAGTCGGCCATGCGGCACCAGCGGCGGGAACCGTTGCGGCTCTGATCGAGGAACAGCCAGTCACAGCCACCTTCGAGCACCGGGCAGCGGCGCACCCGGGTCAGGTCGGCCGTCAGCATGACGTCGAGGGCGGCCTCGGCGATCCGGTCGGGCACCAGCATGGCCGGCGCCGTGCCGTAGACCAGTCGCACCTGCGACGAGTCGAGCACGAATCTCGCTCGGGCGGCCGCGCCGGACCAGCGCTGATGTAGTGCGACAAGGGCGGCACCGGCCACGATGGGGTCACCCGCCGTGTCACCGTTCGCGTCGGTGATCGCCGCGAGCATCACGAGGTACAGCCCCTCACGGATGTCCCGCACGGCGGCCAGTCCCGCGTGCGCGGCGGCGGGCTCGTCGTGCCACGCCCGGCCCACCTGGTTGGCCTCCGCGTCGCTGATCACGCCGACCCGGACCGACCAGCGCAGCAGAGCGGAACTGTCGGACAGGAAGTCGTGCGGCGACTCGCCCCCTCGCTCCAGCGTGTTGGCCAGATCGAGTGCCGGGTGACCGCCGACCAACGGTAGCTGGCACACGTCGAGGGGCATACCGGCGATGCTACCACCTAGGCCCTTTAAGGCGGTTACATTCTTCGCTGGCTCTTCGCATCTGCTCTTGATGCGCCGAGACCAGCAAGGAATCCACAACTAGCTATGCTACCGTCAAAACCCATTTAGCCGGGATCACGACGGCCATCGCCCTGGCTGATCGCTACACCTCGTCCAGGATCTGGGAGGTCGCCAATGGTGCACCAACGACGCGCGGTCTATGCCCTCGCCGCGTTGTCCGCAGCCACTTTCTGTTACGTCACCACCGAAGTGCTTCCGATCGGGTTGCTCACGCTGATCGCGCCAGACCTGGGACGCTCCAGGTCCGAGGCCGGTCTGCTGGTGACCGGGTACGCGGTGGTGGTCATGATTGTGGCGCTCCCGCTGACCCGGGTCACTCGGCGTGTGCCCCGGCGTCCGCTGCTCGCCGGCGCCCTCGGCGTGTTCGCCGCGGCGACGACGGTGTCGGCCTTCGCAACCTCCTACGAGGTGTTGCTCGCCGCGCGGCTGGTGTCCGCCACCACAAACGGTGTCTTCTGGGCTGTGGTGTTCCCGGTGGCGATCTCGATGTTCCCCGCGAACATCCGGGGCCGCATCGTGGCTCGGCTGTCGATCGGCAACGCGCTCGGCCCGGTCCTCGGCGTGCCGCTGAGCACCTGGTTGGGAGGGCAGGCCGGGTGGCGGGCGGCCTTCGTCGCGATGGCCGTCTTCGGCTTCGTCACCTGCGTCGCGGTCGCCCTGCTCCTACCGAGCGTCACACCGCAAGAAAGTGCGGGCGACATCGGGCCGATGCCGGACCGGCCACGCTTCGTCGTGCTCCTCCTCGCCACCGTCCTCGCGGTCACCGGCGCCATGGGCGCGTTCACCTACATGACCGTCTTCCTCCTGGACGTCAGCGGGTTCGCCGCGGCGTCTCTCGGCCTGCTGCTCTTCGTTCAAGGCTCGTTCGGCGTAGCCGGCACCTGGGCGGTCGGCCGGGTCCTGGATCGATTTCCGCTCGGTGTCGTGCTGGTCCTACTCGGGCTCCTCACCGCCGCGATGCTCGGCCTCTATGGAGTTGGCTCGAGCAAGGTATTGACGATCCCGTTGCTCGCCGTGGCGGGGATGTCGTTCAGTTCGCTGATCGCGGGAGTCCAGCACCGCGTCATGCAGGTGGCCCCGTCGACCACCGACATGGCGTCGGCCAGCCTCAGCGTCGCGTTCAACTTCGGCCTCGCGGCCGGCTCGTTGATAGGCGCGGGTCTGCTGGCGACGGCCGGTGTGCGCGTCATCCCGTTGTTCGGTGGCCTGCTGACAGCCGTGGCGATCGCCTTGCTCGCCGGCCATGAAATGTCCCGCAGGAGAGGGAGGAACCACGAGCCTGACCACAGCGGTTGGTCGGTACGACCGAACCACAGCCGCGGTGCCGAGAAGCCGCAGGCCACCACCGTGCGGACATAGATCGCGGGGCGTCCCCTGAGCTGACGGGGGGTGCGAGCGCTACCTGGGTGGCACAGAGCGGCCCGGCGCGGAGAGTGTCCTCCGTGCCGGGCCGCCGCATCGGGTGGAATCAGCTGGTCACGCAGTCGGCCAACACGCCAGGGCCGGTGCCGGTGCCCTGGAAGCCGAAGTTGGTCGACTGCCGGCCGAGGACCCGTCCGTTGTAGCTCACGTTGGTGAACCCGACGGTTCCGCTGGTGCCGCTGACCTGCGCGTTCCAGGCGCTGGTGACCGCGCCGCCGGGCAGCGCGACGGACACGGTCCAGCCGTTGATGTCCGACTTGCCGGCGGTGACCGTCACGCTCGCTGTGAAACCGCCAGCCCACTGGTTGACCGCGATCGACGCGTAGCAGCCGTCACCGGCCGGCGGAGTGGTGGTCGGCGGAGTGGTGGTCGGCGGTGTGGTCGTCGGCGGGGTCGTGGTCGGGGGAGTGGTAGTCGGCGGGGTGGTGGTGGGCGGGTTGGGCGCGCCGTTGGCCAGGCTGAAGGCCAGGTCGGGCTGGAACGAACCGGCAGTGAAGCGGCAGCCGTCCGCCTCCCCCGGCGGCTTCACCCACAGGTACGCGTCGATGTTGCCGTCACCCGTGTTGGTCGTCGGGTACTGCCCGATGCGTCGGTCGGTGTTGTCGTCGCCGCACCAGTCCCCGCTGGCACCCCCGTTACGGCTGGTGTCGATGACCTGGCGCTTGCCCGAGACCCCCATGCCGTTGAGCGCGGAGATGACGGCCCGACCGAAGTTCGCCTCGCTGGAGGTGGAGTTGTAGTTCGACACGTTGGTGAAGAAGCCGTCGGCGTACTGCACGCCGGCCGCCCGGAGGCGGTTGGCCGTCTCACCGGCGCTGTTCCAGGTGGAGTGGCCGCCGTCGAGGTAGACCTTGGCGTTGGGGTTACCTGACTTGATGGTCCGGGTGGCCGTCGAGATCGCCTCGTTGCGCGCGTTGATCTCGGCGCTGCTCAGGCACGTCAGCAGAGCGAGCGAGTCGGTTTCCAGGATGATGATGACGGTCTGGTTGCCCAGTCCCCTGGCGAAGTTGGACACCCACGTCTGGTACTGGTTGAGGTCGGGCGCCCCACCGGCGCTGGCCCCGCCGCAGTCCCGGTTGGTGATCTCGTAGACGGCCAGGACCGGGATCTGCTGCGCTGCGTTGGCGGCACCGATGAACCCGGAGACCTCGGACTGCACTGTCGAGGGGTTGAAGTTGGCGAACCAGCGTGCCT
Source organism: Micromonospora hortensis (assembly GCF_022230935.1). Taxonomy (NCBI): domain Bacteria; kingdom Bacillati; phylum Actinomycetota; class Actinomycetes; order Micromonosporales; family Micromonosporaceae; genus Micromonospora; species Micromonospora hortensis. The sequence goes on from NZ_JAKKFE010000011.1 coordinate 132,344, forward strand.
GCGGCTGACTCGCGATCTTGTCGCGGATGACGGCCGTGCGCGAGTCGCCGGGGTTGGCGGCGACCCAGCGGACGACTGCCGAACTCGGGTCGCGGTAGAGCGACCCGGACAGCGTGCCGGCGGAGGCGCTGCTGACGGCGAGGCAGACGCCGACGGCGGTGGCGCCCGCGACGGCCGCCACGCTGATGGCCGCCGATCTGCGGCGGAGCGAGGAGAGGATAGCCACGACGTGTTGCCTCCAGATCACATAGATGTATCTAAGTTCATGGGAGCGTTCCCATGGACGTTAGCGGAGGCGCGCACCGCTGCCAAGGTGTGAACACCCGTCGATGGGTTGGATATCCGCGTTCGGGCCCGTGTCTGATTGTCACTACCGGCAGGAGGTCAGGAGCCGTAGATGCTGACCTTCAGCTTTTCTCGAATGGCCGCCGCCTGCACCTCGTCGCGTCCGTTGTAGACATCCAAGGCCTGATGCCACACCTTCCACGCGGAGGCGAGGTCACCCGCCGCCTCGTAGGTGTCGCCGAGGCGGGCCAGCGCGCTGGCTTGGAGGGTGGTCTCACCAACCTCCGTAGACAGGTCGACCGCGCGTCGCCCACAGGAGAGCGCCTGGGCGTGGTCACCTCGTTGGTGGTGAACATGCGCCAGGCTGTCCCACACGTACGCCTCACCGTGGAGGTCGCCCAGGCGTTGCGTGAGAGTGACGGCGCGTCCGCAGTAGTCAAGAGCGCGGGTGTGGTCCCCCAGCAGGCTGTGATACCACCCGACCGCATTGAGCGCGCTGGCCACACCAGCTTCGGGGCCCACACGCCGGTAGAGGTGCAACATGTGTTCGGCGTGCGCCAGCGCGTCACCGTAGCTTCCCTGGCGCTCGGCCAACCAGGACAGATTGCTGTGGACCTGCGCCTGTCCCGTCCGATCCCCGATCTCGACGTACAGATTCAGGGCAGAGCCGTGGTGCTGGCGGGCACGGTCGTAGTGCCCCAGGCGGGTGTGGGCGTTGGCGAGGCCGCGATGACAGCGCGCCTCGGCCCTGCGGTCCTTCAGCCGCTGCGCGGCGACGAGACCCGTGGCCTCGACCGCGGCCCACTCGTGCCACCACCCGAGCCGGTTGAGGAAGGTGGTCAGTGTCCAGCCAAGTTGCCATGCGTGCGAGTCGAACCCGTTCGACGCTGCCATGTCGACCGCCATGACGAGTGCCCGCCGTTCGTGCGTATACCAGGCGAACGCCGCGTCGCTGTCAGCGAGGATCTCCGTGGTCACGCCGGGCTGCGGCGCCGCGAGGTCGATCGAGTCACGCCGGTGCGGATAGATCAGCCGATCGGCGACATGGGCGGTGTGCAGGTAGTGGTCGAGCATCCGATGCCGCGCGGCGCGTCGATCGCGCTCGGTCTCGTGGACATCGACGAGTTCGCGCGCGTACGCGCGCAGGAGATCGTGGAGCGCGTACCGGTCGGTCGAACGCCGCTCGACCATGTGGACGGCTACCAGGTCGGCCAGCAGTCGACTGGTCTGGTCCAGCGGCAGTCCGGCCAGGCTGGCGCAGGTCGAGACTGCCATCTCCAGGCCGTGGTGCAGGCCGAGCAGGCGAAACAGTCGGGCGTGTTCGGGGCTGAGAGCGCGGTAGGAACCGGAGAGAACTGTGCGGAGGTCGGAGCCCGGATCGTCTCCGGCAAGGACGTCCAGGTCCTTGCCGCTCCCGAGGCGACTGGCGAGGACCTCGATCGAGAGCTGGACGTCGGTGGCCGCACGCGCCGCGACGATGGCCAGCGCCAGGGGTAGTCCCGCACACCGGCGGATGATCTGGTCGACGGCTTCCGCGTCCCGCACGACCCGGGCGACGCCGAGGCGGCGGGTGAGCAACTCGTGCGCTTCCACCTCGGTGAGCATGTCGAGTGCGACGGGTTGAGCCCCTTCGTTCACGACGAGTCCGGTGAGCCTGTTTCGGCTGGTGACCACGACCAGGCAGGACGGGCTGCCCGGAAGCAGTGGGCGTACCTGTGCCGCGTCGCGGGCGTTGTCCAGCACTACCAGCACTCGCCGATCGGCCAGGACACTGCGGTAGAGACTCGCCTGGGCGTTGAGCCCGGGAGGTATCCGGTCCGGCGGAACGTTCAACGCTTCCAGGAAGTCTCGGAGGACGTCGGTCGACTTGAGGGCCGCCGTTCCGTCCGGGCCGAACCCGTCCAGGTTCACAAAGAGCTGCCCGTCCGGGAAACGGTCACGGACCCGATGTGCCCAACGGACGGCAAGCGTGGTCTTGCCGACACCGGCGTGGCCCACGATGGACAGGACCGTCGGGCGCGGCTGGTCGGTGGGATCGGTCGCCAGAGCCCCATCCAACTCGGCCAGACTGGCGGAACGGCCGACGAACAGGGCCCCTTGCATGGGAAGTTGAGCCGGGCGAACAGGTGTCGCACCGGCGCCGGACACAACGGCGACGCCCTCGGGACGCGCCGACGGGTCGAGGGCTCGGTCTTGCCGAAGAATCGCCTCGTAGGTCTTCCGCAGTTCGTCGCCCGGGTCGACGCCCAGTTCGTCGGCGAGCGTGGAAGCGACGCGCTGGTACGCCTCGATCGCCTCGGCCTGCCGTCCGGACTGGTAGAGGCCTGTCATCAGCATTGCCGCGAGCCGCTCGCGCAGCGGATGTCTCACCACCAGATCAGTCAGTTCGGCGACCACGGCAGCCCCGGCGCCGACGGTCAGCTCGCACTCCAGACACTCTTCGAGAACCGCGATGCGCATCTCCTCCAACACGGCCGCCTCGCGCTCCAGGACGATGCCGTTCAGATCCGCGAGCGCAGGACCCCGCCACATCGACACCGCCTGACGCAGCACGACAGCAGCCTTGCGCTTGTCATCGAGCGCCATGAGGCGCCGCCCCTCGGACACGGCGTCCTTGAATCGGGCGAGGTCCAGCTGACTCGCGTCGACCCGAAGCCGGTAGTTGGCGCGCTCACCAACCAGCAGATGCGCCGCACCGTAGCGATCAAGTGTGCGACGTAGCTGCCAGATTCCGCTGTGGATCTGGTTGCGAGCTGTCGCGGGCGGGTCCCCGCTCCAGGCGACGGCGATCAGGTCCGCGGCGGACACCAGCTGACCATGGCGGAGGAGCAGACCGGCCAGCAGCCTTCTCTGCCGCTCGCCGCCCATCTCTACGCGTTGGTCACCAACGCGAACCTCCAGGGGCCCGAGCACCATGAAGTCGATCGGCACCGCCACGATGACACCCCCGATGTGCGGATCGGCCCGTAGGGTAGTCATCCGGTATCACAGTGTCAAGATCGAGCTTCGCTAGTCGTCGTAAATCGTCTGAAGACCGCCCCCGGGACGGGCCCGGCTCGTCCCCGGGGCGGCGGTCCGATCAGACCCGAGCCAGCCCCAGCGCCCGCACGTCGACGGCGACGTCCGGGCCGTAGGAGTCGGCGATGCGGCGCTCGAAAGCAGCGGCGTCGACCGTGTATTCCTGCGGGCCCTCGACCTCCAGCACGTGCGCCGCCAGTACGCAGCCCACCTGTGCCGCGCGCTCGATGGGCAGGTCGGCGGCGAGCGCGGCGAAGAAGCCGGCCCGGAAGCCGTCGCCGACACCGGTCGGGTCGACGATGCGGCCCACCCGCGCCGCCGGCACCAGGAAGTCACAGTCCTGACCGGTGACGCGTACCCCGTTGGCGCCCAGGGTCACGACCCGCACGCCCACGCGGCGCAGGATGTCGTCCTCACTCAGCCCGGTCTTCGACTCCAGCAGCGCCGCCTCGTACTCGTTCGTCAACAGGTAACCAGCACCGTTGATCATGGCCTCGATGTCGGCCGACGGCATCCGGGCCAGCTGCTGTGACGGGTCCGCGGCGAAGGGCAGGCCCAGCCGGCGGCAGGCGGCGGCGCGGGCGAGCATCGTGTCCGGGTTCTCCGCGGCGACGATGACGAGCCCGAGCCCGCCAGCCCGCGCGGCGACACCGTCGAGGCTGATCCGGTCGGGCTCGCCCATCGCGCCGGGGTAGAAGGACGCGATCTGGCAGAGGTCGGTGTCGGTGGTGCAGATGAACCGGGCTGTGTGTGCGACGGAGCTGACCTGCACCTCCGAGCAGTCGACCCCGTGCCGCTCCAGCCAACTGCGGTAGTCCCCGAAATCGCCGCCGACCGCGCCGAGCAGCACCGGCCGGTGCCCGAGTTGAGCGAGCCCGAAGGCGATGTTGGCAGCGACCCCGCCGCGCCGGACGACCAGGTCGTCGACGAGGAACGAGAGCGAGACGGTGTCGAGGCTGCCGGCGATGAGTTGCTCGGCAAACCGCCCCGGGAAGCGCATCAGATGGTCGGTCGCGATCGAGCCAGATACGGCGATCATGCGAAGCGCGCCCTCTCAGTAGCGGTAGTGGTCGGGCTTGTACGGCCCCTCGACCGGGACACCGAGGTAGTTGGCTTGTTCCTTCGTCAGTTCGGTGAGGCGGACACCCAGCGCGGAGAGGTGGAGTCGGGCCACCTTCTCGTCCAGGTGCTTCGGAAGGGTGTGGACACCGATCGGGTACTGGTCGGTGGTGGTGAACAGCTCGATCTGCGCGATGGTCTGGTTGGCGAAGCTGTTCGACATCACGAAACTCGGATGCCCGGTGGCGTTGCCCAGGTTCAACAGCCGACCCTCCGACAAGACGATGATCGAGTGGCCGTCCGCGAACCGCCACTCGTCCACCTGCGGCTTCACAGTGATCCGCTCGACGTCCCCGCGCTTCGCGAGACCAGCCATGTCGATCTCGTTGTCGAAGTGGCCGATGTTCCCCACGATCGCCTGGTGCTTCATCCGCGCCATGTGCTCGTTGGTGATGACGCTGAAGCAGCCCGTCGCCGTCACGAAGATGTCGGCGGTCTCGACAACGTCGTCGATGGTCGCGACCTGGTAGCCGTCCATCGCTGCCTGCAGGGCACAGATCGGGTCCACCTCGGTCACGATGACCCGCGCTCCCTGACCACGCAGACTCTCGGCGCAGCCCTTACCGACGTCGCCGTACCCGAACACCACCGCGACCTTCCCACCGATCAGCACATCGGTGGCCCGGTTGATCCCGTCGATCAACGAGTGCCGGCAGCCGTACTTGTTGTCGAACTTGCTCTTGGTCACCGAGTCGTTCACGTTGATCGCCGGGAACAGCAGGCTTCCTGCCTGCTGCATCTCGTACAGCCGGTGCACGCCGGTAGTGGTCTCCTCGGTCACCCCCTTGATCCCGGCGGCGACCCGCGTCCAGCGACCGTTGTCCTCCCGCAGCGACTGCGTCAGCACACCGAGGATGACCTCGTACTCCTCGGAGTCGGCGCTCTCCGGCGACGGAACCGCCCCGATGGCCTCGAACTCGGCGCCCTTGTGCACCAGCAGCGTGGCATCACCGCCGTCGTCGAGAATCATGTTCGGGCCCTGCCCGTCCGGCCAGAGCAGCACCTGCTGGGTGCACCACCAGTACTCGTCGAGGGACTCGCCCTTCCAGGCGTAGACCGGGACACCCGCCGGGGCTTCCGGGGTGCCGGTCGGGCCGACAACGATCGCTGCCGCCGCGTGGTCCTGGGTCGAGAAGATGTTGCAGGACGCCCACCGGACCTGCGCGCCGAGGGCCACCAACGTCTCGATCAACACCGCCGTCTGGATGGTCATGTGCAGCGAGCCGGTGATCCGCGCACCCTTCAACGGCTGCCGCGAGGCGTTCTCCCTCCGGATCGACATCAGACCCGGCATCTCATGCTCGGCCAGTTCGATCTCCTTACGCCCGAAGGCCGCCAACGACAGATCCGCCACCTTGAAATCGCTGAAGTTGCCAGTCATGTCCGCACCCTCCCGCACCAGTGTCGAGGACCGTTGGAGTCCCGTTCAACCGCGCCCGTGCTCCACACACCGAGCCACTGCGGGCCCGGGTGCGGAGCAGGCGCCGTCAGGAGTTGCGACTGGCCGGGTCGACCCTGGCGTACGTGAGCAGGTCGGCCATCGTGAACTGGCCCGAGAAGCGGGCGGGCAGGGTCGGGCGCCAGTTGGGCTGCACCTTCAGGTAGCTCGCCGGGTCCAGCTGGGCGATGCCGATGAGCACCTCCGCCACAATTCGCCCCCCTACCGCGCCCAGCGAACCGCCGCCGGCCTGGAGTTGTGCCTCCTTGAGGATGTAGTAGAAGAGCGGGGTGTTGGAGTCCAGGCCGAGGCCGTACCCACTGAGCTCCGGGAAGTTGAAGCTGCCGAGGGCGGGCGCCCCGATGTGTGCGGCGACCCGCTGGCCCGATGGGATGCCGAAGGTGAGCTGACGGAGCAGGTCACGTCCGAGCAGGTTGGCCGACGGCGAGCCGGACGGCGGTGGGGGCAACGGAAAGCCGAACAGCGGCGTCGAGTTGCGGACGTCGATCCACTTGCTCCACCGCACCTGGCCGTCGAAGAACTGGAACCAGAACTGGTGGTCGAGGTAGCGACGGGCGGCCCGCTTCCCACCACGCAGGTCGGCCGGGTCGGCGCCGCTCAGCGCCGGGTCGAAGAGCATGGCGTAGAACTCGTCGCCGCCGTTGCCGGTCCGGTTGACCAGGTAGGCCGGTCGTGGCTGGCTGTGGCCGAAGCGGAACGCCGCCGCTGTGAACTCGACCGGGATGAACGTCGCGTTCGGCTCCGGCTTGTAGAAGCGACGGCCGCCGTTGAGCACTGTGAAGACAGTGCCCGGGCCGGCGATCAGCGGAAGGAACTCGTTGAGCACGATCCACTGGTAGTGCCAGGTGACGAGTTGCCGGGCGGCGCCGAAGACCTGCGCCGCCGGTGTGCCCTGTGCGCGCACCAGGTCGACCACCCGGTTGTGGAAGAGGATGAACGCCGCCGTGATCTGCGCGATCGGCAGATTCTCGTCGTTGCGGACGTCGAACACGATCGCCCTGCCACTGGAGTTGCGGGGCAGGTCCTCGAAGCGTCCACCGGACTCGATCTTGAGTTTGGCGGGATCGGCCGAGTTGTACAGCTCCGGGTTCCCGGTTGGCCCGCCACCGTAGAGCGAGTCGAGGTCGAGGGCCGGCGTCCGCGGGTTGGGCACGGTGGTCGGGTCGACCGGCGTGCCCAGTGGCGCCGTCGTCTCGAAGGCCAGGTCGTGGTCGATGAACTGCCCGAAGTACGTCATGCCCTGCGGGATCGAGAAGTTGTCGGGGTTGTTGATGCTGTGCTGCTGCTGGTCGGCGAGCGCCTCCGCGCCGACGGTGAGCGGGTCGCGGGCGTCCATCGGGCCGCCGACGCGCGACAGGTCGATCAGCGCGTTCCGCATCTGGTTCGTCGCGGACCCGAACGCCGGCAGCGACGGGAACATCCGACCGAACCGGTTGGAGAACGCGGCCGCCGCCGGCGTCGCGTCGAGCAGGACTCCCCCGGTGCCGGCCACGAGCGCCCCCGCGCCGACTCCGGCCAATAATCGCCGTCGGCTGACACCTCGAGAAGCGTTGTCAATTGCCATGTCGGCCACCTTCCGTCCGCGGGCGCCCGCGTGGACGCACGGGCCGCAAACCCGCGAACCGGCAGCAGTGTGAACCCTTCGGTTAGTGGCGCCCTGGAGCTTCGGTGGTGTCCGGCTGGAGGCCGGTGAGCATGGTGTCGACAAGCGAGGTGTCGTGTTTCGCGGCGCGGAACAGCGGGTGGTCGAGCGTCGATCGGAGGAAGTCCCGGGTGGTGGCCACACCGGGCCCTTCGATGGCGCACTCGTCGAGCGCCCGGGCCATCCGGGCCAGGGCCTGGGTGCGGTCGGGCGCCCAGACGACCACCTTCGCGAGGAGGGAGTCGTAGTCGGCCGGGACCCGGTAGCCGGCGTACCCGTGTGTGTCGACCCGGACGAACGGGCCGGCGGGCAGGTCGAAGCGGGTCAGCTCACCCGGCGTCGGTACGAAGCCGCGCGCCGGGTCCTCGACGTTGACGCGACACTCGATCGCCGTGCCACGCGGCGTCACGTCGGCCTGGGTCAGCGCCAGCCGCTCGCCGGCCGCGACGAGGATCTGTTGCCGCACCAGGTCGACGCCGGTCACCAACTCGGAGACCGGGTGCTCGACCTGGAGCCGGCAGTTGACCTCCATGAGGTGGAAGTCGTCCCCACCGCCGACCAGGAACTCGAAGGTGCCCGCGCCGACGTAGCCGACACCGAGCGCGCCGGTGACCGCGGCGGCGGTCATCCGGTCGACCATGTGTTGCGGCAACCCGGGCGCGGGTGACTCCTCGATCAGCTTCTGGTGACGCCGCTGCACCGAGCAGTCGCGCTCGCCCAGGTGGATGCCGTTGCCGTAGCGGTCGGTGAGCACCTGCACCTCGACGTGGCGGGCCGACTCGAGGTAGCGCTCGATGTAGACCCGGTTGTCGCCGAAGAGCAGCTGCGCCTCGGCCCGCGCGGAGGCGAACTCACCCAGGAACGAGGCCGGGTCGCGGACCACCCGTACGCCCCGGCCGCCGCCACCGGCGACCGCCTTGATGATAAGCGGGAAACCGATCTCCTCGGCGACCCCGCGGGCGTGGGCCGCCGACTCGACGGCGTCGGTCGTACCGGGGAGTACGGGCAGGCCGAGGCCCGCCATGATGCCCCGCGTCCGAGCCTTGTCACCCAGCGCGGCCATCACGGCGGGCGGCGGCCCGATGAACGTGATCCCGTCGGCCTCGCAGATCTCGGCGAAGTCCGGGTCCTCGGAGAGGAAGCCGTAGCCCGGGTGGATGGCGTCGGCCCCGGTGCGGCGGGCCGCCTCGATGATGGCCGGGGCGCTCAGGTAGCTGCGCCGGCTTGGACCCGGCCCGATCTGGACGGCTTCGTCGGCCAGCCGCACCACCGCCGAGTCCCGGTCGACCGTCGAGTAGACCGCAACGGTACGCAACCCCATCTCCCGGCAGGTCCGGGCGATCCGGACCGCGATCTCGCCCCGGTTGGCGATCAGCACCGACTCGAACACTGGGTCAGCCCTCCGACACAGCTAAGGCGATCAACCGTTCGCCGTACTCGACCGGGGTCGAGTTGGGCACCAGCACCTTCACCACCTCGCCCGCGCGGTCGGCTTCCACCGGAATCATCATCTTCATCGCTTCGAGAATCGCGACCTGCTGGCCGGGCACGACCTGGTCGCCCTCACTGACGAACGGGTCGGCGCCGGGCGACGGGGCGAGGTAGAGCGTCGCGACCATCGGCGCGCACACGTAGTGCAGGCCGGCGTCGGCCTCCACCGGCGGGGCCGCCGGGGCGGCCGCCACCCCGGGTGCGCCGTCCGGCCACTCCACCTCGACCACCAGGTCACCGTGCTGGAGCCGGGCGCGGCGGACCGGACCAGGCGTCGACCCGATCAGCCGCGCGAGACTGCGGACCGCGGCATCCAGCGGGTCGCCGTTACCCTCCGGCATTCGTCAAACCTCCGATCTGTCGGAAGCGGGCCCGGCGCTGGGCCCGCACCTCCTCGCGGTTGAGACCAGCCAACTCCGCGAACGCGTCGACAACCGCCCGGTGTACGGCCGACGCCGTCGCCCCGGGATCGGCCGGTGCCCCGCCGGGTGGTTCGGGGACCACAGCGTCGACGACGCCGAGCGCCAGCAGGTCGCCGGCCTGGAGCTTGAGCTGCTCGGCGGCCTCGTCGGCCCGACCCGAGTCGTTCCAGAGGATCGCGGCGCAGCCTTCCGGGCTGATCACCGAGTACGTCGCGTTGGCGAGCATCAGCACCCGGTTGCCGACGCCGAGGGCGAGCGCACCTCCGCTGCCACCCTCGCCGGTCACTATCGCGACGACCGGAACCGTCAGCCCGGCCATCAGCCGGATGCTGTCGGCGATGGCGAGGGCCTGCCCGTTCTCCTCCGCGGAGATGCCGTGGTAGGCGCCGGGCGTGTCGATCAGCGTCACGATCGGCGTGCCGAGCTTCTCGGCCAGGCGCATCAGCCGGGCCGCCTTGCGATAGCCGGCCGGTGTCGCCATGCCGAAGTTGCGGCTGGCCACCTCGGCGACCGTGTGGCCCTTCTGATGGCCGATCACCACTGTGGGCCGGCCGTCGATCAGACCGAGGCCGCCGACGATCGCCGGGCAGTCACTCGCCAGCCGGTCGCCGTGCAGCTCCACGAAACCGTCCACGAAGTGGCCGATGTAGTCGAGTGTGGATGGTCGGCCGAGGTCGCGGGACAGCGCCACGACCGCCCACGGGTCCGCCGACTCGGGGGGCGTGGTGGCCCGTACCGGGTAAGGATCCGGCGCGGACCGGTCGGCCCCCGCGAAGGCCAGCAACCGGCCGATGGTCGGCCGCAGGTTCGACCGGGGCACCAGGTCGTCGAGCATGCCGCGGGCGAAGAGGTACTCGGCGGTCTGGAAGCCGGCCGGCAGCGGCTGACGCAGCGTCTGCTGGATGACCCTCGGCCCGGCGAAGCCGAGGCGCGCGCCCGGCTCGGCGAGGATGACGTCGCAGAGCGTCGCGAACGATGCCGCGACACCACCGTAGGTCGGGTCGCTGACCAGCGAGATCGTCAACACCCCGGCCTCGTCGAGGGCCCCGAGCGCCGCGCTCGTCTTGGCCATCTGCATGAGCGACAACACGCCCTCCTGCATCCGGGCGCCGCCGGAGGCGCTGACGATCAGCAGCGGCGTACGGGTTTCGAGCGCCAACTCGGCGGCCCGGGTGATCCGCTCGCCGACGCCCGTGCCGAGGCTGCCGCCGAGGAACCGGAAGTCCATGACCGCAGCTATCAACGGTTGCCCCTCGACAGTGCCCCGGACGCAGACGACCGCCTCGTCGAGCCCGGTACGTCGGCGGGCGGCCTCGATCCGCTGCGGGTAGGGCCTGGTGTCGACGAACCCCAGCGGATCGCCCAAGGCGCCGACCGGTGGCAGCTCCTCGACCGAGTCGAGATCGAAGAGCTGCTCGATCCGCTGGTGTGCGGTGACCTGGTCGTGGTGGTCGCACTCCGGGCAGACGCCCAGGTTGCGCTCGACCCGGCGCTGGTAGAGCAGCGCCCGGCAGCCCGGGCAGATCAACCAGCTCTTGCCGACGGGCGTGTTGACGGTGGCGGTCATGACTGTCCGCGTTCGGCCGCGGCCTTCTCCACGATCTCCCGGATGCGTGCCTGCTGCTCACGTGTGGTCCGGTTGAGGTGGGCGGTCATGCCCTCGTCGTCGGCGTGCCCGCCCGCCCGCATCTCGAAGTCCTGTACCCACCGCATCCGCACGCCGCCGTCCGGGATCTCGGTGTACTCCCAGAACAGGTTCATGTACTTGAAGGCGCCGGTCTCCAGCCGCCGTGCCCGCACCACCCGGTCGCTGCGGTCGGGCACCCGCTCGGAGACCCAGCTCCAGACCCGGCCGGCCGGGTCGGGGTGCATGGTCAGGCGGAAGACGACGGCCCCGTCGGCGGACGTCGAGAGCACTTCGGTGCTGGCGTACTCGCTGAACAGGGAGGGCCAGTTGGGGATGTCGTTGGTCAGATCCCAGACGAGGTCGAACGGTGCGTTGATGACGACCGCGTTGTCAGTGTGTCCGGCCATGGGGTCACCGATCCGCGAGTCGTTGGTTGACGTAGTCGACGGCGAGCCGCGGCGTCTTCATGATCGACACAGCGTCGTCGGGGATGCGCACCTCGTACTCCTGCTGCACCCGCGCCGCCAGCTCCAACAGCGCGAGCGAGTCGTAGCCGAGGTCGTCGAACGGCGCGTCGAGCGTCGCCGGATCGGCCCAGTCGGTCTGCTCGACCACGCCGGAACTGGTCTCCAGGATCCGACGCAGGTCGTCGAGGGTCAGTTGGCTCATGAGGTTCCTCCCGTCGGTCGCTGCCACCCGTCGCGCACGCCGCCGACCTGCGGCACCGGCGACTCGGGGTGCGGGACCTCCTCGGTGTCGACGTGGCCCAGCTCGGGGCGCGGGGCCAGCGGGCTGATCTGGAACACGATCAGCGCGGTCTCGCCACCGGCGTTGACGATGCGGTGCCGCTGGCCGCGACGGACCATGAGAGCCTCGTCGGGCGCGAGCTTGACCTCCGCGCCGTCGACGCGGATCACCACCTCGCCGCGCACCAGATAACAGAACTTGTCCGAGTACGGGTTGTACTGCTCCGCCAGGAACTCGCCCGGCTCCAGCCGGACCGTGCCCATGAAGCCCTCCGTCGCGTCGACGGTCTTCGGGCTGAGCAGGATCCGCACCTCGCCGCCGATCCGGTTGATGCCGGGCACGTCGGTGGCGGCGACCTTCACGATCGGTTGCCGATGCATGATCATCCCTTCTCTGCGACGAGCACTCGGAACGGCAGGTCCGTCGGGTGGACGGCGGCCGGGCCGAAGCCCGCCGCTGCGAGGGCCCGGTTGTAGGCGGCGACGGAGTGCGACTCCCCCTCGAAGGTCCAGACCAACATCAACACCGAGAAGAGGTACGGCGCCGGGTCCAGTGCCGGCGACTCGTCGCCAGTGGTGAAACCGACGATGACCAGCCGCCCACCCGGCTTGACCACGGAACCGAGCCGGGCCACCAACTCGTGCACCCGCTCCTCGGAGAAGTGGTGGGTGACGTTGGTGAGCAGCGCGACGTCGTAGGGGCCGCCGAGATCTGTGGTGAACATGTCACCCGGCAGGAACGACGCCCGGTCGCGCACGCCGAGCCGCTCGGCGTGCTTCTCCGTCACGGCGAGCACGTTGGGCCAGTCCAGCGAGGTCACCGCCGCCTGGGGGTTGTGCTGCGCGAGGGTGTAGCCGTAGACGCCGTGGCCACAGGCGACGTCGAGGATGTCGAGTTCGGCGCGCTCCTTCGTCCACGGCGCGAGCGCCTCGGCCATCACCTCGGCGGTCGGCTGCGCGACCTTCGTCGCGTAGGCGGCGAAGTCCTCCCAGTAGGTGTACTCCGGGGTCTCGGCGTGCACGTCGAGCACTGTGCCGCCGGCCCGTACGGCGGCGCTGAGGTCGCGCAACGCGTCCCACTCCCAGTCGCTCGACATCACCTTGACCATGCCGCCCAGGTAGTCCGGACGGGTGGTGACCAGGTGGTCGGCGGCCGCCGGGGTGAGCGAGAAGTGCTCGCCGGTCCGGTCGGTGAGGCGGATCGCGGTGAGCGCGTCGAGCAGGATGCGCGCCCCTCGTGGGTGGATGCCGAGCTGCGGGGCGAGCCCGCTGGCCGTGGCCGGGCCTGCGGCGAGCGCGTCGAACACACCCAGCTCGACACCGGTACGCAGCAGGCTCGTCTTCTTGTATGCCTGCATCATGTCGTTGATGTCGCGGCGGGTCAGCGTCACGTGATGCTCCCTGTCTCGGGGCTCCAGGTGTAGAAGGGCGTGGCCTTCGAGTCCTGCAACTCGGTCATGCTGTCCGGGGCGTAGCGCTGCAGGTAGGCCGAGAGCCGCCGGTTGACGTCCTGGAAGTCCGTGCGGGCTCGGGCCGCGAGGAGCTTGTCGAAGACGTCGGTGTCGGCCTCGAGCAGGTGCATGTAGAGGTCCTGGTACTGGAAGAGCGTGCGCCGCGAGATGCCGACGACGTGGGGCATGTCGCCCTTGTCGTGCTCGGCGAAGAGCTCGGCGACCGCGTCGGCGTGACCGGGGGCCATCCGCATGACCATGAGGGCGCGGTAGGACATGTGCTCACGCTCCCCGCAGGATCGTGGCCAGGGCGGCGGCAAGGGTCTGCGCCTGGTCGTCGACCGGGCCGGCGCTGCGGAAGGCGACGATCCCGTCGGGGCGTACCAGCAGCGCCCCGCCGGGGCCGACTCCGCAGCTCGCGAGCCACGAACCGTCGTCGGCGAGGTCACCGTCGGGGCCGGCGGTCAGCGCCTTGATCGGAAGCCCGGTCTCCGCCGAGACCGCCTCGGCTGCTGCGAGCCAGGCGTCGTCGCCCGGAGCCGTGGCCAACGTCCAGCCCTCGGTCAGCACGTCGATAGTGGAGACCCGAGCGCCGTCGTGGTCCACCCAGCCGTGCGGGGCACGCGATCCGGGTTGGCCGGTGAAGGTCAGCTCGCGGGGCAGCAGCTCGGTGTCGGCGGGCGCGCCGACGATCGCGTTGGACGTGTAGCGGTAGCCCATCGTCACGATGACGAAGTCCCGGTAGGCGGCCTTGTCCTCGTCGGCGAGCTGGCCCCGGGTGCGGAAGAGCATCCACGCCTGGTCGGCGGTAGCGGCGCCGACCGGACGACGCTCGGCTTCGTAGGAGTCGAGCAGGCTCTCGTCGGCCCGCCCCGCAAGGACGTCGGCGAGCTTCCACGCCAGGTTGTGCGCGTCCTGGATGCCGGCGTTGACGCCGAAGCCGCCGGCCGGCGGGTGGGCGTGACACGCGTCGCCGGCGAGGAAGACCCGCCCTGACTGGTACGCGTCGGCGACCATGTGCCGCGCGTCCCAGGGCTGGGCCGACTCGACCTCGACCTCCAGCTCGGGGTCACCGGCCGCGATCCGGGCCAGTTCGACGCAGCGTTCCGGTGTGAAGTCGGCCGGCGACTGCCCCCGCTCGGGGTAGTAGTTGACGCCGAACATCCACCGCCCCGGCTCGATGAAGAGCAGCAGACCCTGGGCGAGCTGGTTCATCAGGTAGATCAGCGTGAACCGGGGTGCCGACTCGGGCAGGTCGACCTTGGCGCGGAAGATGATGCTGACGAAGTTCCCGGCGACACCGTTGCTGCGGTCTCCGATCTCAAGCATGTTCCGGACGGGGCTCTTCACGCCGTCGGCCGCGACGACGTAGCGCGCCCGGATGGTGCGTGTCGTGCCGTTGTCGTTGACTGTCGCGGTCACCCCGTCCTGGTCCTGGGTCAGCCCGATCAGCTCGTTCTGGAAGCGGATCTCCGCGCCCGCCTCGACGGCGGCGTCGTGGAGCAGCGGCTCGTAGTGGTCCTGGCCGCACCAGATCGGCCAGCTCGGCGTGAACGGGTCGTAGTCGACGTCGTGCGCCTCCATGACGAACGACTTGTGGAGGTCGGCCAGGGACTGGGCGCCGAGCATGACCAGTGGCGTGGCGCGGCCGGCGCGGACGAGGTCGAGTTCGGCGCCCGGCCCGACGATCTTCATGCCGGCCTGCTGCACGGCCGGCTCCAGGCCGACGGTGCGGAAGATCTCCACAGTGCGGGCGTGCAGACCGGTCGCGCGGGGGATCGTCGACAGCCGGGGCCGACGTTCGACCAGGATCGGCCGGATCCCCTTGCGGGCCAGGAAGAGCGCGGTCGACAAACCGACCGGGCCGCCGCCGACGATCAGGACGTCGGTGCTTCCGTCAGACATGAGCGTCCTCCGTGTAGACGACTTTGTAGAGGTGGCGTTCCGGCGTGGCGATCGCGCGTACCTCGCCGAAGTGAGGGTGGACCTCGGGGTTCTGGAGCATCGCCGTGAAGTGCTCTTCGCTCTTCCACTGCGCGTAGTTGACGACCCGGGTTCCGTCGAGGCTGGCGTGGATGTTCGCCGACACGAAACCGTCGACCTTGGACATCACCGCGTCGGTGGCCTCGATCAGGATGTCGACGAGCTTCTGCTGGTTGGCCGGCTCGACGGTGAAGACGTTGACCATCGTCACGACCGGCTGGTCGATGCCGATGTGTGCCATTGCGGGCTTCCTTTCCTAGATCGGACGCGCTTCGAGCAGGGCCCAGCCGCGGGACGCCGGGGTGTTGACCAGCTCGAAACCGGACGCGGTGAACAGCGCCTGCCATTCGCGGAGGTCGCGCTCCTTGCCGCCGAAGAGCACCAGCATGTCGATGTCGATGATCTTGGCGTGGTCCCACTGGTTGCGCGGCGGCACGATCTGGTCGATCGCGATGAGGCGGGAGTCGGCGTCGCCGATCGCCGCGCGGATCCGACGTAGCAGCGTGACGCAGGTGTCGTCCGGCCAGTTGTGGACGATCGACTTCAGGATGTACGCGTCGGCGCCGGCCGGCAGCTCGTCGGTGAAGAAGTCGCCGCCCCGCACCTCGACCCGCTCGGTGACACCGTGCTCCTTGAGCAGCGGCTCGGCATCGGCCACCACCTCGGGCAGGTCGAAGAGGACACCGGTGCCCTCGGGGTGACGCTGGAGCATCTTGGCCAGGAAGTAGCCGTTGCTGCCGCCGATGTCGGCGATCCGGCCGAACCGCTCGGGCGCCAACTCCGCCGCGAACCGGTCGGCGAGCCGCCGGCTCCAGTGGGCCATGAAGCCCTCGAAGAACCGGTTGGCCTCCGGGTGGGCCTGGAGGTAGTCGTAGAAGCCCATGCCGAAGACCTTGTTGAAGGCCGGCTCGCCGGTGCGGACGCTGTGCAGGATCTCCGCGTACGGGAGGCGGTTGAAGTCGGCGCCGCTGAACTGCACCATCGGCCGCAGCCCGCCGATTCGGGCCGACGTCAGCCCCTCGCCGAGCGGGGTCAGCGCGAACGCCCCGTCCTCCTGCTCGTCGAAGATGCCGACCGCGCAGGCCGCGCGCAGGATCCGCCGCAGCGCGTCCTCGTGCGACTCGGTCGCCGCCGCCAGTTGGGCTACCGGCACCGGTCCGTCGACGAGCAGGTCGGCAACGCCGAGCTCGGTGACCACGTAGATCACGTTGGCGATCTGTTTGGCGCTTCCCAGCACCGCGATCTGCCGTTCACGCAGGTCAAGTGCCTGCTGCTCGTCGAAGTTCGCGACGGCGGCGAGGCTGGCGTCGGTCATCGTCCATTCCTTTCGTCGGTCACGACCATGGCCGCGTTGAACCCGCCGTAGCCCCTGGCGAGGACGAGCGCCGCGCGTACGGGTGTCTCCCGCGCGACGTCGCGCACCAGGTCGAGGTGCAGGCCCTCGGCCGGCTGGCGGATGTTTGTGGTGGGCGGGATGACTCCGTGCCGGATCGACAGCAGCGCGGAGACGAGGTCGAGCGCCGCCCCGCCCGAGTAGAGCCGGCCGGTCATCGTCTTGGGCGCGGTCACCGGCACCCCGCGTGGGCCGAAGACCGCTGTGATCGCCTCGGCTTCGGCGCGGTCGAGCGCCGCGACACCGGCGCCGTCGGCGAAGACGACGTCGATGTCGGCCGGTGTGAGACCGGCGTCGGACACTGCCATCTCGGCCGCCCGACGCAGACCCGGCGGACGGCCGGAGCCGGGCCGGGGGTCGAACGTGGCGCCGTAACCGGCGATCACCCCGTAGACGGCGGCCCCGCGCCGGGCGGCGGCGTGTTCGTCCTCCAACACGAGGATCGCCCCGCCCTCGCCCGGCACGTAACCCGACGCGTTGGCGTCGAACGGCAGGTACGCCGTGGCCGGATCACGCCCCGTACTGAGGAGGCCGTTGGCGAGCTGGGCCGTCCAGCCCCACGGGCAGAGCGACGCGTCGACACCGCCGGTCATCACGAGCTGCACGCCCTTGCGCACCTGACGTCGGGCCTGCGCCACCGCGTCGAGCCCGCCCGCCTGCTCGGTGACGAGCACGCCGGTCGGCCCACGCATCCCGTGACGGATGGAGATCTGGCCGGTGTTGACAGCGTAGAACCAGGCGAACGACTGGTAGGCGCTGACGTGCTCCGAGCCCTTGCTCCAGAGCTTCTCCAGCTCACGATGGCCGAACTCGAAGCCGCCCGACGCGCTGGCCGTGACGACACCCATGCCGAACTCGGGCAGCGCCGACGGGTCGACCGACGCGTCGGCCAGCGCCCACTGCGCCGCCGTCAACGACAGCCGGGTCATGTGGTCCGTCTGCGCCATCAGCCGGCTCGGGATGTGCTCGGCCGCCTCGTACCCGGGCACCTCGCCGGCCAACTGGGCGGGATAACCCGAGGGGTCGAAACGGCTGATCGGCCCAATGCCACCCACCCCGGCGACGGTGGCCGCCCAGAAGGCGTCGCGGCCCAACCCGTTGGGCGCGGCCACCCCGACCCCGGTGACGACAGTGGTCATGCCACACGCGCCAGGAGCATCGCGCTCTGGAAGCCGCCGAACCCGCTGCCCACGCTCAACACCACGTCGGTCTGCTGCTCACGGGCGGTGAGCGGCACGTAGTCGAGGTCACACTCCGGGTCGCGTTCGTGCAGGTTGGCCGTCGGCGGCACCGCCCCGTACTTGATCGCCAGGGCCGACGCCGCGATCTCGATCGAGCCGATGGCGCCGAGCGAGTGGCCGATCATCGACTTGATCGAGCTGACCGGGGTGCGGTACGCGTGGTCGCCGAGGCTCCGCTTGAACGCCGCAGTCTCGTGCCTGTCGTTCTGCTTCGTACCCGAACCGTGCGCGTTGATGTAGTCGACGGCGTCGCCGGGCAGCCGGGCGTCGGCGAGCGCGACCCGGATCGCCTCGGCCATCTCCCGCCCGTCGGGTCGCAGGCCGGTCATGTGGAACGCGTTGGAGCGCGAGGCGAACCCGACCAGTTCGGCGTAGATCTGCGCGCCTCGCCGGCGGGCGTGCTCGAGCTCTTCGAGGACGAACATCGCCGAACCCTCACCGAGAACGAACCCGTCGCGACTGTTGTCGAACGGCCGGGAGGCGTGCGTCGGGTCGTCGTTGCGGGCCGTGGTCGCCTTGATCGCGTCGAAGCAGGCCACGGTGATCGGCGAGATCGGGGCGTCGGTCGCGCCGGCGATCATCACGTCGGCCGAGCCCTCCCGGATCAGCTCCCGGGCGTGGCCGACCGAGTCGAGGCCCGACGTGCAGCCGGTGGAGACCACCGTCGCCGGACCTTCCGCCCCGACCGACCACGCCACCTCGCGGGCGAACGAGCTCGGTACCAGATAGTCGTAGAGGTGCGGGGTGGCGTACCGGTGGTCGGTCAGCCATTTCCGGCCGCCGTCGCTGACCACGACGTACTCCTCTTCGAGGCTCATCGTGGCCCCAACCGCCGTGCCGACACTCACGCCGACCCTTGTCGGGTCGACGACCTCGAAGCCGCTGTCGGCCAGCGCCTCCCGGGTGCAGACCACTGCCATCTGGGCCGCCCGGTCCATCCGGCGGACCTCCTGCGGCGACAGGCCCTCGGCGACCGGGTCGAAGTCGGCCTCCGCGGCCACCCGCGACCGGAAGGGGGTGGCGTCGAAGAACGACAGGGTACGGGTGGCCGTGCGGCCAGCGGTCAACAGTTCCCAGAACGCCTTGGTGCCCAGTCCACCGGGGGCGATGACGCCAATCCCGGTGATGACCACCCGACGGTCGGATGTGCTCGTCATGGAAGACCTCCTGGCCGCGATATCCGTGTGAAAGCTAGGGACGGCCGGTCGAACGGCGCTGGAGCGTCGGTCGAGGGCCTGTCACGAGGCCCTGGCGAGCCCGGGGCGCAGTGGCCCGCCGGCGGCCAACACCTCCCGCTGGAGCCGCTGGAGGTCAGGCGAAGGGTCCAGGCCCAACTCCTCACTGAGCACCCGGCGCAGGTGGTGGTACGCCTGCAACGCCTCGCCACGGCGCCCGGAGCGACTGAGCGCCACGATGAGCTGGCGGTGGAACCACTCGTTGAGCGGGTACGTGCCCACGAGATAGCGCAGCTCGCCGATCAGCTCGCGGTGGCGGCCGAGCGTGATGTCGGCCTGGATGCGCAGCTCCAACGCGCGGATCCACTGCTCCTGGAGGTGGATCGCGTGCGCCTCCAGCGCCGGCCCGAACGTCACGTTGGCGCCCACCGGCCCCGTCCACATGGCCAGCGCCCGCCGCAGCACCTCGGCGCCCTCCTCGGGCCGGTCCGACTCGATATGCGAGCGACCCTGGTCGAGCATCGTCTCGAACACCTCGGCGTCGAGCTGGCCCGGCTCCACCCTGAGCAGGTAGCCCCGGGCGCGGCTCTCCAACACGGTCCGGTCCGGGGTCTCTATGCCCTCCTTCGCGAAGAGCTTGCGCAGGTGGTAGATGTAGGTCTGCACAGTGGTGACGGCGCTGCGCGCCGGATCGTCACCCCACAGCTCCCGGATTATCGAGTCGACCAGAACGACCCGATTGGCCCGCATCACCAGCAACGCCAACACGGTCCGCACCTTCGGCGGCGTCGGCGTGCAGATCCGGCCCTCGTGGATCACTTCAAGCGACCCGAGAATCTCGTACCTGACCACAGTGGTCCCCCCATTCCCCATAGCACTCGTCGAGACGCTCTCAAGCTATGGATGAGCAGGACGTGTCGGAACGACCGCAGGTAGCGACATCGCGGGTTCTTCCGAGGATCGATGCGTGTCGAAAGTTGTACGGCGCGTACCCCTTCGATCGCTCGATGTTTCCTCCAGGCAACCTCCACCAGGGGCGGGAAGACTCGCCGGGCCCCCACGCCCCTCGGGTTAGGAGTCACACATGTCGCGCCGCCTCTTCACCTCCGAGTCGGTCACCGAAGGTCATCCCGACAAGATCGCCGATCAGATCAGCGACGGGATCCTCGACGCGCTACTGGCGCAGGACCCGCACAGCCGGGTCGCCGTCGAAAGCCTGATCACCACCGGCCAGGTCCACGTCGCGGGCGAGGTCACCACGCAGGCCTACGCCGACATCCCGCGCATCGTGCGGGAAACGGTCCTGGGCATCGGGTACGACTCGTCGAAGAAGGGCTTCGACGGCGCCTCCTGCGGCGTCAGCATCTCGATCGGCGCCCAGTCGCCCGACATCGCGCAGGGCGTCGACACGGCTATCGAGCTGCGCGACGGTTCGTCCGGCGGTGGGCTCGACGCCCAGGGCGCCGGTGACCAGGGCATGATGTTCGGCTTCGCCTGCTCGGAGACGCCGGAGCTGATGCCGCTGCCGATCGCTCTGGCCCACCGGCTGGCCCGTCGTCTGGCCGCCGTCCGCAAGGACGGCACAGTGCCGTACCTGCGGCCGGACGGCAAGACCCAGGTCACCGTCGAGTACGACGGCCTACGCCCGGTCCGGCTCGACACCGTCGTGGTCTCCACGCAGCACGCCGCCCACATCTCCCTCGACGAACTGCTCGCCCCCGACATCCGGAACCACGTGATCACGCCGGAGCTGGAGGCGCTCGACCTCGACACCGAGGGTTACCGGCTGTTGGTCAACCCGACGGGCCGGTTCGAGATCGGTGGCCCGATGGGCGACGCCGGCCTGACCGGCCGGAAGATCATCGTCGACACCTACGGCGGGTACGCCCGGCACGGTGGTGGCGCCTTCTCGGGCAAGGACCCGTCGAAGGTCGACCGCTCGGCGGCGTACGCGATGCGGTGGGTGGCGAAGAACGTCGTCGCCGCGGGCCTGGCCGAACGGTGTGAGGCGCAGGTGGCCTACGCGATCGGCAAGGCCCACCCGGTGAGCCTGTTCGTGGAGACGTTCGGGACGGAGACGGTGCCGCTCGACCGGATCGAGAAGGCGATCGGTGAGGTCTTCGACCTGCGCCCGGCGGCGATCATCCGCGACCTGGACCTCCTGCGTCCGATCTACCAGCAGACGGCAGCCTACGGCCACTTCGGCCGTGAACTCCCGGACCTGACGTGGGAGCGCACGGACCGTGCCGCAGACCTCAAGGCCGCTTGTTGAGGAACGTCGCCGGTCGCCAGGGCCTGTTTCATAAGGGCGGTCGAGCCGAGGCGGGCGCGCCGCAGGCCGGCCAGTTCTTCTTAAACAGGCCCTAGAACGGCGGGCGGCGCGGGCGTGGCACCAACCGGTCGTGTGGCAGCGTCACCAGTGACGCTGCCACCGCCTTGTTGACCGCGTCGATGCGGGAGACCGCGCCGAGCTTCGCGAAGATGCGACGCAGGTGGCTCTTCACAGTGGCCTCGGTCAGGTCGAGTCGCCGTGCGATCTGGGCGTTGGTCATTGCCTCGGCCGCGAGTTGCAGGATCTCCAGCTCGACGGGAGACAGAATGGTGGACTCCGCGTTCTGCACCTGCACGAGGCTCTGACCGGAGACCGAGAGCAGCACCGAGCCACTGCCGTCCCGTGCCTTGCGGATCGCGGCGACCAACTCCTCACGACCCACGCTCTTGAGCAGGTAGGCGCGAACCCCGGCGGCGATCAGCCGGCGCAGCAGGTCGGGGCTGTCATACATGCTGAGGATGACGACAGCGCTGGCCGGCGACACCTCACGGATGCGGCGCACCGTTACCACCGGGTCGTCGCCGGGAATCTCGACGTCGAGCAGCACCACGTCGGGCCGCTCCGACGCCGCCTTGGCGACCGCGGTGGCCGAGTCGCCCGCCTCGTCGACGACGTCGAGGTCGGCGTGCACCTCGAGCACCCAGCGCAGCCCCTCGCGGACGAGAGCGTGGTCGTCGACTATGAGGATGGTGGTGGTGGCGCCGGCGGGAAACCCGCCGTCGGACCGCGTCAACCTAACCCCCAGACCCCATCCCCCGACGCCAGCGTGCACACGATTGGCACCGTATCGCGGACGTGTGACACCACAGCTATCGTGGCGTCCTCCCGACACGAAGAACGCCACGATCGCCGCGCGACTCTGTCAGTCTTGTGTGGACAGACGGACCAACTCGCCGATGCCGAGGCCCTTGTTGGCGATGTAGAAGCTGCCGTCCTTGGCGATGGCGAACGACATCGGGGAGTCCAGGCCGGTGCTCGCCAACTCCCGGTGGCTACCGTCGCGCTCCACCCGGATCAACGCGCCGGTGGAATCTCCGGAGCTGAGCCCGTTCTTCGCGATCTCCAGCACGACCAGTCGACCCCGCTTGTCGAACGCGATGTCGATGATGTTGGTGAAGCCGGTCGCGAAGATCGTCGGTTCCTGCCCGGGCACCAGCCGCCACACCCGGGCGCCGCCGTTCGGGAAGGGGTGGCCCGTCAGCTGCCCGATGTAGAAGGCGCCGTCCGGCCCACGGGTGATGGTGACCGGCACGAACTGGATCGGCGTCGTCGAACCGGGCGGCAGACCCCACTCCGGCGGCGCAGGAACCTGCTCCTGCGGCCACACGTGTTCGGCAGTGACCACACCGCGGCGGTCGATCTTGAGCACGTCGTTTGCGGCCGCGTCGAGCGCGTAGACGTCACGCCCGTCGGCGACGACCGCGTACGGCTGGCTCTCCGGAATGACCCCGTCGGGGTTGTTCTGCCCCTCGTAGGCGGAGAGGTCGCCGACGACAGACCAGCGGCGCTTCCCTTCGACCCGGAGGATGGTTCCCATCGTGGCCCCGGCCGCACCGAGCAGGTCGCGCGAGACCGGGTCGGTGCTGTAGCCCATCGCCACCAGGAGCTTGCCCTGCCGATCGAAGGCCAGGTCGTGGGCACCGTAGACGGAGAAACCGCCGCCGGTGCTCCGCAGCGACGGCAGGCCCGTCACGACTCGCTTCTGCCAGCCGTGACGGACCGCAGTGATCGCACCGGTCGAGCCGTAGCAGAGGTTGGTGCCGAACGTGCCGGGGATGCACACGTCTTCGCCGCCGAGCCCGGCCTCGGCGACGTAGACGATGCCGGCCCGGTCGATGGCGACACCGCGAGGGTTGTCGAGGTTGCGGGCGACGACGGTCAGTCGCCCAGTGGTCGAGGTGGCCGCCGTGGCGGGCGCGGCAATGCCGGCCACCAGTACCAGCGGCACAGCCAGCGACAACGTTCGTCGCATCGCGTCGAGCATGGGTTCTCCTCAGCAAGCGGGGTTCGGATGCGAACGACGCTGCCGCCGTGGCCTCGAGGCCCGGTGGAGGAAGGCTCGACAGGTCCGCCTACTCCGGCTGATTGGGAGTGCCCCGCCCCAGCTCATAGGGGGATGTCACGCCCTCGTAGGCGAGGTGCATCACCATGCCGTTGGCCGCGTGGTCGAGGTTGTGGCAGTGGTCCATCCAGAGCCCCGGATTGTCCGCCTTGAAGCCGATCTCGTAGATCTCACCGGGAATCACGTCGAGGCTGTCGATCCACCACGGTGACCCGGTCGCGCGGACCCCGTTGCGGGACAGCACCAACGCGTGGTGGCCGTGCAGATGCATCGGGTGGTTCTGGTGGCTGCGGTTGACGATCCGTACCTTGACCACGTCGTCCATCCGGACCATGAGCGTCGGCGTGTTGGGGAAGCTGTGCCCGTTGATGATCGGCACCAGGTGGAGGCCCCCGTTGTAGAAGGACAGCCGGTCGTCGAGGAGTTGGGTGAACGAACGGTCGTACGACGAGCCCGCGTCGAAGGGCCGGGTGCCGCCAGACCCGTACGAGAGCGGGTCGAAGTGGTCCCCGTCGTCAACGATCTTCGGCGTCGAGGTGTCACCCGGTGGTGCCAGGACCAACCCGGCGTCACGGTTGGCGAGGTCGGTCAGACGCACCGGGCCCGCCGGCATCGTGAACGTCACGTCGTAGCGTCCACCGGTCGCCAGACCGAACCGCGGGTCGGTCAGCGGGGTCGGACCGATGACGTCGACCCCGTCGATAGCCGCCACCCGCACCGGCGTGCCGTTGACCGTCAGGGCCCGAGGGCGGCTGTCGGTGGACGGATTGTTGTCGGTGTTGATCAGGCGCAGCCGCACCGGCGTGCCCGGGGCCACCTCCTGGCGTTGCAGCGTGTCACTCGTGCCGAACGAGACGATGTTGTCGTCGGGCGTACGCCACTCGTGGGCCTGCACGACGAAGTCCCGCTCGCCGGCTGGTGGGCCGTCGCGCGGCTCCACGATCAACGCGCCGAACAGACCCCGCCTGATCGCCTCGAGCGGGTTCTGGTGGGTGTGGTACCAGAAGGTGCCGACCTGCTCGGCGATGAACCGGTAGGTGAAGCTGCCGCCCGGCTCCACAGCGTTCTGCGTCGCGCCGGCAACGCCGTCCTCACCGTTGGGGACGTCGAGGCCGTGCCAGTGGATGGTCACGTTCTCGTCGGGAATCTCGTTGTGCAGCGTCACCTCGACGAGGTCTCCCTCGCGGACCCGCAGCTCCGGCCCCGGCGACTGTCCGTTGTACGTCAGCGCCTCGATCTCGGTGCCTGACGAGAGCCGTACCGTGGCGTTCTTCGCGGTCAGGGTGAAGGCCTTGTTGGGCTTGCCGGTCCGCGGCCCTCGCAGGTCGTCGACGGAGGTCCCGCCGTGACCACCGTGACCGATCGACGGGCCGCCGCCGTAGTCGACGTTGTCGTGGGACGTCATGCTCATCCGGTCGGGCAGCCTGCTGCTCTGCGCCACGTAGGTGATACCGGCGACGACGACCAGCACCACGACGGCGGCCTGCGCGGTGGCGCGCAGGGCGCTGGCACGCCGGCCACGGCGTGCGAAGTCGGTAGCGGTCACGACCCGCAGACGATGCACCTGCCAGAGCCACAGCACCAACACCGACAGCAGGATCGGCGCAGCGTGGGTCGCGATGTCGTCGAGGTAGGACGGGACCGGGCGGGACACGTACGCGAAGTAGACGCCAATGACCGTCGCCACCGCCGTCACCTGGACCGGCACGACGAATCGGGGATCGGCGGCGGCGGAGCGCGTCTCGACGTCGACCGGTGCGTCGTCGCGGTTGGCCAGGGTGCGCAGGCCGGGCACGGTCCAGATGACGACGGCCAACATCGGCACCAGCAGGAGCGGCATCTGCACGATCACGCGGTTGTCGGCAAAGATCCAGTCGACGGCGAGCATCAGCCCGATCGCGACGCACTTGAGGACCAGCACCACCAGCGCGGCGACGAGCAGACGCAGCAGTCGACGGGCGCTCTTGCGCAGCGCCTCGGGCGTTGGCCGCCAGGCCAGCCGCGTGGCGAGGATCGCCGCGGACAGCCAGATCAGGAACAGGACCCCGGCCAGGATCCCATCGGCGTTCTCTCCGACCTCAAACATGACGCCAACATACGAAGGATGCGCACCGCACGGCATCCGTTGAGGAACGGTCGGTGCGTACGGCGATCGCCGTAGCGGGCACCGCCCGCGAAACACGGGCCGTAGTCAGCTGCCGGGAGCGACGAGCCCCGTCTGGTAGGCGAGGACGACGAGTTGCGCGCGGTCGCGGACGCGGAGCTTGACCATGGCTCGGTGGACGTGGGTACGGGCCGTGGCCGGGCTCATCGACAGCCGGCGCCCGATCTCCTCGTTCGTCAGCCCGCTGGCCACCAGGCTCATCACCTCGCGCTCGCGGTCGGTCAACACCGCCAGCCGGCCGCCGTCGACCGGCATGGGCGCGACCTTGCTGACGAACGCGCTGACCAGCCGGGCCGTCACCCGCGGCGAGATCAACATGTCGCCGCCGGCCACCACCCGCACCGCCTGGCGCAGCTCGTCGGGCTCGATGTCCTTGAGCAGGAACCCGCTCGCGCCGGCGCGCAGCGCGTCGAAGACGTACTCGTCGAGCTCGAAGGTGGTCAGGACGATGACCCGCACGGCCGGGAACCGCTCGACGATAGCGGCGGTCGCCCGCACGCCGTCGAGCACCGGCATTCGCACGTCCATCAGCACGATGTCCGGCCGGGTCGCGGCGACCATCTCGACAGCCTGGGCGCCGTTGGATGCCTCACCGACCACCTCCAGGTCGTCGCTGTGGTCGAGCAGGCCCCGGAAGCCGGCCCGCACGAGTGTCTGGTCGTCCGCCAGCACCATCCGGATCGTCACGCTGTCTCCTCCACCTCGACCGGCAGCCGCGCGGCCACTCGGAACCCCCCGCCCTGCGACCGGGGCCCGGCCTCGAGCGAACCACCGGCCGCCGTGGCCCGTTCCCGCATGCCGGCCACCCCGTGCCCCCGCCGGCCCGCCCCGGCCCCGACTCCGTCGTCGACGATCTCCACTGTGACGGCGTCACCCGCGTAGGCGATGGTGACGTCGACGGTCGTCGCCGCGGCGTGTTTGACGGTGTTGGTGATCGACTCCTGCACGATCCGGTAGACCGAGAGCGCCACCTCCGGCGGGATCGGGCGCGGGGTGCCGGCGATCCCCGACCGCACCTTCACGCCGGCCTGCTCGGCGACCGCGAAGACGCGGGCCAGATCGGGCACCTCTCCGGCGTCGCGGAGCATGCCGATCGCCGAGCGGACCTCGTGCATGGCGTCTCGGGCCGCGCCCCGGATGCTCCGCAGCGCGGCCCGCGCCTCGGCCGGTTTGCTGTCGAAGATGTCGTCGGCGAGGCTCGCCTGCACACTGATCGCGGCGATCGTGTGACCGAGTACGTCGTGGACCTCGCGAGCGATGCGGAGCCGCTCCTGGGCGACCTCGTGTTGACGCTCCTGGCGCATCACCGCGAGACGCTGCTGTGCCTCGGCCAGCCGGTCCCGGCGGGTGCGGATCGTCTCGGCGAGCAGCACCACTGCCGCGAGCAACGAACCCTCTTCGAGGGTGGCCGAGAGGGCGGGAAAGAAACCCTCGCCGAACAGCGTGTACCGCATGATCAGCTCAAGGACGACGAAGAACCCGGCGACGACGAGCGCCCAGGTGAACCGGCCGGCGGCCGCCACGGAGAAGAGGGCGGCGGCCAGCGGGAGGGCGGGCGGGATGCCCGGGTACTCGAGCGCGTAGTAGATCATCAGCGCGGTGACCGAGCCGACCAGCACCAGCAGCGGCCACCGGCGCCGGAAGACCAGCAGCAGCCCGATCACCGCGCCGATCGCGTAGGCGCGCGCGTCCGGCGGCCGGGCGCCGGGCTCGTCGGCGACCCGGATCGCCACTGCCACGACGGCCGCGACGACGACCGCGATGAGCGCATCGATCGCGATTCGTCTGACCGCCGGGTTCATGTCCGCAACGGTACGACGCGCGCACGGTCCGTTAGCGAGGGCCCCTTCCCAACCGGAAACCGTCGGCAAGGGGCCCGTCGGCTCAGCCGCGGCGGAGCGAGAGCAGGGTCTGCCCGGTGGGGATCACGGTGCTGCCGTCCACCTGGAGCCCGGCCTTCTCGCCAAGTTCGGCGTACTCGCGCCAGGTCCTCGCCTTGCCCGCCATGAGCGAGAGGAGGCGCAGGTCCATCTGGGTGATGAACATCAGTCGGGCCGGGTCATCGGGGAAGTTGTCGTTCTCGTCCTTCACCAGGATCTGCACGATCAGCACCTTTCCGGTAGTGCCGATCGCGTCCGCCGCCCGCTGGAGGATCTTCTCGGCGGCGCTGTCGTTCCAGTCGTGCAGGACGTTCGACAGGATGTAGACGTCGGCGCCGGCCGGGAGCGGGTCGAAGATGCTCCCGCTGACCACCTCGGCGCGGTCGGCGATGCCCGCCGCCTCGAACCGGGCCCGGCCCTGCTCGACGACGCCCGGCAGGTCGACCACTGTGCCGCGCAGGTGCGGCTGGGCCTTGAGGATCTCGGTGAGCAGGGCGCCGGTGCCGCCGCCGACGTCGATGACGTGGTTGACGGTGCTCCAGTCGTAGCCCTGGACGACCTGGTCGAAGTAGCTCGCGTGGGTGGCCATCAGCGCGCCGAACGACGTGGCCCGGTCGGGGTTGGTGGCCAGGTCGTCCCAGAACTCGATGCCGTAACGCACGGGGTACGCCGCGTCGCCGGTGCGGATCGAGTGGGTCAGCGAGCTGAACGTGCCCTCGATCCGGCCGGCCATCGAGTCGACGTCGAGCCAGGGACGTTGGGCGGCGGGATGGTCGGTCTTGAGGAACTCGGCGGCTTCCGTCAGGGCGTACACCCGTGGCTCGGTCTCCTTGAAGACGCCGCGGACCGCGAGGTAGCGCAGCAGCCGGTGCAGCGCGTCGGGATTGGCCTTCGTCGCCGCGGCGAGCTCGTCGAGCGTGGTGGTGCCCGCGGCGATCAGGTCGGCGAGGCCGAGCGTCGCCGCGGCCCGCACTGCCCACGGCGTGATCGTGTCGGTCAGCGAGTAGAGATTGACCCGATTTTCCGTCATGGCGGCGAGCTTCGACGACGGCGCTCAAGACCTGCTCGAAGCCGCGTCGATCGACCGGTTCTCCAGCCGGGTTCGAGTGGGCGGGCGCAGGCTGCGCCTGTCACGGCCGCCATGCGAAGGGGACACGATGGGCGCCAGCCACCAGGAGCGCGGAGCGATCGAGGTCATTCAGGACCTCATGCAGCAGAAGTGGGTCTACGAGCTGTTCGGCGAGATCGGCGCGCGCCAGGGTGCCTCGGCCGCGCACGTCGAGCGACTGAGGGCGGTCGACGCCGCCGCGCACGTGTTCTGGCCGTTCCAGGCACCGCCATTTCCGGTGATCGCGGCCACCGCCAGCGGATCGACGTTGACCGACGTCGACGGCAACGACTACCTCGACTGCCACATGGGATACGGCGCTCAGGCGCTGCACGGGCACAACCCGGCGCCGGTCGTCGACTTCGTCCGCGAGCACCTCGGCAAGGGCACCGGCAACGGCTACACCAACGCGTTGGAGCTGGAACTGGCGACGCTGCTGCGGGAACTCCTCCCGCACAACGAGAAGTTCGCCTTCCAACACTCGGGTACGGGTGCCACCCAGTCGGCGATCCGGCTCTGCCGTGCGCACACCGGGCGGCGGATGGTCGCCAAGTTCGAGGGCACCCTGCACGGGTCCCACGACCTGGCTGTCCACAACACCGCGCCCTGGTATCACGGGCACCCCGCGGTGCCGTTCCCAGAGATCGGCAAGGACGGCATTCCGCTGGTCTCGGCATTCGCCGGCGTCACCCCGGCCGAGCCGCGCGACCTGCTCATCCTTCCCAACGACACAGCTCTCGCTGTCGAGTTGATCGAGCGCCACGCGGGCGAGTTGGCGTGCATCCTGGCCGAGCCGGCCGCCTCGTCGTTCCCGTTCGAGGAGACGACGATCCCGATGATCCGCGAGGTGGCGGTGGCCGCCCAGCGGCTCGGGGTGCCGTTCATCCTCGACGAGGTGCTGACGGGCTTCCGTTCGGGGCTCGGCGGCGCCGCGCAGAAGTTCGACATTCCGACCGACCTCGTCACCTACGGCAAGGTGATCAGCGGGCTCGGGCTGCCGCTGTCGGCGATCGGCGGTCGGGCCGACATCCTGGACATCTCGCAGACCAGTGGGCAGTCCTGGACCGACTTCGGCCAGAAGACCGGCCTGCAGGGCAGCCACACCGGCAACCACCTGTCGGTGGCGGCGTCGCTGGCCACGCTCCAACTGCTCCGCGACAAGGGGCCCGCCTACTACACGGACCTGCGGGCCAAGGTCGACCGGGTCCAGGCGCGGCTGGCCGCGTTCCGGGCGGCCGAGGGGATCCCGCTGCGCATGGTGGGGTTCGGCGACTACATCGGGTGCTTCCAGTTCCTTCCGGAAGACTCCTACACCGACTACCGGGACTACTCGCGGGCACTCAACCCCGCGACGTTCATCCTCACGCTGCTGCTGCGCAAGCGCGGCATCTACACGCTGGGCATGCCGATGTTCTTCGCCGGCGGCGCTCACAGCGACGCCGACGTGGACCGGCTGACCGACGCCGTGCTGGAGAGCACGCTGGAGCTTCGCGCCAACGACTTCCCCTTCGACCTGGCGTGGCCGGCGACGTCCGCGTGGGGCTCCGGCTCCTCCGAGTGGGGTTCGGGCTCCTCCGACTGGTCGTAGCCACCTCCGCGTCATCGGGCCCGGGTCAGCTCCTGACCCGGGCCCTCCTCATGTGCCGTACAGGTCATACGCAAATAGCCGTACTTGACTAATCGTACGCGAAAGCGTGTAGTCGAAGGGTGGGTCCGCTGTCGACCCCGTCCGACTTCAGGAGGAACGCGATGACGGAGAGCTGGACCGACGAACGCAGCGCCGCCCCACCCAATCCGCGCCGATGGCTGATCCTGGCCGTCATTCTGGCCGGGGCATTCATGATTCTGTTGGCAACGACGATCGTCAATGTCGCTGTCGCGCCGATCCAGCGCGACCTCCAGTCGACCTACACGGCGATGGAGTGGGTCATCGCCGGCTACGCGCTCGGCTACGGCCTGCTGCTCATCCCCGCCGGGCGGATCGGCGACCGCTTCGGCCACCGCAAGCTGTTCCTCATCGGCGTCGCGGGGTTCACTATCGCCTCTGCGGCGTCGGCGCTCGCTGCCACACCCGGCCAGCTGATCGCGTTCCAGGTGGTGCAGGGCATGATGGCCGGCATCCTCAACCCGCCAGTGCTGGCGCTGATCCAGACCACGTTCCCGGCGAAGGAGACCGGAAAGGCGTACGGGATCTACGGCGCGATCGGCGGCATCGCGACGGCCAGCGGCCCGCTCCTCGGCGGCCTGCTGATCGCGTGGGACCTCAACGGCTGGGACTGGCGACCGGTGTTCCTGCTCAACGTGCCGATCGGCCTGGCCACGTTCATCGCCGCGCTGATCCTGGTGCCCGAGTCGCGAGGCCGCCGCGGTGGGCTCGACGTGATCGGCATGCTGCTCGTCTCGGCCGCCGTCCTGCTGCTGGCCGTCCCCCTGGTCGAGGGCCAGCGCCTGGGTTGGCCGGCATGGACGTTCGTGTCGATGGCAGCGGCGCTGCCCGCGCTGGCCGTCTTCGCGGTGTGGGAGTTGCGCCGGGCCCGACGCGCCCAGGTCCCGCTCGTGAGCATGCGCCTGTTCTCGCACCGCTCGTTCTCCGCCGGCGTCGGCATCAGCCTCTGCTACTTCGCGGGCTTCATCGGCCTGCTCTTCGCGCTCTCGCTGCACCTGCAGATCGGCCTGGAGAAGTCCGCCCTGACGACCGGCCTGATCCTGCTGCCGTTCTCGTTCGGCACACTGGTCGGCGCGGCCATCTCCGACAACGTCGCCCGGGCGCTCGGTCGTGGCGTCCTGATGCTCGGCGCGGGCATCGTGATCGTCGGCATGGTGGGCATCATCGCCACGATCCACTGGTGGGGCTCCGGCCTGGAGCTACTGCCGGCCCTGCTCTTCGCCGGCTTCGGCTCGGGCCTGGTGATCGCGCCGAGCGTCGAGATCGTGCTGGCCGGTGTGCCCTGGCAGGACGCGGGCGCGGCCAGCGGTGTGCTCGGCACCGCCCAGCGTCTCGGCCAGGCGATCGGCGTCGCGGTGGCCGGCGTGGTCCTCTTCGGAACGCTCGGCTCCTACTCGGGGACGGCCGCCGAGAAGGCGAGCCCGGAGCTGCAGGCATCGCTCGTGGCGGCGGGCCTGCCGCCGGCCGAGGCGAGCGCCGCGACGACCACCTTCGCCGACTGTTTCATCCGCCAGTCGCGCGCGTCGGATCCGACGGCCACGCCGCCCGGCTGTGCGGACTCGGCGCCGGGTCCGGTCGGCGAGGC
Organism: Micromonospora hortensis; assembly: GCF_022230935.1. Lineage (NCBI taxonomy): Bacteria > Bacillati > Actinomycetota > Actinomycetes > Micromonosporales > Micromonosporaceae > Micromonospora > Micromonospora hortensis. The sequence continues at coordinate 164,193 of NZ_JAKKFE010000011.1, forward strand.
CTTCGACAGCGCTGCCACGTCGGCACTGGAGACCAACTTCAACCGCGCGGTCCAGTGGACCGTCGGCACCGTCCTGGTCGGCGTGATCCTCACGTTCCTTCTCGTCTACCTGCTGCCCCGCCGACCCGAAGAGCCCTGGGCCGAGGCGAGCAAGCCCGATTGGAACGTGACGACGACCCAGCCCGAGCCCGCTCAGTGACAGGCCGCCAGCCCTGGCCCCGGAGATGCCACAGGGGTCGGGGCTGGCGTCGTCACGAGGTGGTCATCGAGGTCGGTTGGTTGGCCATCAGCTTGGGCAACTGGTCGAGCAGCTCGTCGTGCCAGGCGAGCTCGGTACGAAGTCGGAGTTCGGTATGACGGAAGGTCGTCCACTCCAGGCCGCGGATGTGCGGCGCCGCCAGCTCCCGGAGCGCGAGCCACGAGTCGAGCTGCTCGGCGAGGGCCTTCCGGCGCGCCACGATGATCGTGCGCAGCGCGGCCTCTCCGATGTCGATCACGTTCTGCAGGGCCAGGTCGACCGGGTCGTGACGGAGCTTGGTGTCGCGCAGCGCCTCGTCGCGGTGGTCGATCAGCTCCGCCGCGCCAGCCGAGGTGAGCGCGTAGATCGTGCGGGCGGGTCGGTTGCCCTCCTGCTCGGTCCGGACCGCCTCGATGACGCCCTCGACCTGCATTCGGTGCAGCGCGCCGTAGAGCGACCCCGGCTTGACGTCGCTCCACAGCTCGGTACGGTCGACCTGGGCCGCCCGGCGGATCTGGTGCCCATGCATGGGGCCCCCGCGCGCGAGCGCACCGAGTACGAACAGGCGAGTGCTATTCACGGCATTAGTCCAACACGAGTGCCCGTTTGCGGGCAAGTTACCCAGAGCAATCCTTGAGCGGCCCGCTATCCATGAAACGTCGGGTCGCAGAGCCTCGGCAGGACGATCAGCGAAGCCGCGATGGCCCTGTTGACCGCGTCGATCCGGGACACCGCGCCGAGTTTGGCGAAGATGTTGCGCAGGTGGCGCTTGACCGTCGCCTCCGACAGGCAGAGCCGGCCGGCGATCTGGGCGTTGCTCATCGCCTGACCAACCAACTGCAGGACCTCGCGCTCACGGTCCGACAGCGTGCTGTGCACCGGCCCTTGCACCTGGGTCAGGCTCTCCCGCGACACCGCCAGCATCACCGGCGCGTCATCGGCGCGGGCGCCGCGGATCGCCGCCACCAACTCCTGGCGCGTCGAGTTCTTCAGCAGGTAGCCGCAGATGCCGAGGGTCAACAACTCACGCAACAGCGTCGGGCCGTCGAACATGCTGAGGATGATGACCCGGCTCGCCGGCGCGACGTCGCGGATCCGGCGGACCGTCGTGGTCACCCCGTCGCCGGGGATCTGCACGTCGAGCAGCACGATGTCGGGCTGGCGGATTCGGATCTCGTTGATCGCGGCGCCGCTGTCGCCGGCCTCGCCGACGACCACGAGGTCGCGCTGGGCGTCGAGGATCTCCCGGAGGCCGTCGCGCACCACGACGTGGTCGTCGACCAGCACGATGCGGGTCGGCTCGATCATCGTGACGGTCACCGGCCGGCCCCCGCCCCGACGGCGAGCAGCGGCACGACAAGCTCGACCGAAGCGCCCTGGTGGCCCGCCGCGCGCAGCGCGAGGCGACCGCCGACGACCGCCGCGCGCTCAGCCATCGCGCGCAGGCCGGAGCCGTCGCGCACCGTCGCGAGGTCGAAGCCCACCCCGTCGTCGGCGACTGTCGCCCGCAGCTCGTGCGGGGTGATGTCGATGACCGCGTGGATCACCCGAGCGCCGGAGTGGGCCACCGCGTTGCGTAGCGCTTCGCGGACGACCAGAAACACCTCGTCGAGCACCTCGGGCGGCACCCACGACTCGTCGCCGTTGATCTCGGTGTGCAGACGTGTGTCGCCCGTCTCGACAGTCGACAGGAAATTGGCCAGCGCCTCGTCGAGTGATCCGAGCGGCTGAGAGAGCCGAAGGTCGGCGATGAGCACACGCAGATAGCCGACCGCGTCGTGAAGCGACTCCCGGGCGATGACCACCCGGCGGTCCACGTCGTCGTGGCGTCGTTCCTGGGCAAGCTCGTGGGCCTCCAGGTTGCGGTACGCCGCACTGAGGCTGTGGCCCAGCCGGTCGTGCAGCTCGCGCGCGATCAACGAACGCTCGGCGATCTGCGCCTGATGGACCTCGTTCATCAGGCCGGCGGCATAGCGCGAACTCGCGTCGGCCAGCCGGGTCAGTGTCGTACGGGTGAGCGCGTCGGCGACCAGCGCCAGGATCTCGCCTTGATCGGGCTGGCCGGCCAACTGCTCCAGCGCGTCTGCCAACACGATGTCGGCCAGCGCGACGACCGCGCGAAAGCACTCGCGTGGGTGAAGCTCGACGTCCTCCGTGGACACTGCGGCCGGCGGTGTCGACAGCGGGTCGGTCGTCTCACGACGAATCTCGGCCATCGTCTCGTGCAGCAGGACGTCGGCCTGCGCCGTGTAGCTGTCGATCAGGCCAGCGGCTCCTTCGAAGTCGTCACTCGCAGCGGCAAGACGCTGACGGTAGGCGGCAAGAATCGGTTGATGCCTGCGTTCGAGAACCTTGGCAGCGGTCCTCCGCAGCGCATCGTTTCCAACAACCATTGCGGATCCCCCGGTGTGTGCCCTATTGCTCCCCAGGTGCGGGCACGGACGGCTCTCCCCAGCGCCGGCTGCCCGCCGTGTCGCCGACTCCCCCCGTCGTGGGCGACAAAAGCACTCAGATCGGATCGGCCTTCTACGAGTTGTCACGGCCGACTACTCGCACGAGTCTACGGTCTCATCGCGCATCGTTGGAAGCATCGAAGCTTAGCTTTTGGTAGTCACACCAAAACTTAAGGTGAAATCCATATTTGGCCGCGACCAGTTTTCGACGGCGCGTCGAGGGGCCTGCCCGACAGTTCACCCGAGACCTCGACCACCAGGAGTGGAGCGACCAATGGTGAGCAGACGCAACGTCATGAAGGCCGGTGCCACCGCGGGAGCAGCCGCGCTGGTCACGGCCACCGCGGCGGCGGCGGCCCGCGGTTCCACCCCGTCCGCGACACCGGTCCACGGCCCCCACACCGGCCATGGAAAAACGGCACACGTCGCGGCCGTCACCGCCCCGTTCGCTGTCCGGATGCCGATACCGCCCGTGCAGCAGCCGATCGCCTCGGTAGCCAACACCGACTTCTACGTCGTTTCCACCCGTAAGGCTCAAGCGGAGATCCTGCCCGGGACGCGTACCGAAGTGTTGACCTATGACGGGCTCTTTCCCGGCCCGACGTTCCGGGTAAAGACGGGCCGGCTCGCGGTCATCGCCCACAGCAACCACCTCGACATGCCGACCGCGGTGCACGTGCACGGAGGCCACACACCGTCGAGCAGCGACGGGTTCCCGACCGACGTGCTGGACCCGGGGAAGAGCCGGATCTACAGCTATCCCAACAAGCAGCGGGCGGCCACGCTCTGGTATCACGACCACGCCCACCACATGGAGGCCGAGCACGTGTTCCGCGGGCTCGCCGGCTTCTTCCTGATCGACGACCCAGCCCAGGCCGAACTGCGGTTGCCCTCCGGCAACCACGACATCCCGATCATGTTGCGCGACGCGCGGTTCGCCGACGACGCGAGCCTGGTCTTCGAACACGACGACTTCCAGTTCCGCAACACGATCCTCGTCAACGGCAAGCCGCAGCCCTACTTCCCGGTGGCCGCCCGCAAGTACCGGCTGCGCTTCGTCAACGCGTCCAACCTCCGCACGTTCACCCTGCGGCTCGGCAACGACGCCGAGGTCGCCCAGATCGCGAGTGACGGCGGGCTGCTCGCCGGGCCGACGCCGATCCGCTCGTGGAGCCTGACGCCCGGCGAGCGGATCGAGATCGTCGTCGACTTCGGCGCGTTCCCGGTCGGCAGCCAGGTCTTCCTCGACGACGCGGTGGCCGGGCCGGTGCTGCGCTTCGACGTCAACCGGGCTGCCGCCGACACCAGCCGGGTGCCCGACCGGCTGAGCACCATCCCCGCGCTGCCGGCGGCCACGAAGGAGCGGGCGTTCACGCTCAACTTCAACCCGTCGACCGGCCAGTTCCTCATCAACGGGCAGCAGTTCGACGCCGAACGGGTTGATACCGAGATCAAACGCAACACGACCGAGGTGTGGACGGTGACGAACGGCGACACGCTCTTCGGCATCCCGCACAACTTCCACCCCCACCTGGTCCAGTTCCGGGTGCTGGATCGCAACGGTCAGCCGCCGGCGCCGGGCGAGGCCGGGGTGAAGGACACCATCTCGGTGGGGCCGGGCGAGACGGTCCGACTCCAGGCGACATTCGGGCCATATCTTGGCCGATATGTCTACCATTGCCACATGATCGACCATTCGGCGAGTGGGATGATGGCACAGATGAAGATCGTTCCCTGACCCCCGAGAAAGGTTTCTTGTGCCCTCGGCAGAGAAGACTGTGCAGATTGGACGGACCCCCGAGGCCGTCTTCGCCTTTCTCGCCCGCGGCGAGAACGACGCGCGCTGGCGTCCCAACGTGCTCGACGTCGCGCGCGTCTCCGGCGAGGGGGTCGGCGCTCGCTACAAACAGGGGCTCAAGGGCCCCGGTGGGAGCCGCATTCCTGCCGATTACGAGGTGACCGGGTTCGAGCCGGGTCGACGTCTGGCGTTCCAGGCGACCGGCAGCGTGGTACGCACCCAGGGCGAATACACGCTCACCCCGGCCGACGGCGGCGGGACGCGACTCACGCTGAAGCTGGCGTGGCAGCCGAGCGGGCTGTCGCGCTTCCTCGGCCCGGTCGTCGGCAAGACGTTCGAGGAGGAGATCGCCGCCCTCGACGCCCTTCGCGACCTGCTGGAGAGCGAAGCCTGAGCGCGGCGTGAGCCGGTAGCGCCGGCGGCAACCGCCGCCAGTGGATGTCGCCCGAGGGCCCGGAGCCAACTGGCTCCGGGCCCTCATCCTGTCGAACTCAAGGACTGGCGCAGGTGACGTTGCTGGGTGCGGTGGCACCGTTGCCGGTGGCGGTGAACCCGAAGGTGGTGGAGGCGCTCGGGCCGACCGTGCCGTTGTAGGCGGCGTTCTTGACGGTGACACTGCCGGTGGTGCCCGTGTTGGTGCCGCTCCAGAGACTGCTGATGGCCTGACCACTGGCCAGGGTCAGGCCCACCGTCCAGCCGTTCAGGGGCGCTGTGGAGTTGTTGGCCACTGTCACCTCAGCCTGGAAGCCGCCGGGCCAGGTGTTGAGCGTCCGGTAGGTGGCAGCGCAGGTGCCGGGCTCACCGGTCGGCGGCGGGGTGGTCGGCGGATCGGTGGGCGGGTCGGTCGGCGGCGGGGTCGTCGGAGGCGTGGTCGACTCGAACTGGCTGAAGAACCTCCAGATCTCACCCGACGTCCAGGTCCGCGAGTCGTTGGGACTGCCCGACCCGTCCACCGGGCTTGGGGTGTGGTCCCCGTCGAACGCCGCCCACTGCACGGGGTAGCCGGCCCGGCAACCCGCGTACGCGGTGGTGATGTGGGTGAGGCTGCCCCGGCTCGGCTCGCGGGGGCTCTGCGCCGTGCAGCCGTTGTTGCGCACGAACGTGTCGCGCAGCTGCCGACCCTGGGAGATGTTCAGCACGCTGTCGTAGATGCCGTGGATGCCGAAGTAGGCGACCGGCTGCGTACCCCCGTTGCATCCGCTGAGGTTCGCGCCGGATATGACGGTGACCGCGCGGATGATCGTGGGCCGGGCACAGGCCACCGCGTAACTCATCGCCCCGCCGTAGCTCCAGCCCAGGGCGAAGCGCTGGGTGGTGTCCACGCACAGATCGTTCTCGATCTGCCGGGAGATGTCGTCGAAGAGGGTCAGGTCCCGACCGTTGGTGTTGGCCCAGCCGGCGTTGAGACCCTGCGGAGCAACGAAGATCGTGCTGTTGTTCGACAGCGGCTGGAGCCCGTAGTAACCGGCCGAGGTGACGTTGTTGGCTGATCCGTTCAACCAGTGGAAGCCGAAAATCAGCCGGTACTGGCGGTTACGGTCGTACCCGTCCGGGATCCGCAGGTTGTACGTACGGCTCTGGCCGCTGCTCTGAATCGTCCGCGTCCCGGTGGCGAGTGTGGGGGCCTTGCCGCAGCCGGCGGTCGCCGCGAGGGTGCCGTTGGTGGCGGCCACCGCCGTCGCACCGAAACCGCCGCTCAACGCGGCGCCGGTGGTGGCCGCGAGGAGAAGCGCCGCGGCCGCGATGGATGGGAGGAAGAACCTACGTCTGAGCATTGCTTGGGCTCCTTGCCGTTCGACGACAAACAGTGGTCGCCAGGCATCAACGGGGGCCCGGACTGGTCACCGACCGGAAAGGCGGGAGGGGCGGACCCCTCGGCGCGTCTTCGCCGGCTGGCTCGGGTGACCGGGAGCGTGCCCTTCACTCCCGGGTGAAAGATAGCATGTTATCGATAACACGCCGAGCTGATCGCGCCTCGCGGGCTCACGTCCCGAGCGGCCGGGCCGCCCACTCGGCCGCCACTTCGTGCAGGTCACCGGTGCGGAAACGCGGGGGCTCGTGCAGCAGGAAGTCACGGTGGCTGATGTTCCAGGCGTACGCCCCGGCCATGGCGAAGGCCAGCACGTCGCCCACGCCGATCGGCCCCGCGGTGACCGACCGGGACAGCACGTCCTTCGGGGTGCAGAGTTGCCCGACCACTGTGACCGGCCCGCCGTCGGTGCGGGGGCCGCCGGCACCCGGTCGCGGGTGCACAGTGAACGGCTGCGCGTGTCCCTTCGCCGCCGGAGTCCGCAGGTGGTGCGTCCCGCCGGCCACCACCACGAACCACTCGCCGTAGGAGCGCTTCACGTCGACGACCTCGGTGAGGTACGCCCCGCAGTAGGCGGTGACCGACCGGCCCGGCTCGATGCGCAGCCGCACGCCCGGGTGCCTGTCGAGGACGTCCGTCAGGGCCTGGCCGTAGCCGTCCCAGTCGAATCGCGCGTCCGGGTCGGTGTAGTCGACTGTCATGCCGCCGCCGACGTCCACCTCGGCCGCGTCGACTTCGGCCGCAGCCCAACCGACCACGGCGGCGGCGACAGTCGCGGCGAGCGGCGCGTCCAGTCCACTGGCCAGGTGGGCGTGGATCCCCCGTACGTCGATGCCGGCGGGCGGGCGGCGGGCGCACGCGATCGCATCGGCCGGGTCCATGCCGAACGGGCTCGGTCCACCGCCCATGACCAGGCTCGCGCCCGGCGCGTCGACCGGCAGGTTCACCCGCAGCAGCACCTGGGCCGACCGGCCAGCCGCGGTGGCCAGCGCGCCGAGTCGCGCCAGCTCGGTGGGTGACTCGACGTGGATGCGGTGCACCCCGGCGGAGAGAGCGGCGGCGAGGTCCGCGTCGGTCTTGCCCGGCCCGGCGTAGGCGGCCGGCGCCCGTCCCGGCAGCACCTCGGCCAGCCTGCGCAGCTCGCCCCGGCTGGCGGCCTCGAACCCGTCGACGATCGGGGCGAGGGTTCGCAGCACACCCGGATCCGGGTTGGCCTTGACCGCGTAGAGCAGCTCGACCGGCTGGGGCAGCGCCGCCCGGATGGCTCGGGCCTGCCCGGCGAGCGCGTCGAGGTCGTGGACGTAGACCGGGCGGGTCATCGTGGCCCACCCATCGGGTTCGGCACCGGCACGAACGGTGCGGCCCGGTCGGCGTCACGCCGCCACCGGACCAGCAGGTTCGCCTTGGCCAGCAGCGGCTCCCCGGTCAGCAGCGGGCGCAGCTCCGCCGGCTCACCGAGGTCGGCGGCCACCGCCTCGACGACGGCGCTCAGCTCCTGCCACAGCCGCCGTTCGATTCCCGGTCGCGCGTCGGCGAGGGCCCCACTGATCCCACCGAGGTGGTTGACGAACAGGCAGTAGACGATCCGGCTATGGGCGGCCCGGGGACCGTAGCGGACCTGCGCCGGGACGCCGTCCGGCCAGGTATCCCACCGATCGGCGTCCAGCTTCACCCCCTCCAGGTCGCGCAGCAGCATCCGTACCGGGCGGCGATCCCGGTCGAGCACGACGACCACGTTCTGCAGGTGCGCCTCGTGCACGACGCCGTGGCTGAGCCAGCTGCGCAGCACCGCCGGCACCAGCAGGCCGACGTACGCGCGCCACCAGGCCACCGGGTCCGGTGTCACCAGCGGCGTCGCCGCCAGCGCCGCCGCCAGCACCGGGGTGTCGCCCGGACGCAGGTGCGTACGCAGGCCGTCGCGCAGGATCGTTCCGTACGCCTCGTCCGGGCCGGGTACGTCGACGGTGCGGTAGGCGGGCTCGGCGAGCAGCCCCACCCCGTCCGGCAGCGGCACCCGGGCCAGCACGTCGGTCAGCGCCACCGCGCCGGTGAGTTCGTAACGCGCGTTCTTGCGCAGGCAGTTGGTGATCCGCACGTGCAGGCTGGTCTTCACGAACAGGTCGGCCTCGGGGGCGTAGAGGGTGCGGACGCTCGCCGTGGGTCGTACCGGCACACCGGCCGCCCCCAGGTCGCGTAGCCGTGGGTGGGTGGGCGGCATCAGCGACAGCTGCCAGGGGTGCACCGGCAGGACGCGGTGCCCGCGTGGGGGCCGTGGCGGGTCGAGCGCGGCCACCAGCGGATCGAACGGCCCGGCGTCGGCGATCAGGTCGTCCGGTACGGCAAGCCAGTGCAGCCGGAACGCCGTGCGCAGCTCCGGTGCGTACGCCCGCCACCTGTCCGGGTCGCCGCTGCGCCACTTCGGGGTGGGGTGGTGCGGGTGGCCGAAGACCAGCGACTGCTCGGAGTCGACGTACGCGTCGATGGCGGGCTCACCGGTGGGGGTCGGATCCTCGGCCGGTCGGTCGGCCAGCAGTCGGGCCACTGTGTCCCGGCTGGCCCGGACCTGCTCGGCGAACTCGTCGTTGACCAGGCCGGTACGTGTGGTGAGTTCCGCCGCTACCAGGGCGGCCAACCCGTCCGCGTCCAGGTCTTCCCACCGCCCGCCGCCGGTGGTGCGTTGGACCGGGCCGGTGTAGCGGTGCGCGCCGATCGGCGAGGTTCGCGCGACCTCGCAGCGCACCGTGACGTCGAGGTGCCGCAGTGGCAGCCGGACGGCGCCGTCGACAACCGTCGGGGTGCCGTCCGGCGGGGCCAGCTCCCGCAGCAGGCAGCCGAAGACGGCGTGGGCGGCGGCCAGGTCGGCGCGCTGAGCGGTGTCGCTGGCCGGCCGGGAGCGCAACTGGGCGCTCGTCATCGTGTCTCCCGGAGGTAGTTCGGGCCGGTACGCAGGTAGTACTTGTTGATGTCGGCGCAGCCCAACCGCTGTTTGGGCAACAGGGTGCCGGCGGTGATCATCGCTTTGATGGGCAGCTGGGTGGCGTGCAGGACCCGCTCGGTGAAGGTCCGCGCCGCCGGTCCGTCGCCCCACCGGTCGCGGGCGGCGGCGAGCCGGGGCACCAGCGCCTCGGCGGGTGTCGGCACGGGCAGCCCCCGGGCGGCCAGGGCGACCAGTGGCGCGGCGGCGGCCAGGTGCAGGGTGATGGTGATGAACACGTCGGCCAACTCGTGCGGGTCGCGCGCCCACATCCGGTCGTCGTGCAGGGCGAGCCCGTTCGTGCCGTCGTGCCGCCTGTCGAGCCGGGCGCCGTCGTTGTCCTTGTAGAGCAGGCCGACAGTGCCGTCCGGGTGCACCAACAGGTGGATGTTCTGCGGGTGCGCCTCCAGTGCGATCCCGTGGCGTAGCCAGAGGAAGACGTGCCAGTCGAGCAGCAACTCCAGGTAGGACTCCAGCAGCGCGACGGGCCGCTGCGGGCTGATCCGTTCCAGGACCGTGCCCGCCACCGGATCGGCGGCGGCGAGGGCCGCTACCGGCACCACCCGGACGCCGGCCAGGTCGCGCGGAAATCGGCGCAGCAGGAAACCGCGGCGCTCGTCGCCGTCGACGTGCGCCCAGGTGCTCTCGTCGACGTGCCGGATCCGACCGGCGAAGCTGGGTTCGGCGGTGGCGATCCGGTCGAGCAGTCCGGCGACGGCGGCGCCGTCGGCAAGCGAGCCCGGTTGCAGTGTGCGTCGGTTACGCGCGCCGAGACTCGCGGTCGGCAGCGGCAGCTTGAGATGCAGGTACGGGTCGTGGTCGAGCGCCACCGTCCGCATGGAGAGGGTGGGTCGCACCGGGGTCACCGGCAGGTCGGCCACCGGGAGCGCGTCGCGGGCCACCGTGATCGGATGTGCCGGCAGCAGCAACTGATCCGGTCGCGGCGCGCGCGGCCACCACGATGGAAGCTCGCCCGCGAGCCGGACGCCCTCGGCCGGGGCGGCGTACCAGCGCAGCGCGAACCGTGGGGCGTGCTCCGGGGCGTACCGGAGCAGTTCGTCGTCGCGCAGACCGTGCCGACACCGGTCGGTGGGGTAGACGGGGTGGCCGTGGTGGGCGGCGATCACGTCGTCCAGGAGCGCCGCCGGCAGACCGGTCGGGGTGAGCGCGCGTTCGGCGGCCACCTCGGTGAACACCCGCGCCCGGCTGCGGGCGGCAAGCCGTCGGGCCCGCAGGTCGGCGCGGCACTCGACGCCGAAGTCCCGCCAGCCGGCCTCGGCCTCGGCGTTGTCGCGTGGGGCGAGCAGGGTCACCAGCCCGTCCAACGTCTCCGTGCGCTGCGTTTCGCCGGCGCGGGTCACCAGCAGCACCATCGGCGCGGCGCTGCGCAGAGCCTGCTGGAACCCGTCCGCCCGGACCGGTATGCGCAGCAGGCCAGCGGGGTGTGGCACCTGCCACCAGTCGGGCCCGTCCGGTCGACCGGCGCTGCGCAGCCCGAGGTGGTCCTCGCGCAGCAGGGCGTCGAGCACCCGCGTGAAGACCTCCCGCTCGCAGTCGTCGCTCACTCGACGATGGTCCACTGGAGGCCGTTGCGGAGGGCGGTCAGCGACTGCCGAACGGTGCCCTCGTCGGGGCCGATCCCGTGCAGCACGGCCAGGTAGTCGCGGTTCGTGCCGGTGCGCTCGGCGGTGCGGCCCACCTCGCGCAGCGGACGGCAGCCCAGTCGGACGTCGCCGTGGACGGTGTCGAGTGGGCCCGGTGCGGCGACGAGTCGGCCGGACCGGTCCGCGCAGACGTACTCGACGTGGGCGTAGCGGTCGACGGTGTCGGGTAGGCCGAGGGCGGCCAGCGGCTCGCCCAGGTGCAGCCGGATGACGTACTCGAACAACGGCACACCGAGCAGGTCGGCGAGGATCAGGTCCATCCGGTCGCCGATGAGGCGGTAGTTCACCTCGATCAGCCGGACCCGGCCGTCGGAGACGACGTACTCGGTGTGGCAGGCGCCGAAGCCGACCCCGAGCGCGTCGAGCCGCGCCCGCAGCTGGGTGCACGCCCGCTCCGCCGGGGGCGACCAGGCGAGGCTCTCCTCGGTGAAGGTCGGCGGCGGGCCGAGACCGGTGCGCCACCCGCCGAGGGAGGCCAGCTCGGCGCCGTCGCCGAGGGTCTCGAAGGTCCGCAGCTCGCCGTCGAGGTACTCCTCGACCACCAGTGCCACGTCCGGCCGCCGACCACGGATCTCGGCGACCCGGGCGACCAGCTCGGCGTGGTCGGCCACCAGGTACGCGTCCTCACTGGCCACTCCCTCGCGGGGTTTGACCACCGCCGGGAACATCCCGGTCGGCACGTCCGGCGTGGTGTCGGGGTCGATGGTGACGGTGCGGACCAGATCGAGGCCGGCAGCGGCGATCGCCCGGCGGGCCGCGGCCTTGTCCTTGCAGAGACGGGCGGCGTCCGGGTCCTTGCCGGGCAGGCCGAGCTTTCGAGCGGCGATCGCGGTGGCCTCCTGGAGATGGTCGCTGTTGGACAGTAGCGCCACCGCTCGGGTGGCTGCCGTCGCCGCGACCACGGCGGCCGGGTCGCGGACCGCGCAGCGCGCCACAGGCACGTCGGCAGGCCATTCGGCCGGCCGGTCGGTCAACACGGTGGCCGACAGCCCGAGCGACGCCGCCGCCGGGAGAAACCCGTCCAGGACGGCGTCGGTGGGGTTGAGCGCGGTCAGGTAGAGCCGCATACCGCCTCCGTCGACTACCACGATGTGACTATTAGGGTAGCCTACCCTTATTAGACGGTTTTGGTGCGATCTGCCCGGTGTAGCAAGCCCGCGGCGACCAGGCCACCGATCAACACCGCAGCCGCGCCCACCAACTGCCCCGTCTCCAGCGCCGAGGCGAAGGCGACAGTCACGGCCTCCCGTTCGGCCCCGTCACCTGCGGCGGCGAGAGCCACCGGGAACGACCCGGCACCGGCCAGGGCCGCCGGCAGCAGCGCCGCGAACCGGGCGTTCAGCACGGCACCCAGCACCGCGATGCCGAGGCTGCTGCCGACCTCGGTCATGGTGCCGTCGACACCCGCGCCCGCGCCGGCCTTCGCCGCCGGGATCGCGCTCATCACCGCCTCGACGATGGCCGGATTGGCGAGCGCGCACCCAACACCCATGACGAGCAGCCCGACCAGCAGCACCGCGTACCCGTCGGACGGGAAGAGGGTGACCAGCGCGAGACCGGCCGCGAGCAGCGTCATGCCAACGGCGATGGCGACCGCCAGGCCGAGCCGGCGGATCACACTCGCGACGACGCCGCTGACGTTGAGCAGCACGATGGACAGCGCGAAGGGCGCCATCCGCAGACCGGCCTCCCAGGCGGGATAACCCCTGACGAACTGGAGGTGCTGGGTGAGCAGGAACAGCGCGCCGGTGGCGCCGAACGTGATCAGCACGACGCCGGAGATCGCACCGACGAAGCGCCGGTCCCGGAAGAAGCGCATGTCCAGCATCGGGTGCGCGATCCGTCGCTCCCACCGCACGAAGACACCGAGCAGGAGTACGCCGACGACCCCCGCGCCGATCACAGCGGTCGACGCCCACCCGCGCTCCGGCCCGGAGATGATCGCCCAGACGACAGCGGTCAGGCCGGCGGTGGAGAGCACCGCGCCGAGCACGTCGAGTCGGCCGCCGGCCGGCCCGCGGGACTCGGGGACCAGCGCGCGGCCGACGAGCAGGCAGACCAGCACGATCGGCACGTTCATCAGGAAGATCGCGCCCCACGGCAGATGCGCGAGGATCGTGCCGCCGATCGGCGGCCCGATGGCGAAGCCCAACGCGCTGGTGGCGGCCCAGATGCCGATCGCCCGGGAGCGCTCGGCCGCGTCGAAGACCTGCATCGCCACCGCGAGCGTCGCGGTGACCAGCAACGCGCCACCGACTCCCATCCCGGCCCGCGCGGCGATCAACTGCCCACTGGTGCTGGCCAGACCGGCGGCCAGCGAGCCGACCCCGAAGAGGACCAGGCCGGCGAGCAGCATCCGACGACGGCCGTACCGGTCGGCGGCGCTACCCGCGGTGAGCAACAACCCGGACAACACCAACGCGTACGCGTTGATCATCCATTGCACCTCGGCGGTGCTGGCACCCAACTCGGTGGTGAGCACCGGCACCGCCACGGTCAGCACTGTGTTGTCCAACACCACTACCAGTTGCGCGACGCACAGCACGGCCAGGATGAGCCATCGCTGTGGCAGTCGTGCCGATGTCGTGGTGTCGGTGGTCGGCTGAACGGTGGTCACGCCACCGCCTTGACGCCGTCCACTGCGGGCTGCTCGGTGGGCTGCTCGGCCGTCGGGCCGACGGCGGGGCCGGGCCGGTGCGGGAATCGCCGCTGGTGAGAGAGCCCGAGGGCGACCCCGGCGGCCACCAGCACGATGGCCGCGACAGCTACCGCCGGATAGCCGACCCGGTCGGCCGCCGCGAGACCGATGGACGCGGCCACGAACGAGCAGACCAGGCCGAACGACGACAGCACAGTGAAGTCGGTGCCGCCGGTGTCGGGCCGGGAGTAGTCCATGTTGACCGTGTAGAGCACGACGTTGGCGATGGTGTAGGCCACCATGAAGCAGCAGAGGGCGGCGACCGTCCCGCCCAGCGGAGCGTTGCCGTTCATCAGCGGCAGCAGCAGCAACGTCGACACGGTGAGCGCCACGCCGCCGACCACCAGCACTCCACTGCGCCCGAACCGCCCGATCCCGAGCCCCGCGACAAGGCCCGCCACGATGGCCGGGGCGCTGATCACCACGCCGGTGACGACGCCGATCCGACCCAACGACCACCCGGCGTCGACCAGGGCCGGGGTGACCAGGGCGTACGCCATGCCCGCACCGACGTAGACCAGCGGCACCACGCCGAAGGTCCACCACCGGCAGCCCGGCTGGCCGAACACCGACAGCAACGCCCGGTAGGCAGCGCCGACCCGTTCCACCCGATCGGTGCGGGGAGGCTCCCGGAACCGCCACACCACCACCAGGCCGACCGCCGTCATCGCGGCCAGCAGGCCGATCGCCGGCACCCAGCCGAACTGGTCGTAGACCAGGACGCAGGCGCCACCGCCGAGCAGGTTGCCGAGGTAGCTCGCGGCGACCTGGATGCCGTTGCCGGTGCCCCGGGCCGAGTCGGCCAGCATCCGGACTGCGACGGCGTCCACCGCGATGTCCTGGGTGGCCGAGAAGAACACGTACGCGGCGCAGATCGCGATGATCGGGCCGAGCGCGTCGGCCGGGCTGGCGAATGGCAGCAGCGCCAGCAGGGCGAGCACCAGGGCGGTCTGGAGCACGAGCAGCCAGGAGCGGTAGTGGCCGCGGTGCCGTGAGCCGTACCGGTCGAGGATCGGCGCCCAGAGGAACTTGATGGGCCAGATCAGGCCGACGATCTGCAACAGCGCCAGCGTGTCCAGCGAGGTGCCGCCGTCGCGCAGGATGGCGGTGAGCCCGACGGTGATGAAGCCGACGCCGAGGTACTGGGTGACGTACAGCGCGGTCAGGGTGCCGAGGCGGCCCTTCATGCCGCTTTCCAGTAGCCGAGGGAGGTCAACCGGTCCTTGTCGACGCCCAACGTCTTGCGCAGGTGTCGGGTGATGCCCCGGGTGGTGGCCGCCTCGCAGGCCACCCAGTAGTGGCCAGCGCCGCTGGTCGGCACTGCCGAGCAGACCGTGTCGACGAGATGCTGACCCGCTTCGCGCCGCGGCACCCAGGTGACGTCGTGGTGCGCCCGGGCCCGCAGCGCGAGTGCCTTCTCGCCCTCGTGGGCGTACTCCAGCCACACCGTCGCCGGAATGTTGGCGCCGGCGTCGAGCAGGCTGTTCACCGCGGGCAGCGAGGCCGCGTCGCCGACCAGGTAGAGGTGCTCGGGTGCCGGGTCGGGCAGCTCGAAGGCGCTGCCCTGCATCGTCGCGCTGATGGTGTCGCCAACCGTGGCCGTGGTGGCCCAGCGGGCCGCACAACCGTCGTGGATGGCGAATTCGAGTGTGAATCGGCCGGTGGCCGGATCGGGGTCCACCAGCGTGTACGCGCGCTGGTGGACCCGGCCGTCGTTGTCGAACCACAGCCGGATCCACATCGTGGGGTGCACCCCGCACGTCTCCAGCAGGCCGCCCCCGTCCATGAGGAGCCGCTGGTAGTGCCCGTCGATTGACTCGGTGCTCAGGACGGTCAGCTGAAAGTCCCGCCCTCCCATGGCCTTGAGGACCAGGGCCTCCCAGTTCCGTTTCACGCACCCCTCCAGGTAAGGTCATCCTTGGTTAGGGGAGGTTAACCTAAGTTGCGCCCCGGATGGAACAGAGGACAGCGCCCGATGACGTACCAGGAGAAGATCGCCGGTCTCGGCGAGCTGTCGTTGGTGACCGTGGACCCGGACCGGGACGCCGCACTCCTGCACGGTTGGGTGACCCTGCCCCGCAACTCCTTCTGGGGCATGGGTTCGCACAGCCTCGAAGAGGTCCGCGAGATCTATGCCTTTGTGGACAGTCTGCCCACGCACCACGCGTACCTGATCAGTGTCGACGGGGAGCCGGTCGGCCTCTTCCAGAGCTATCAGCCCGAGGCGGACCCGGTCGGCGAGCGCTACCCCGTCCAGCCCGGTGACGTGGGGATGCACCTGCTGCTCAGCCCCGACCGACGCCTCGCCCGCAGCCTCACCAACGCGGCCGGCCCGGCCGTCGCCCGCTTCCTGTTCCGCGACCCGGCCGCGCAGCGGATCGTTGTGGAGCCGGACGTCCGCAACCACCTCGCCCTGCGCCGGCTGGAGATCGAGGGCTTCACCTTCGACGCCCAGATCGACATGCCGGACAAGCGGGCCCAGCTCGCGTTCCTGACCCGCGCCCGGTTCGCCGAGAGGCACCCGACGCCGGCCTGACCAGCGCCGTCAGCCGACGGCCGCTGGCGACCGTCAGCCGTTGGCGTTCCAGAACCCGACGAGGGTCGCTGTCCACCAGGCGAGCTGCGAGATCGTGGCAGCGGCGACACCCGGCAGCAGGGCGGACCAGGGTGGGCGGCCCCGCACGGCCACGAGTCGATCCCGGACCCGGCCGAGGAACAGCCCGTTGATGCCGACCACCAGCACCGCGAGCAACTTGACCCAGACCAACGCGGACGACGTGTCCGGTCCGAGGGCGGTCCCACTGGCGAGCAGACCCACCAGACCCAGCCAGATGAGCAGGTGCGCGCCGCGGGCGGCGGTCAGCACGGTGCCGAGCGGTTCCTGGCGCAGCAGCCAACGCAGGCTGAACCAGTCCACAGTCAGCACCGCGCCGAAGCCCACCACGAGGCAGGTCAGGTGGCAGAAGAGGGCGACCATCCGCGCACCCGGAGAGAGGGTGACGTGCGGCGCGACCAGGATCGCGATCAGCCAGCCGAGACTGACCGTCAGCACCGAGGCGACGATGGTGGCCCGGCCGGCGGCGCGACGGTGGCCGCCGCGCCAGCCGGCCGCCGGCACCGGGGCGACCGTGTCGGGCGGTGACGCGTTGTGGGTCCGGTGCGTCGCGCGGCGCACCGGGCGGACGGTGTCCGACGTGACGGCACGGTGGGCGGGACGGGACGCCCGGGTCGGGGGTTTGACGTCGGCGCGAAGGTCAGACGTCCGCATCGACCGGTCCTCTGGGCCGCATGTTCAGCCGCCCGGCGCGGCGGGAGGCGCGCCGGGCCGGTTGTCCAGCGTGTTCAGCTCGGCGGCCCGCGCCTGCTGGATCCGGCCTGCGAGCGCCCTCAGCTCCGGGCTTCCCCCGGCGGTCTGCTCGCCCCGGCACAGCACCACAGTCTGCGCGAGGTGCGCCCGGATCAGGCCAGCCGCCCGGGACGACACCTCCGCGTCGGACGCGGCACGTAGCTCGGCGAGGCTGGCCTGGGTGACCATCCCTGGCATCTGATGGCCCTCGTGGATGTTCAGCTCCGGTACGTTTCCCGCGGCCAACAGCCCACGCAGGTCCCGCAACTCCGCCTGATGGGCCTTTCGGACCTCGCCGAGGAGAGCCCGTAGCGACGGATCCGTCGGGCGGGTGTCGAGCTGATCGATCAGCGCGAGCGCTCCCTCGTTCATCGGGATCAGCAGTTGAATGAAGGCATCATCGGTGCCGTTGAGCACCACCGGGGCGGTCGGCGCCGCAGCGGCCGTCGACCTTGCCACCGACGACGCTGCTGGTGCCTGGTCGGTGCGGCCCCAGCCCTGGGTGAGCCCGACGGCCACCGCCGTGGCGACCAGTGTCGCGACGACGCCGACCAGCCGCCCGGCCCGCACGCGAAGCCCTCGGCGCTGCACCGTGATCTGCTCGTCCATCCGTTCGCCAGTGCTCAACGGGCCGCTTGGAACGCGCGGCCGACCACTGTCGCCTCGGTCCCGTCGCTGAACAACCCGGACCGATCCTTGTCCGTGGCGGGTAGCCCGAACCAGGCGTAGCGCTGCAGGTAGGAGAGTTGGCCGAGCATGGCGGTGGCCGCCGTGAGGAAGGCCGCCTGCTGCTGCTGACTGGGGAACTGCGAACCGCCACCGGCGAAGCGGATCAGCGCGAACTCGGTCAGCCAGATCGGCTTCCGGTACCGCTGGTAGACGGCCTGGAGGTACTGCCGAAGTTGGGCCACCGCGGCGGCGGTCGTGAAGTCGGCACCGAACCAGTGCAGCGTGATGAAGTCCACCCGGTGGCCGCGGGCCTGGGCCCCGGTCATGAACCTGTCCAGCCAACCCTGCGGGTCCGGCCCACCCCAGGCGACCGCCGGGCTGCCCAGCTTGCTGCCCGTCGCCATCAGCTGCGGCCACAGGTCCAACGCCTGCTCGACTGTCATGTTCGCCTGCTCGGGCATGTCCGGCTCGTTGAAGGTGAGCAGGTACGGCCCGGCGGCCTTGGCCCGAGCCAGCTCCGCAGCGGTGACGTTCTCCGCGCTGCGGATCATCGGCACGAACGTCGCACCGCGCGGCGTGCTGATCCCCGGGTGCTGGGTGCCCCAGGTGTAGTACCAACTGGCCTTGGAGTTCGCCAACGCCTGAGTCGCCCCGGCGAAGTTCCACACCCCGACGCCCTTGCGGGCGGAGCTGACCGCCGGCGCGACCGGCGCCTTCGACGAGGGGCGTGCGCTCGGCGAGGGCGCGACGCTCGGGGCGGCGACGGTGGGCGCGGCAGACGGCGGCGCCGCCCACGATGGCGCGGACGGATCGTCCGGCTGGATCACCACCGCCATGGTGATGGCCAGGACGGCGGCGGCCACACCGGCGGCGAGGGACGGCACGAGGCCACGGGGCCGGCTCACCGCGAGGTCGACGACACTCGGGCCGCCGCTCGCGTCGGTGGGCACCGCGCTCTGTGGGGTCGGCCCGCCGGCGGATCCGGCCGTCGGGCCGGACGGCGCGACGGCCTGCGCGGCGGCTCCCGGGGCGGCGGCGTTCGGCAGGTGGGCGCCGAGACCCGCCGGCAGCGGCAGCAACGGCATACCGGCGAGCAGCCGGTCGATCGGCAGGAGGGTGGTGCCCAACCGTCCACAGAACGCGCAGTCGCGGACGTGTCGAGCCAGTCGTTTGCGCCACAGCGAGCTGGGCGTGCCGTCCCACTCGGCGGTCACGGCGCCCAGGTCCGGGCAGCCGGGGCGGGCGCGGAGCGCGCGTACGACGCCACGGGCGCTCTGGATCTGCTCCTTCATCCGGTGGATCCGCACCGCGACGTGCCCGGGTGACAACCCGAGCGCGTCGGCGACCTCGTTGCGGGTGATCTCGCCGGTCTCCTCCAGCCACCACAGCGAGAGCAGTTCCTGATCGTCCGGGTCGAGCCAGCGGGTCGCCTCGGCGACCTCGCGTCGTTGGTCGGTGAGGCCGAGCCGGAGGATTGTCATCCCCGCGAAGTCGGAGGCGGGGTCGGGCACGTTGTGGATCGCGTCCAGCCCGGCGTCGCGGTTGAGCGCGACACGTCGGCGCGTCTCCCAGTCACGCACCTGACGGATGGTGATCGCCACCAGCCAGGACCGGTATGCCGCCGGGTCGTTGAGCGCGGGCAGGTACCGGATCACCCGTACCAACGTCTCCTGGACCACGTCGTCGACGTCGGCGTGCCCGCGCAGCGCACGCCCGACGATGTTGTAGACCAGCGGGAGCGAGGCCGCCACGACGTCGTCGAGAGCGCGCTGGTCGCCCTGCCGGGCCGCGACGACCAACCCGACATCGGGCAGTGCTCGACCGGCTGACGACATGGGTCTCACTCCTTGGGTGCTCATCCGCGCGGCGCCCACGCTGGGTGTGCTGACCGCCCTCAAGATCGGAGACTCGCGGCAGCGGGTGGGATTACAGAATTCCCGGGCGCCCGGTTCGCCACAAGCGAGACGGGTCCGTCGGCGGCGCATATGTGGTGCCGGCGCCGGGTATGGTGCGGGGTGTCGGTGTCGCCGGGCGTTCGCCCGTGCACAGGACACCAGCATTCGGGCGCCAGCGTGTGCGCCGAAGCGTCACCAGGTCGCACGGCCGACGTTGCCGAGGCCTCAGACGCACCCCTCTCGTAGAGACAGGATCCCTGCATGACATCGAACGACAACGGTCGACCCGCCCTGTTCCTCGCGACGTCACACGGTGACGTGCTGGACGGACCGGCGGTGACCTTCGACAGCAGCGAGGAGGCCATGCGGCGACTGCGCCACCCGTTCGCCGTGAAGCCGGCCCAGCCGGCCGCGACCGCTGCCGACGCCTCGGATCAGCGCGGCTGATCCCCGCCCGCTCGCCCCTTAAACGCCTAGCCTCATACTTTCGGCTAGAAAATAGTCGGTCTTTCGGGTAGTGTCCGGGTCATCAAGTGAACGACATGACGCGGTGGCGAGGCCCGTGCTCGTGGCCTTGCGACAGCGCACCTTCGCCCGTACGTGCGCCCCGGCGGTAGCCGGTTCGGAGATTCTTCCGGTCGACTCGATCGACGGGCCTGCGGGAAGGACCACCCACATGGCCACCATTGTCGCCAACGCCACCACCGCCGATCAGCGGAGCAGCGAGCAGGACCCGGACGACCTCCTCGCCGTCCTGGCGGCGACCCCGGCGGACTCTCCCCGCCGCCCGGCAGTGCGGGACCGCGCCATCGAGGCGTGGCTGCCGCTCGCCCGGCACCTGGCGCGCCGCTACGGCGGGCGCGGCGCACCCGACGACGACCTGGTCCAGACCGCCTGCGTCGGGCTCATCAAGGCCGTTGACAACTTCGACCCCGACCGGGGTGTCGACTTCAGCGGGTACGCCATTCCCACCATCATCGGCGAGATCAAGCGATACTTTCGGGACCGCACCTGGGCGGTGCGCGTGCCCCGCCGCCTCCAGGAGCTGCGCCTGTCGATCAGCGCGGCGAACAGCGCCCTGACCCAGACCCTCGGCCGCTCGCCGACCGTCGCCGACATCGCCTCCTACCTCGACGTGACCGAGGAGACCGTCCTGGAAGGGCTGGAGGGCGCGCGCGCCTACCGGGCCACCTCGCTGTCCACCCCGACCGGGGCTGACGGCAGCCGGGAACTCGGGGACACCCTCGGCGACGACGACAGCGCGTTCGACCTCGTCGAGATCCGCGTCGCCCTCGGCCCGGCCCTCGCCACGCTGCCGGAACGCGAGCGCCAGATCCTGAGCCTGCGCTTCCACGGCAACCTGACCCAGGCTCAGATCGCCGACCGGATCGGCGTCTCACAGATGCACGTGTCCCGGCTGATCACCCGCTCGCTGGCCGCACTGCGTCACCAGCTCAGCCCGGACATCGCCGCCTGAGCCCGATCAGAGTTGGATGACGTGGCCCACCCGTGGCGGCGTACGACCGGCGAGAACGTCGAGCCAGGCGTGTCGCAGCGCCTCCGGCCCGGCACCCACCCGAACGTCCAACCATCCGCTCACCACTGCGGCGAAGCGTTGCCAGGCCTCGGTGAACCGCTGGTCGAGGCCGTCGCGGCCCCAGTCGTGGCTGCGCTTGCGCATCTGCACCGGCGCGAAGAACACCTCCTCGGCGGCGTCGGCGTTCGGCGTCTGGTTGGTGAGCCCGACCGCGATGTCCCGGACGAGCCGATCGCCGAGGCGTCGACGCAGGGCGGCACGGGTCGAGGGTGCCCCGGACAGGTCGAGGTAGACGGTCGGGACCACGTCGAGGGCGTCGATGTCGTCGTACGACACGACCTCGTCGTAGCAGCCGAGCGACCGGGTGAACTCCAGGTTGCCCGGTGAGGTGAGACCGACCAGGCGCGGCCCGCGCCGGTGCAGCTCGAACGCGGCGGCGTACGCGGTCTTGCTCGACGCCGACGACACCAGCAGCGCCTCGGCACCGTAGAAGTCGTTGTCGACGACCTGATCGGCCAGCATGAACGAGGTGAAGAACAGCGGCCGGAAAAGGATCAGCAGATCCTCCTGGTCGCGCTGGTACGCCGGGTCGCCGGTGGTCGACCGGTACGCGTTGTACGGCGACGGCAGCTCGGCCCGGTGCGGGCTCGCCTCGCGGAACCCGGACGCGTCCACCCGGTCCGGCCGCACCACGAGGTGACCGGCGGGCGGGAGGTAGCCGTAGATCCGTTGCCCCACCTCGACGCCGGCCACCGCCGAGGCGACCACGTCGGCGAAGCCCCAGAGCGGCGGCAGGCCCCACTGCGGCCCGAGGCCCTGGGCCGCCGGCGGAAAGAACTGCCAGTACCGCATCGAGTCGCCGAGCACCGCGTAGGTCACGTTGTTGGCGGTGAGGCCGACGCGGTCCACGCGCAGCAGCGCCTCGCCGTCGGTCAGGGCGGGGGTGGAGCCATCGACGAGCGTGGTCCGCCCGAGGTCGTCACGCGCCACGGCGAAGGTCCATGAGTCAGCCATGAGGTGACGCTAGACAGCCTCACAATCGGAGACAAGTGCACTGGGAGTGCAAAATCCCACTGCGCGCGGTCACTGTCGGAGCGCGGCGAGGTCGCGGAGGTGCGCGAGCGGCAGGTGCGGTGGCCGCCACTCCACGAAGAGGGCCGTCGCGTCGTCCTCGAGTTGGTCGTCCTGATAGCCGACGACCGCGCGGACCAGGCGACGCATCGTCTCCGGGCTGGGCAACCCGTCGTTCAGGGCACGGTTGACGAAGTCGACGAGCCGGTCCAGACCGAACTGCTCACCCTCCGCGCTGCGGGCGTCGGTGATGCCGTCGGTGTAGGCGAGTATGCGGTCGCCCGGGTGCAGATTCTCCACGTGCACCCGCGGTCGGCGAGGTGACAGGTGGCCCAGGCCGAGCGGCAACACGGTCGGCCCGGGTAGCTCCCGGACGGCCTTGCCGTCACGCAGCAACATCGCACCGGGATGCCCGGCGTTGATCATGCTGAGCTGACCGGTCTGGCGGTCCAACTCGATGAGCAACCCGGTCGCGAAGAAGTTCGGGTGCTCGGAGCGCACCCATCGGTCGATGCTGATCGCCGTGTCGACCAGGTCGAGGCCACACCGACGGGCATTGCGGTACGCGCTGACCACCAGCGAGGCCAGGGTGCTCGCCTTGATGCCGTGCCCGCAGGTGTCGAAGAGCCCGACGCTGAGCACGTCGTCGTTCAACGCGTAGTCGAAGATGTCGCCGCCGACGTCGTAACACGGTTCGAGGATGGCGGTGACCACCAGGTCGTCGGTGGCGAAGGTCAGCGGCGGGAGCAGGCCCCACACGATCTCGGCCGCGACCTGCATCGGCATCCGCCGCCGCATCCGCTCGACCACGTCACCGTAGAGCCGGCGGTTGACCAGGATCTGGGCGACGTTGACCGCCACCTCCCAGGCCGGGGCGTCCATCGTCTCGTCGGCGGCGGCCGGGGAGACGATCTCCAGTACGCCCATCCGCTCACACCCGAGCAGCAGCGGCACCCACACCCGGTCCGGATTGTCGGGCGCACGCTGGATGTCGAGGGTGGTGAAGGCCCGGCCGGCGAGCGTCGTCTCGATCGGCAGCTGGTCCCGGTCGAGCCCCGCGCCGAGCAGCGGCACGAGCAGGGTCTGCGTGTAGTCGGCCAGATAGATCACGATCTCGCTGGCATCGAGAGCGGGCGCCGCGCGGGCGACCAGTTGCGACACCTCGTCCGGGCCACCCCGGGGCGCGTTGAGCTGCAACCAACGCACCACCTCGCCGACGTCGGCCATGCTCCACCTCCCCCTGTCCAGCGGTGAGGCTACCTCGCCCCAGCGCATTCTCCGCCCGCCTCGACCATCGCGCCGAGGAGCGCGGACAACGGCACGGTGGCGAATCCCACTCGCGCGTCACTCGCCCCGTACGGCACCCACAGCTCACCGTCGTGCACGAGCGCACCGCAGGAGTAGACGACGTTCGGCACGTACCCGTCCCGGTCGTTGTCGTCGGGTGCGAGAAGCGCACCAGGCAGGTGGGCGATGACCCGCTCCGGTGTGTGCAGGTCGAGCAGGAGCGCACCGATCGCGTACCGACGCATCGGCCCGACGCCGTGGGTGAGCACGAGCCAGCCGACGTCGGTCTCGATCGGTGATCCGCAGTTGCCGACCTGGATCAGTTCCCAGCTCTCGCCCGGTGCGTGCAACGGGGTCGGGGCCTGCCAGCGGCTCTCGCCGTCCAGGGCGGTCAGGCCGATGGTCTCGCCGTCGGCACGGCACAGTGCCAGGTGCCGGCCGCCGACGGTACGCGGGAACAGCGCGAGCCCCTTGTTGCGGGCACCCGGTCCGCGCATCGGGGTCATCTCGAAACGGCGCAGGTCGTCGCTGGCCAGCGCGCGGGTGGCGATGTTCCGGCCGTCGTAGGCGGTGTAGGTGGCCCGGTACACCGGCCCGGATTCATCGACGAAGCGGACGAACCGGGCGTCCTCCATGCCGTTGCTCTCCGCCGGGGTCGCCGGCCACAGCACCCGTTGGTGCAGGGCCGTGTCCGCGGGGAAGGCAGTGGCGTAGCTACCGGCGTTGGTACGACGCAGTTGTTCGACGGTCGCCAACCCGGTGCTGCGGGAGAGCAGATCGGGTGGCAGGTTGCCGAGCACCCGCTCGAAGGCGGCCCCGTCGTACCACTCGGGCAACGCGTCCAGCACGGTGGCAGCGACCTCGTTGTCGCAGCCCTCCTCGGCCAAGCCGGCAACGAGCAGGTCCCGACGGTGCCGTACGCCAGTCCGTTGCCCGACGGCCAACGGCCCGGCCCGGTCGGCGATCCTGAGCTGTTCACCTGGTCCGACGATCGCGGTGGCGAAACCGATAGAGGACACGTGGCCCTCCCCGACCTGGCGCAGGCTGATGGCGACGCGCAGTTGCCCCGGGCCGAGACCGCCCTGGTCCGGGTGGACCACCATCGACGGGTTGCACAGGGCGGCGGCCTCGACGGCGTACTCGTGGCTGAAGTAGGCGCCGACCAGCAGCCGGCTGCTCGGTGAGAGGTCCCGGGCCCGTGCGGCGCGGTGCCGGACCAGCTCGTAGTGGTGGTGGAAGGTGCCGGCCAGGTCGCGGTGCCGGGCGCCGAACCGGTCGAGGGTTTCCCGCAGCAGCCGTGCGGTCTCCTCGTCGTCGAGCTGCCCGACCCGGTCGATCAGCGCCTGCGCGCGGGTCCGTACCACGGCGGCGTCCTCACCCGGCACGAAGAGCTTGACGATGACGCGGCGCGGATCCGGGGTGAGAGTGACGTCCTGTCGGACGGCCAGACTCCCTGTCACGACCACCGCCGGGCGTGCTGCAGCGTGGAGATGAGCGCGAGGGTGGACTCGGCGCCCTGGTTGAGGTTGGGCCCGTGCGCGGTCAGCCCGTCGTAGCCACCGCCGGTCGCCGGATCCCACATCGGCGTGCCGAGGTCGTTGTCGCCGAGGAACCACCCGACCGCCTGCCGCACCCCGTCGTCCCACGCCGGGTCACCGGTGACGGTGGCCGCCGTGGCGCAGGCATCGGCGAAGGCGGCGACCTCGATCGGCTGCTGGTCGTGGTGCAGCCGTACGGCGCCGCGCCGCCAACCTCCGGCCGGTACGACCGACAGCCGCCCGTCGCGGAGCTGGACATCGCGCAGCCAGGTCAACATGCGTAGGCCATCGTCGAGAGGTGGGCCACCCTCGCGAAGCTGACTCGCGGCGATGACCACCTCGGCGAGGGCGGCACTGGCGTACGTCAGCTCCTGCCGTGGCCACGGCCACCCCGCGTCGGAGGCCGGCGGGCCGATCGTGCTGGCCGCGTCCGCCAGCAGGGACGCGGCGGCGACGTGACCCGGGTGACGGCGAAGCACCTCGGCCGCGCCCAGACCGGCGAAGGCCATCGTGTGCGGGGCCTTGGCCCGGCGGGCGGCACCCCGACTGAAGGCGACCAGCGCCTCCTCGCGTACCCATGGGGCGGGGCTGCGGGCGACGGCAGTGCCCAGGCCCCACAGAGCTCGACCCCACCAGTCGCCGAGCCCTGCCTCGTCGACCCAGCGCCGGTCGTGCCCGAGCCGGTTGCGGAACGCTCCGCCAGCGTCCTGCGCGTGGGTCAGGAACGCCAGGTAACCCTCCGCCAGCCGGAGCAGTTCCTCGCTCGGCTCCGGCTCGCGGCTCACGACCAGCAGGCCAC
Organism: Micromonospora hortensis; assembly: GCF_022230935.1. Lineage (NCBI taxonomy): Bacteria > Bacillati > Actinomycetota > Actinomycetes > Micromonosporales > Micromonosporaceae > Micromonospora > Micromonospora hortensis. The sequence goes on from NZ_JAKKFE010000011.1 coordinate 189,970, forward strand.
GGGCCACGTCGTCGGTGCAGTAACCATGCTCACGCCGGACGATGGCGTGCCGTGCGTGCTCGAACAGACCGGTGTCATCGCTGAGCCGAGCCAGGTGCGCGAAGCTGGGCGCGGGTGCCGTCACCCAGCGCCCACCCGTCGACGTCCGGGAGCGTCCGGTGGTCGCCGTCACGCCGGCACGGCGCTGATGGCGGGTTTGCGGGCGTCGGCGAGCTCTTCGGCGAGAGCGCCGTAGCGGGCCGCCACCGCGGGCCAACGCAGGTGCGCGGCCAGCGGACGAACCCGTCCGGCCAGCCGGGCGGCCAGGCCCGGTTCGATCAGGACCCGCCGGATCGCCTTGGCCAGTGCCGCCGGGTTCTGGTGGGGTACGACCAGGCCGGGCCCACCGGTCAGCAGCTCGACGGCGTGCGGGAACGCCGTCGCCACGACGGGCACTCCGGCGGCCACCGCTTCGATGAGTACTCCGGAGGTGACCTGTTCGCGGGAGTCGTAGGGCAGCACGACCACGTCGGCGGAGCGGATCAACCGGCCCAGCGCCTCCTGGTCGTGGTAGACGTCCTGGTAGTCGACGGCGTGCGCGACGCCCAACTGGGCACCGAGCTGGTGCAGCCCCGCCCGGTACGCCTCACCGTGGTGCTCGATCACCTTCGGGTGGGTCCGCCCCGCCACCGTGTAGGTCGGAGTCGGTTCCAGATCCTGCAAGCGCGCGAGGGCCCGCAACGACCACTCGATGCCCTTGCCCGGCCCGAGCAGCCCCCAGGTCAACAGGTGCGGGCGGGTACGTCGGTCGACGGGCACACCGGCGAGTTCGGCCGCGCCGTGCGGGATCACGGTCACCTTGCCCGGTGGCACGGCGTACCCGACGAGCAGCCGGTCGCGGGCCGTGTCGGTCATCGTGACGACCGCCCCGGCGGTCGCCACGATCTGCTCCAACAGGGATTTCTGCCGGGCCGAGGGCTGGCTGAGCACTGTGTGCAGCACCACGATGCTCGGCACGCTGAGCCGCCGCAGCAACGGCAGGACCTCCTCGCCGTCGGTGCCGGGGTAGATGCCGTACTCGTGCTGGACGATCGCCACGTCGTACGCGTTCAGAGCGGCCGCAGCCTCCCGCCAGCCGGCCGGGTTACGCGCCGACCAGGTGTGCACCACCCCGGGTACGGGCCGCTGGTCGTCGCCGTGATCGGTGACCCGGACGATGCCGCCGCGGGTGCCGTCGGCGGTCAACTGGGCGGCGAGGGCCGCGTTGAAGGTGGCCAGTCCGCACCGGGTCGGTGGGTGGGTGCTGAGGAATCCGTAGCTGAGCATGAACGTCGGGCCTTCCGGTTGTCGGCCACCGCAGGAGTACGGGTGAGCCTCACGCGGGGACGGCGCACGCCGGTCAGCGTGTGTGACCGGCGGAACGGAGAGCGGTGCAGTTCAGTCAGTTGCCGACGAGCTTGTCGTAGACGGCGAGATAGTCGGTGACCATCCGGTCCGCGCTGAAGCGCTTCAACGCCAGCGCCCGACACTGCACCCGATCGAGCCCGGCGACCTGGGTGATCGCTTCGACGGCCTGGTCGACGGTGGAGACGAGGAGACCCGTCACCCCTTCGTCGACGACCTCGGGCATGGACCCTCGCTTGTAGGCGACGACCGGGGTGCCACAGACCATCGATTCCACCACCGACAGCCCGAACGGCTCGTCGAAGGCGATCGGGTGCAGCAGTGCGGTGCTGTCACCCAGCACCTCGGCACGCCGTCGCGGACCCACCGACCCGAGGAAGATGACCTGGTCGCCGTCGATGTGTGGGGCGACCTGCTCAGCGAAGTACCGCTCGTCCTGCACGATCCCGCAGATGGTGAGGGGCCGGCCGGCGCGGCGGGCGATCTCGATCGCGGTGTGGGTGCCCTTGTCCGGGTGGATCCGGCCGAAGGCGGCCAGCCCAGGACCGGCCTCATTGGTGAACGGCAGTCCGGCGACATCGACGCCGTGGTAGACCGTGGCCACGTAGTCCAGCTCCGGCGCCCGGTCGGCGTCGGAGATCGACACGTACGACGAGCGGGCTCGGCCATAGGCGGGCAGGATCCCCGCGCCGGAGAAACCGTGCACTGTGGTCAGCAGTGGCGCGCGGCAGTGCTCCGCGAACGCCAGCGGCAGCCAGTCCAGGTGACTGTGCACCAGGTCGAACTGCGCCGAGCGGGCCATCGCGTGGGAGACGTGCATCGCCTCCCACACCCGACCGTCCAGATCAGGGTCGTCCGCGTACCCCCGTGGGCAGACTCCGTCGAGCTGGGCGGACGTGACGGAGTCCAGTGTCGCGAAGAGCGTCACGTCGACCCCGCGGCTGACCAGCCCCTCGGCGAGCAAGCCGGTCACCTGCTCCCACGGGCCGTAGTGGTGCGGGGGCGTACGCCAGGCGACCGGTCCGAGCAGCGCAACCCTCAAGGGGAGGACGCGTCGACGAGATCAGCTGGGTTGAGGTTCAGGGTGGCGAGCAGCCCCGAGTGCTTGGCCGGGTCCACGCGCTCCGGCAGCTCGCGCTCGACCCAGTCGGCCCGCGCCTGCTGGCCCCGGTCGCGAAGTGCGGCGACGATCCGATCCCTGGCGATCCTCATCTGGTACTCCCTAGTTAAGGCGTTCGGAACAATTCGCACGGAGGGTGTACCCAAGTGCGCGCGTCGGGCAACCGACCGCCGGACACCGGCGACGCGGCGCCGGTCGGTCGGGACGCGGTCTGCGATCAGCCGACACGACCGTTACGTCGCGGCGATGGAGAAGATGAGCGGTAACGCCCCTGGCGGGCTGGTGGCGACGGCGTCTGGCGGCCACCGGGGTCCCGGGCGACATGTTCACCGTACGCCCTCGCGGCGCCCCGCCGCACCAGCGCCCTGGACGGGCCGGAGGTCAGGGCTCCAGCACCACCTTGCCGGCCCGGCTGCGGTTCTCGGCGAACACCAGTGCCGCGGAGACCTCGCTGAGCGGGTAGCGAGCGGCGATCTGCGGCACGATCACTCCCTGCCGCAGCAGGTCGAGCACGATGCCGAGGTCGGTGCGCAGGCGACGGCGGAACGCGGCGCGGCGGGTGAGCTGACCGGCCCAGAAGTTGTAGAAGCCGGCCCGGTGGCCGTTGGGCAGCGCGTTCCAGGTGTAGAGGCGGGTCAGCAGCTTCACGAAGACCCACGCGACCGACTGCCCGGTGCCCACGGCGGCGGCGTTGCCGTAGACGACCAGCTTGCCGCCGGGGGCGAGCAGGGCGTACGAGGTGCGTACGCCCGGGCCGGCGACCGGGTCGAAGACGGCGTCGACGCCACCGGGCGACAGAGCGCGGACCCGCGCGGCCATGTCCGGGTCGCGGTAGTCGAGCGGTTCGACGCCGAGCGCGCGCAGCCCGGCGTGGTGTCGTTCGGCGGCGGTGCCGATGACCCGCAGTCCGAGGTGTCGGCCGAGTTGGACGAGCACGCTCCCGACGCCGCCGTTCGCGCCGTGCACGAGGATCGTCTGCCCGGCCGTCAGGTCGGCGTCCCGCAGCATCTGCCAGGCGGTCACCCCGTTGACGACGACGGTCTCGGCCGCGGCGGGGTCCAGGCCGACGGGCACCGGGGCCAGGGCGTCGATGTCGACAATCGCGTGCGTGGCCCAGGCGCCGGTCTTGGTGACCGCCGCCACCCGGGTGCCGACCAGTGCGTCGTCGCCGCCGGGACCCACCGCCCGGACGGTGCCGACGAGGTCGTAGCCGGGCACGAACGGGAACTTCGGCTGGCCGGGGTAGAGCGCGTGGCGCATCTGCTGCTCGGCGAACGAGATGCCGGTGGCCTCGACCTGGACGAGTGCCTGCCCCGGGGCGGGGACGGGCATGGCGCGCCGGTGCAGCCGGAGGCCGTCGGGCTCCACCACGCCGGGCAGTACCACTTCGGTGATCGTCGTCTCGGTGGTCATCGGGGTTCTCCCTTGTTTGTAAGTGTGCACTCACACACTTGTCGGTCCAAAAGAGTGGGCCGCCGAGGCGGCCCAGCATCGGGGTCGGTCAGGGGTGGCGAATGCCGGCGGTCAGGGCGCGAGCCCATGGCTCCGCGACCTGCTCCAGGCCGGCGGTCACGATCAGGTGACACAACTGGCCGTACGCGAAGAACTGCTGCACCTGCGCGTCGCTGGCCCGGGCCCGACTCTGCACGAAGGTCGCGACCCGCCGGTAGCCGGCCCGCACCGCCTCGGCGACCTCCGGGATGTCAGTGACGGCCTGCGCCTGCACCTGGAAGAGCAGCAGGTCGCGATCGGCGATCAGCTCCGCGTAGGCACCGCCCATGGCGTCGAGGATCTCCTCCGGGCTGTCACCCCCGGCGCGCTCCGCACCCGCCTCGATCGCGTCGGCGATCCGGTCGAAACACGCCCCCGCTGCCGCCACGAACAAGCCGAGCTTTCCGGAGAAGAGCCGGAAGACGTACGCCTCGGAGATGCCGGCGGCGGCGGCCACGGCGGTGACCGGGGTGGCGTGGAAGCCGGCGCGCGCGAACACCGACACTGCGGTGTTCAGGACGGTGACCCGGCGGGCCGCGGCGGTGGATCGCATGTTTGTAAGTGTGCACTCACAAACGAGCGTCGTCAAGTCCGCCGCCCTGCCATCCCGTCCGTCGCTCGGCCACCAGCGCCCATGCGGTCGTCCGGGGGCGCGATGCGGTCGTCCGGGGGCGCGGCGTGTCGTCAGGGGGCGATGCGTAGTTGCCGGATCGCGGTGTCGTCGTAGTCGCTGAAGCGGTACCGGAGGCCGGCGAACGGGCTGCCGGGGAAGTCGCCGGTGATCGTCGCGGTCACCACGGTGCCGGCCGGAGTGTCCTCCGCTTGGAGGACCGCGAATGCCCGCTGTCCAGCGCGCTCGGCCACGTGGGCGAGTGGTGGACGCTGCTGATCCTGCACGACGCCTTCGACGGCTACACCCGGTTCGACCAGTTCCAGGCCAACCTGGGCGTGTCGTCCAGCATCCTGACCAGCCGGCTGAAGACCCTCACCGGGCAGGGGTTGCTCGAACGTCGCCGTTACCAGACCAGGCCCGACCGCTACGAGTACGTCCTCACCGACCTCGGCCGCAGCCTGCGGCCCGTCGTCGTCGCCCTCGCCGCCTGGGGTAACTCACGCCTCGATCCGAGCGAGCGCAGCATGATCCTCGTCGACCGGACCACCGGGGTGGAGGCCGACCCGGTGATCGTGGACCGCCGCACCGGTCGCCCGCTCGACGACGTCGACTTCGTGTTCGCCGCCGGCCCGGCCGCCAGCGAGGCCATGCGCAAACGCTACGAGCACCTCCCCAGCCAGGTAGCCCCGCAGCGGCCCTGACCGGCTCACTCAAGCGGATAGAGGCGGGCCGGGTCGCCGGGCCGGAGGCTGTCCGGCGTGTCGTCGGCGCTGCTGGCGGCGATCGAGCCGAGCAGCGCCAACGAGCGGGCGGACTCCGTACCGGGCTCGGCGTGGTAGATCACCAGTAGCTGCCCGTCGGCGCCCGCCACCGCGAGCTTGTCGCAGTACAGGTCGAGGTCGCCCACCTCAGGATGGTGCAGCCGACTGACGATGCCCTCCCGCCGACGCACCTCGTGACGCGCCCACAGTTGCCGAAAGCAATCGCTCTTGAGTGACAACTCGCCCACCAGAGCCGTCAACCGTGGGTCGTTGGTTGCCCCGCCCGAGTCGGCACGCATCTGCCCCACGACGCCCTGCATCGCCTGCCGCCAGTCGCGGAACAGCTCTCGCTCGGCCTCGTCCAGGAACACCGCCAGGAGTCGGTTGGCACCCGGGGCGAGATTCGGCGACAGCGCCCTCGCCATCGGGTTCGACGCCAGGATGTCGAGGTAGCGATTCTGCACGAAGGCCGGCATGGAGAGCTGCCGCAGCAGGTGCAGGATGCTGGCCGGGACCCGCTCGGCGGCCGGTCGGGACGCACGGCGCGACCGCGCACGGCTCAACCCGATCATGTACGCGGTCGCCTCCGGATCCAGCCGCAGCACTCCGGCGAGGGCGTCGAGGACCTGCACCGAAGGGTGCCGCTCGCGACCCTGCTCCAATCGGAGGTAGTAGTCGGCGCTGATGCCGGCCAGCATCGCCACCTCCTCACGCCGCAGTCCCGGCACCCGTCGTAGGCCCACGCCCGGGCCGAGCCCGACGTCCTCGGGCCGGGTCTGCTCCCGGCGGGCGCGCAGGAAGTCGCCGAGCGGGTTCGTTGCGTCCATGCCACCGACGGTAGATCGCCGGGCGGCCCGGTGACTGGCTGTGTCACTACCAGGAACAGCTCGCCCTGCCGCCCGGCCGGCTGCCGGCGGACAGTCGACGCGTACCTACTGCGATCACGGATAGAGGATGAGATGAGCGAGAACCTTCCCGGCGGTGCCCTCACCCCCGCTGACGGCCTCACCCTGAGCCGGATGGGCTACGGGGCGATGCAGTTGGCCGGCCCGGGTGTCTTCGGCCCGCCCCGCGACCGCGAGCAGGCGCTCGCCGTGCTCCGCGAGGCCGTCGACCTGGGCGTCCGGCACATCGACACCAGCGACTTCTACGGGCCCGTCGTCGTCAACGAGCTGATCCGCGAGGCGCTCCACCCGTACCCCCAGGGTTTGCACCTCGTCACCAAGGTCGGCGCGCGCCGCGGCGCCGACCGCTCCTGGATCCCGGCTCTGGAGCCGGACGACCTCAAGGCCCAGGTACGGGAGAACCTGGAACACCTCGGCCTGGACGTGCTCGACGTGGTCAACCTGCGGGTAGGCATGGCCGAGGGCACCGGCGACGCGCCGCTCGGTGCGCAGTTCGCCGCCCTGGCAGAGCTGCGGCAGGAAGGGCTGATCCGGCACCTGGGGCTCAGCAACGTGACGCTCGACCAGCTCGACGAGGCGCAGGCCATCGCGCCGGTGGTCACCGTGCAGAACCTCTACAACCTCGCCAACCGGCGGGACGACGCCCTGGTCGACAGGTGCGCGGAGGAGAACATCGCGTTCGCGTCGTTCTTCCCGCTCGGCGGGTTCACGCCGTTGCAGTCCGACACGCTCGACGACGTGGCCGCCCGACTGGGCGCCTCACCGCAGCAGGTCGCCCTCGCCTGGCTGCTCCAGCGCTCCCCCACCACGGTGCTGATCCCCGGCACCTCCAGCCTGGCGCACCTGCGGGAGAACATGGCGGCGGCCGACCTGAAACTGCCGACCGACGCCGTCGAGGAGTTGGACGCGTTGGCTTCCTAGTGCTGGTGCGGCCGGTTGCGGATCAGGGTGACCGCCAGCACCGCGGTGACGAGGAAGACGACGCCGTTGACCCGCAACCCGGCCTGGACACCGGAGGTCAGTGCCTCGGCGATCGCCGCCCGGACCGGGTCGGACAGTGGTCGGCCGCCGTTGGCACCGGAGGCCACCGCAGCCTGCACGGCGGTGCGGGTGGGTTCGCCGATCTGGTGCGCGGCGAGCCGGTCCGGCAGGTCGGCCACCATCGTGGTGGTGAGGAGCGTGCCGAGCACTGACGAGCCGAGCACCGAGCCGACCTGGCGGGCGGCGTTGACAGCGCCGGAGGCCATGCCGGCCTGGGCGGGCGAGACGCTGGCCAACGCCGCCGCCGTCGCCGGGGCCACCACCAGACCGCCGGCCGCCCCGAACAACGCGAACAGCGCCCAGCGGTCACCGAACGACGTGGTCGGCCCCTGGTTCGCCAGCGCGAAGCTGGCCACCGCACCGAGGACCAGGCCGAGGGTCAACGGCGCCTTGAATCCGGTACGACGAATCGCGCGCCCGGCACCGAAGGCGACCAGCACGTACGCCCCGAAGAGCACCAGCATCCGCCAGCCGGTGTCCAGCGGGCTGAGCGCCTGGGCACGTTCGTGGAAGAGGACCAGCAGGATCGCCACACCGGTGAAACCGAACAGCGACACCGCGGCGACGACCATGACGGCGCTGAACGACGCGGACCGAAACAGCCGCACGTCGAGCATTGGCGCGCTGGCCCGCAGCTCGACCAGCACGAACGCGACAAGTGCGACGACTGCGACGACCCAGCCCGTCGACACCACCGGGCTGGTGTAGCCGACCTTGCCGCCCTGGATCAGCGCGTAGACGGCTGCCGCGATGGCGACGGTGCCCAGCAGCAGGCCGGGCACGTCGAGTCGGGCGGCGCTCGGCCGGGACTCGGCCACCCCGACGATGGCGACGACGAGGGTGACCAGACCCAGCGCGATCGTCGACAGGTAGACGCTGTGCCACTGGTAGTGCCGCAGCAGGAAGCCTGCGATGAGCGGGCCGATCGCGAGGCCGATGCCGGACGCCGCCGACCACGCGGTGATGACCTCGGTCCGTCGGTGCGGGTCGGTGAAGGTCGCGCCGAGGATCGCCAGACTGTTCGGCAGGATCAGGGCCCCGCCGAGGCCGGCGACCAACTGCCCGACGATCACCCACGCGACGGTCGGAGCGCCAGCCACGACGGCCGCGCCGGCGATCATCGCGACGACCCCGGCGCCGAACATGCGCCTTCGCCCGTAGCGGCTGCCCAGGGTGGCCGCGGACAGCACGACGCTCGCCACCATCAGGGTGTAGGCGCTGGGGATCCAGACCAGAGTGGTGGGGTCGACCCGCAGGTCCCGCTGGATCGTGGTCAACGCGGAGACCGTCGCGGTGATCTGAAGGAACGTGATCATCGCGCCCAGGCACATGGCGATCAGGGTCACCGGGCGGGACCCACGCACCGACGAACGAGCGGTCGCGGCCGGTCCTGGTGGGTTCTTCCCGGTTGGAGCCGCTCCGGGTGGGGTTGGGGCCGTGGCGCTGGTGGTCACTGAAGATCCTTCAGGCTGGTGATCTGACTTGCGTATGCTGAAGTCAGCGCAACCCAGTGAAGCACCTGGCTAGCATCTACGCAAGTCAGGTAGGCTGGAGGGCATGGAGGACCTCCGAGACGATCGCGATTCCTGGACGAGCGAAAACTGCTCGGTGGCCCGGGCGATGGACATCGTGGGCAGCAGGTCGACGGTCCTGATCATGCGCGAGGCCCTGCTCGGCACGCGCCGCTTCGACGACTTCGTCCGCCGGGTGGGCGTCGGCGAGCCCGCCATGGCCGCCCGCCTCAAGGAGATGGTCGCCGCCGAACTGCTCGAACGAATCCCCTACCGGGAGCCCGGGCAGCGCACCCGCCACGAGTACCAACTCACCCGCAAGGGCCGCGAACTCCTGCCCGTCATCACCGCACTACGCAACTGGGGCGACACCTGGGCCGCCACCGACACCGGCCCGTCCGTCGTCGCGACCCACCACGACTGCGGCGAGCCGATCCGCGCCGTGCTCCGGTGCGCCGTCGGCCACGAGATCGCCGACGGCGACATCGACATCATCGCCGGCCCGGGCCTCGTCCGGCGCGACTGACGCTCCGAACCAGCCCGCGCTCCGAAGCGACACTGCCGACAGGCTCCCAAACCGCAGCAGCCCTGCCTGCCCTGCCAACTTCACGTCGTCTGCCGCCGGGCAATCGATCATGGCAACTGGGATTGTCGTACACCTGTTCTAGTGTCGGGTCATGGTCGAGGAGTTGGCGCTGGCAGACGACGCGGTCGCGGCCTGCCTCGACGCTGCCGCCTGGGCCCTGCCGGAGCACGAGCTGATCGCCGCACTCGACGCCGCGCACCGCCTTCAGCAACGCCTCGCCGCCGTCACCCTCACCCTCGTCCGCGAGATCGACGGCCGCGGCACCGCCCGCACGCAAGGCGCCTCCAACACCGCGGTGTGGCTGCGCGAACGCCTGCGACTCACCATCCCCGCCGCCCGACGCCTCATCGACCTCTCCACGGCCCTCGACACCGCCAACCCCGGCATCCGACAAGCGCTGGCTGACGGCGCCATCAGCCTGGACCAGGCCCGGGTCATCGCCGACACCGCCACCACCGTCCAGGCCACCGCCGGCACGCAGGCCGCCGACAAGGCCGCCAGCCTGCTCACCGAGTGGGCCAGCCAGTTCGACCCCACCCACCTGCGCAAACTCGGCACCCGCATCCTCGACCACGTCGCCCCCGACATCGCCGACGCCGCCACCCAAGCCGCCCTCGACGCCGAAGCACGCCGCGCCGCCCGCGACCGGCACCTCACGTTGTCCGAGCAGACCGACGGCAGACTGCGACTCACCGGCACCCTCGACACCGAAACCGCCGGCCTGCTCCGCGCGGCCATCGACCCACTGACCGCACCATCCGGCCCCGACGACACTCGCTCCCCCGGTCAACGCCGCCACGACGCCCTCGCCGATGTCTGCCGACTCGCCCTCCGAACCGGCGAACTGCCCGACAGCGGAGGCGACTCCGCCCAGATCGTCATCACCACCACCTACGACGGGCTGACCCGGCAACTCGGTGCCGGCGCACTCGACATCGGCCTAGAACTCACCCCGGACACGGTGCGCCGGCTCGCCTGTGACGCCACTATCCTGCCCGCCGTCCTCGGCGGGACGGGTCAGGTCCTCGACGTGGGTCGACAACGCCGCCTCATCACCGGGCCGCTGCGCCGCGCCCTGATGCTTCGCGACCGCGGCTGCGCCTTCCCCGGCTGCGACCGACCACCGCGCTGGTGCGCCGCCCACCACATCCACCACTGGGCCGACGGCGGCACCACCAACCTCGACAACGCCGTGCTCCTCTGCGGCCACCACCACCGACACGTCCACCAGGCTGACTGGGTCGTCCGGCTCAGCGACGACGGACACCCCGAGTTCATCCCACCCGCCTGGCTCGACCCCGAACAACTCCCCCGTCGCAACCACTACCACCGACGAACGTAAGAGCAGCCGGCCGACGCCCGAGCAGCCCTTAAAGCCGGGCAACCACAAGCGCGCGTTCCGGGCGACGGGCTCGCTCCCGGTAGCCAGGGTCGGGCCGGGGCTGCGCTTCACCCGCTCGACGGGACACAGGCGCCGCTCCGCGCTTGACGACGCGGGCTAGGCAGATGCGTCCGTTCCTACACCGCGCCTAGCCGCTCTGCCTGGGCGATGGCGCACGTACTGCTCCGGGTGCTCGGCCACGCGGAGAGCCGCCCGACCGCACGCCTGTGGAACTCCGAGCAACCGCGCACCTGACCCACGGCTTCGGGAACGCAGCCGTCGTAGAGGTCGACCGCGACGAGGCCGGCGGCGCCGACGGCGAGGTGGGCGTCGAGGATCGCGTCGAACGCCGCCTCGACCTGCGGGACCGGCAGGTGCTGGAACCGGGTCAGCCCGCTGCGGTCCGCGCCACGCATGGTGGCGTGGTTCAGGACGCTGGCGTCGTACCACCGGAAGATGAGCGTCGGACCAGCCGCGCCGTGCATCGTCCGGATGGGACGGACGATGGACGGGTGGCGGCAACGCCAAGGAACGCGCCGGCAGTGCCGAGGGACGCGACGACGTGGAGGTGGCCGAATGGGCGCTGCGGGAGGTGGTGGCCGACCAGGCCGCCGCCTGGGTCCCCCAGTGGGACGGCCCGGCACGGATGGTGCAGGTGGCGGGCCGTCAGGTCGACGGCCCGCCACCGTGAATCAGAGGGTGACCTGGTGCACCCGGTCGTCGACGCCACGCACCGCCAGCCAGGCGCTGCCGTTGCCACCGGCGGCGGCCCCGGGCGCACCCCGGAACGCGTCGGTGGCGAACTCACCGCGTCGGAACCAGCCGCCCCAGGCCCCGTCGGCCAGGTTGCGCTGCCAGAGCCGGTTGTCGGCGGCCAGCGCGAACAGGTAGACCCGGCCGGAGGTGGCAAGCAGTGTCGGGCTGCCGCTGGTGGTACCGCCCAGGTTGGTCCAGGCCGACCAGGTGGTGCCGGTCCGGCTGCTCCACCACACCTCGTCGGTGCGGCTGCGGACCGCCACGTGCAGCACACCGGCCTCGTCGACGACAGCGCTCGGCCGACCGTAGAACGGCCGGTTCTCCGGAGCCCCGACGCCGGTCCAGCCGGCGTTCGGCGTACGCGACCAGAGCTTGCCGTCGGCACCGCGGGCGACGAGCGTCCACTGCGTCGGGCTGGTCCAGGCAACCGTCGGCGCGTCGGTCAGCGTGCCGCCGAGGCTGCGCCACGGTCCCCACCTGCCGGCCACGTAACTGCGCTGCCAGGCGGCGTTGTCGGTGCCACGGACGAAGACGTCGAGCCGCCCGTCGGCGGAGCCGTACGCCGCCGGCTGACCGAGGATCCGGCCGCCGACCGGGCCGCCGAGCGAGGTCCAGCGCGTGCCCCACGTCGTACCGGTGCGGGTGTTGACGGCCAGCGCACCGGAAGCGTCGCGAACGAAGGCGGTGGCGTGGGTGTCGTCCACCCGGACCAGCGCCGGGCTGGCGCTGGCGGTGCCACCGAGGTCGGCGCCGGCGACCTGGTCGGCGCCGGTCAGGCCGAGCATGGCCACCCCGTGCGCCGGCACCTCGACTGTGTACGAGCCGGTGAACGGCTGTACGCCGGGGGTGCCCGGCTGGGCGTCCACGTTGGAGCGGGACCACAGGTCACGGACCCTGACCGACCCACCGAGGGCGACGTCGGCGAAGTTCACAGTGATCTCCTGGGCGCTGTCGTGCCGGTTGAGCAGCGCGACCGCCCGCTTGCCGGAGCCGGCGAGCACCTTGCTCCACACCTGCGCGTCGGTGCCGGTGTCGGCGACCTTGACGCCCTGCCGGACCAGCGGGTCCTGGTCCACCGCGATGATCTCCGGGTTGGTCAGCGCCGAGATCATCTCCTTCGGCAGGCCACGCGGGTCGGAGCCGATCACCAGCGGCGCGGCCATGATGGCCCACATGCCGAGCTGCGTCTTGGACTCGTCAAGGCTCAGCTCGTACCCGCCGTCGGGCAGCGGGCGCATCGGCAGCAGGTAGTCCGGGTCGTTGTAGTGCCCCGGCCCGGTGGCCGCCGGGTGGTACGCGTTGACGTCCATGTTGCGCAGCACCCACGGGTACGCCCACTGCGGGGACGGGTCGGTGAGCCCCACGTCCGTGTACGTCCGCCAGGAGTCGGCGATGGTGGGCGCGTACGTGTAGCTCCAGGTGGAGAGCTGCTCCGGGGTGTACGGGCCGCCGCCCCAGTCCGAGCTGACCGGGTTGCAGATGTTGAGCAGCATCGGTCGGGGCGACTGGCGTACCGCCTCGGCCAGTTCCCGGAAGGTGGTCTCCGGGTCGAGGCCGGCGGCCCGGCCGCACAGCCAGTCGGCCTTCAGCGCGTCGAAGCCCCAGCCGGCGAACTGGGCGATGTCCGCCCGGTAGTGGCCGTTGCTGCCGAGCCCACACTGCCCCGGCAGGTACGGGCCCGCGTCGGTGTAGATGCCGGCCTTCATCCCCCTGCTGTGGATGTACGCGGCCAGCGCCGCCATCCCGCCGGGGAAGCGGGCCGGGTCGGCGACGAGCTGACCGGCCTCGTTGCGCGGGGTGGGCGCGGCCCAGTTGCCGTCGATCCACACGTAGGTGTAGCCGGCGTCCCGCAGGCCACTGTTGACCATGTAGTCGGTGACCGACCGTACTTCGGCCTCGGTGGGGTCGCCACCGAGACCGAAGTAGGTGTTCCAGCCCTGGTAGGGCGTCGGGGCGAGGCCGCTGTTGAAGAAGGTCGGCGCGCCCTGGTCCTCGGCGCCGGTGGCCGCCGGGGCGTGACCGGGGCGGCCGGGTCCGTGGCCGGCCGGTGGCGGGTCGGCGTGGGGTGGGCCGGCCATCGCCGGCATCGGGCTGGCCAGGCCCAGGCCGAGCACGGCCAGGGCTGCGGTCAGCTGTCGGTTCAGGCGCATGGAGGTACTCCTGTCCCTCGGGGGTGGGGGTGGTGGTGCTCCGATCTCAGTCGCGGGTCAGCACGATGAGGTCGGCGTCGTGGGTCGCGCTCCACTGCACGGGCAGGCCGACGGTGGCGAGGTGGCTGCCGGAGTAGTGCCGATCGCCGTGCGAGTAACGGGCCGCCGGGTCGAGGCCACGAAGGGGCAACCGGACCGGGCGGGACGGAAGCAGCCCCGCGCCGTCGAGCCGACCGGTGTGCCAGGCGAGCACGACGATCTGGTTCTCGTCCGGCGCGGAGTACTGCACCGCACAGCGGGCCTGGTCGGGGCCACCGATCAGGTGCACCTCGCCGTGCGTGACGACGTCCCGGATCTCCTTGTAGCGGGCGATCCAGCCGGCCGCCTCGGCCCGCTCGGCGGGGGTCCACGACCGGATGTCCGCGCCGATGCCGAGCACACCGGCCATCGCCAGGACGAATCGGAACGCCAGCGACCGGGGGCGGGTGTCGAACAGGCCGGGCGCGTCGGTGACCCAGGAGCTGAGCAGGTGTGGGGCGTTGGCGTGCAGGAAGCCGTACTGGATGGCCAGCCGGTCCAGTGGGCCGGTGTTGTCGCTGGGCCAGAAGACGTCGGCCCGGGCGGCCATCGCCAGGTCGGTCCGCGCACCTCCCCCGGCACACGCCTCGATCAGCACACCGGGATGGTCCCGGCGCAACCGCTCGTAGATCCGATGCAGGTTGGCGACGTGCGCGCCGTCCAGGTCGAGGGGGCCCAACCCGCCGGACCGACCCGGCTCGGTACGCGGCCTGTTGAAGTCCCACTTCAGGTAGTCGATGTCGTACCGGCGCAGTAGGCCGTCGACCGTGGAGTGGACGAACTCGGCGACCTCCGGCCGGCCCAGGTCGAGCAGGTACTGGTTGCGGACCGGGGTGAGCGGTCGGCCGTCGACGGAGTAGACCCAGTCTGGGTGCTCGGCGTACAGGGACGACTTCGGGTTGACGCACTCCGGCTCGACCCAGAGCCCGAAGTTCAGCCCGAGGGCGCGGACGTCGGCGATGAAGGTGTCGAACCCGGCCGGGAACTTCGCCGGGTCGGGCGCCCAGTCGCCCAGCCCGGCGGTGTCGTCGTCGCGGCCCACGAACCAGCCGTCGTCCACGACGAACGTCTCCACGCCCAACTCGGCGGCGATCCGGGCGAGCGCGAGCTGACTCTGCGCCTCGACCGCGAAGTAGGTCGCCTCCCAGGAGTTGTAGAGCACCGGGCGGGGGCTGAGCCGGTCGCCGGCCAGCGACCGCTGGTGGGTGTGCCAGACCCGGGCCAGCCCGTCCAGGCCGTCCGGGCTGTACGCCCCGGTGGTCACCGGCAGTGCCAACCGCTCGCCGGCGGCCAACTCCAGCGGCCCGTCGACCAGCTGACGGCCGACCCGGACGCGGGTCAGGCCGCCGGTGTCCCGCTCGGCGCTGATCTCCCACGAGCCGGTCCAGGCCAGCGCCATCCCCCACGCCGGACCGGCCGGCTCGGCGGTGTCACGCACGGCGAGCCAGGGCACGTGCAGATGCCCGGGTACGCCCTGGGAGCTGCCGATGCTGAACGTGCCGTGGCCCAGCTCGACGTGGGAGAGCTGGAACTCCTGCTCCCACTGGCCCCACTGGTGGCTGAGCAGCGCGCCGTGCGGCGTCGGTACGCAGAACCCGCCCGATCCGGCCCGGACGACCCGCAGCGCGTCGCTGCCGTCGTTGGCCAGTTCGACCCACCGCTGCACCACGTCGGTGCCGGCCGGCACCCGGTAGTGCACTGTGGCGCGCAGCCCGGTGACCGGGTCGGCGAACTCGACGGCCAGCTCCCGCTGGTCGGCGTCGACCCGCGCGTCGGTGTGCACGAAGCCCACCCGGCGCTGCCCGTTCGAGGTCTCGATCACCAGGTCGGCGCCGGTGAACGGGCGGTCGGCATCGGTGGAGTACTCGATGGGGGCCGCGTCCCCGGCGGTGAGGAACGGGACCGGGCCGTCGTAGGCGACCGGCGAGGGCCCGTCGGAGACGCCGTGCGGCCCCCACGCGACAAGTTCCAGCCAGCGGCCGTGCGCCGGCACCGTCACCGTGTACTCGGTGTGCGTGCCGCGCAGCGTCCAGCGCTGCCCGGCCTCGGCGGTCACTTCACCGCTCCGAGCGCCAGGCCAGAGACGAAGTGCCGCTGGAAGCGGAGGAACACCGCGACGGTGGGCACGGCCGCGATGACGGTGCCGGCGGCGATGACGTTCCAGGACGAGACGAACTGGCCCTGGAGGGCGAGCAGCGCCGGGGTGACCGGCATGTTGTCATCGGTACGCAGCACGGTGATCGCCCAGAGCAGGTCGTTGAAGATCCAGGTGAACGACAGCGCCCCGAGGGCGGCCAGCGCGGGTCGGGTCAACGGCAGCATCACCTTGGTGAAGATCTGCGCCGTGCCGGCGCCGTCGATGGTGGCCGCCTCCTGGATCTCGCCCGGCAGGTCCCGCATGAAGCCGTGCAGGACGAACGTGTAGAAGCCGAGCCCGAAGCCGACCTGCACCGCGATCAACGCCCAGAGCGTGTCGTACAGGCCGGTCAGCTCGCTGAACTTGGCCACCGGGATGAGCAGGATCTGCGGTGGGAGCAGGTTGCCGGCGAGCATCAGCAGCAGGATCGTGCGCCGCCCGGGGATCCGGAAGCGGCTCAGCGCGAACGCGGCCATCGCTGCCAGCCCCAGGCTCAGCGCCACCGACGGGACGGTGACCAGCATGCTGTTGATCAGCGCGCGCAGCTCGCCGCCGTCGGTCCACGCCTGCCGGTAGGTGTCCAGTGTGAACGACCGGGGCAGGCTGCCCACGCCGTGCGCGGCGATGTCGTCGAACGACCGGGTGGACATCACCACCACCCAGAGCACCGGGCCCAGCCAGAGCAGCGAGAGCAGGATCATGCCGGTGTGGAAGGCCCCGGTACGGAGCTTGTTCATGACGCTTCCTCCCGGAACGCGCGGACCAGGTAGCCGAGGATGACGGCCAGCGCGAGCACGAAGATCACGACAGCGATCGCCGAGGCGTAGCCCAGCCGCAGGCTCTGGAACGCGGTCGAGTACATGTAGGTGCTGAGCAGCTCCGACGAGTGGTACGGCCCGCCCTTGGTCAGCGACCAGACGATGTCGAACGAGCGCAGCGAGTCGATCACGATGACCGACAGCACCACTGCGTTGACCCCCTTGAGCTGGGGAATCGTGACGTGCCGTAGCCGCTGCCAGGCGCTTGCGCCATCCATCCGGGCCGCCTCGTGCAGGGCCGGGTCGATCGCCTTCAACCCGGCCAGGAACAGCACCATCACGTACCCGATCTGCCGCCACAGCGCGGGCAGGATCACCGCGTACAGGGCGGTCTGCGGGTCGGCGAGCCACGGCCGGATCAGCTGTTCCAGGCCGACGGCCCGCAGCAGCGTGTCGGCGACGCCGTCGGGCTGGTAGAAGACCCGCCAGACCAACGCGGTCACGACCAGCGAGAACACCACAGGGGTGAACAGCGCGGCCCGATAGAAGCCGACAAAGCGCCGCTCCTTCTGCAGGACGAGCGCCATGCCGAAGCCACCCAGCACGGAGAGGCCGCCGAAGAGCACCAGCCAGATCACCGTGTTGACCAGCGCGCCCCGGAAGGTGGCGTCGCCGGCCAGCTCGACGTAGTTGTCGGTGCCGACGAAGGTCGGCGGTGTCATCCCGTCCCACCGGGTGAGGGAGAACCAGAAGCCCTGGATCGCCGGCCAGAAGACCCAGACGCTCTCGACAGCGAACGGCACGAGGACGAACGCCACCAGCAGCGGCGACAGTCGAGCCGACCGTCGCCGCCGGGTGGGGGTGACCGAGGTCGTGGAGATCGTTGCTGTCACGTCAGCCCTTGAAGACCTTCTCGGCGCCGGCCTGCCACTCCCGCAGGATCGCGTCGATCTGGTCCGGCTTGTCGATGAACTTGGTCAGCGCGGTGTCCGCTGTCGGCTGGAGCGCGTCGCTGGAGTCGCGGTTGAAGAACTGGGTCAACTCCTTGGCCTCGTTCAGCATCGCCTTGCCCTTGACCACCAGCGGCGAGTCCGACGCCTTGGCCTTGGGGTTGGCTGGCAGCACGATGCCGGAGCTGGCCTTGACGTACGCCTCCTGGGCCTCGACCCCGGAGAGGTAGCTGAGCAGGGCCTTGGTGCCGGTCGGGTTGGCGGTCTTCGCGCTGGCGAAGAAGCCGTCGGTCGGCGCCTCCTCGGCCAGCGGCACCGCCGGGTCGATGATCGGGAACCGGAAGAAGTCCAGGTCGCCGAGTGCGTCCTTGGGTGCGGCGTCGGCGAAGAACGTGCCGATCAGGAACATGCCGGTCTTGCCGGCCAGCAGCGCGGTGGTCGCCTCCTGGAACGGGTACGCCTTGCCCTTGGGGTCGAAGTAGGGCAGGGCCTCGCGCCAGCGGGTGAAGACCGCCTTGACCTTCGGGTCGTCGAAGCGCTGCTTGCCGGCGAGCAGCTCGCGGTGGAACGGCGCGCCGTTGATCCGGATGTTCAGGTAGTCGAACCAGGCCGAGGCCACCCACGGGGTGTCGCCGAGGCCGATGCCGATCGGCGGGACGCCCTTGCTCTTCAGGGTCTCGCACAGCGCCAGGAACTCGGTCCAGGTCTTCGGCTCCTGCACGCCCCACTTGGCGAAGTTGGACTTGCGGTAGAAGAAGCCCCACCAGTAGTTGTTCATCGGCACGAAGATCTGCTTGCCGCTGGCGTCGGTGGAGAGCGTGCGCAACGACTGGGGGTAGTCGTCCAGTGACTTCCACACCTCGGAGACGTCCAGCAGCAGGTTCTTGCTGGCGTAGTCGTTGGCGACCGAGCCCGCGTACCAGGTGTAGAGGTCCGGCGGGTTGGCCGAGGTCAGGTAGGTCGGCAGCTGGGTCCGGAAGGTCTCCGAGGCGATCGTGTTGAGACTGGCCGTGCCCTTGCCCTGCGCGTTGAACGTCTCGATCAGCTTCTCCATCGCCGCCTTGGCCTGCGGCGAGGAGAGGTTGGACTGGATGGTGACCGCGCCCGAGCCGTTGCTCGTGGTCGGCCCGCTGGCGGAGCTGGCGCACGCGCTGAGGAACGAGCTGGCGCCGAGCGCGCCCAGGCCGGCGAGCCCAAGGTGGCCAAGGAATCGCCGGCGACCGGGGTCGAAGTCGCTCACGGAGGTATCCCTTCCTTTACGACACTCAGCGTCACCGCGCGATGTGTCGACCATGTGAATGCTGTGACGAGAAGGTTGCATCGGCCGTCGCCGACTGTCAAGATATCTTCGTAATTAATGATTAGACGAGACCAAGGCGAGGGCCAGGTGGATCAGCTTATGCGCCGGCTTGAGGGCAAGAACGCGCTGGTCACCGGTGCGATGGGCGGGATCGGTGCGGCCATCGCCCGGCGACTCGCCGCCGAGGGGGCAGCGGTCGCGCTGCTCGACGTGGCCGACCCGGCGCCATTGGCCGAGGAGCTGACCAGGCGAGGCGACCGCGCACTGTCCGTAGTGGGCGATGTCAGCGACGAGGCCGACTGGACGGCCGCCGTGAGCGCCGTACGGGACCGCCTCGGCCCGGTCGACATCCTGGTCAGCACCGCGTACGCCGTGCGGGTCGCCCCGGCGCACGAAACCAGCCGGCAGTCCTGGGACAACCAGCTCGGCGTCAGCCTCACCGGCTCGTTCCTCGGCGTCCGCGCCTGCCTTGACGACCTGCGGGCACGCTCGGGCGCGGTGGTGCTGATCTCCTCGGTGCACGCGCTGGTCGGGTTGCCCGGCCGGCCCGCGTACGCCGCGGCCAAGGGTGGCCTGGTCGCGCTCGGCCGCCAACTCGCCGTCGAGTACGGCCCACAGGTCCGGGTCAACACGGTGCTGCCCGGGCCGATCCTCACCGCCGCCTGGGCCGACGTGTCCGAAGAGGACCGCCAGCGCAGCATCGCGGAGACCGTAGCGAAGCGCTTCGGCACACCGGACGAGGTGGCCGCCACCGTCGCCTTCCTCGCCTCGCCGGACGCCGCGTACGTCACCGGCGCGAGCCTCGTGGTGGACGGTGGCTGGACAGCGGTGAAAGCCTCGGCCTGAGAGATCGATACCGACCAGCGAAAAGGCCAGGAGCATTGGCACAGTACGCACGCCGCGGCGTCCACGGGCAGACCGTCGAAGCGATCGCCCGTCGCATCCTCACCGGCGAGATCGCCGCCGGCGCGACGCTGAACATCGTCGCGTTGCAGGAGGAGTTCGACGTCAGCCTCACCGCGCTCCGCGAGGCGCTGAAGGTCCTCTCGGCCAAGGGCATCGTCGACGCCCGACAGAAGCGCGGCACCTTCGTCCGACCCCGTGCGGACTGGAACCTGCTCGACGGTGACGTGATCCGCTGGCAGTTCGCCGAGGGCACCGACCAGCGGTTGCTCGACCAACTGCACGAGGTGCGCGCCATCATCGAGCCGGCCGCCGCACGGCTGGCCGCCA
Organism: Micromonospora hortensis; assembly: GCF_022230935.1. Taxonomy (NCBI): domain Bacteria; kingdom Bacillati; phylum Actinomycetota; class Actinomycetes; order Micromonosporales; family Micromonosporaceae; genus Micromonospora; species Micromonospora hortensis. The sequence continues at coordinate 210,124 of NZ_JAKKFE010000011.1, forward strand.
CCCGCGCCACCGAGGACGACCTGACCGCCCTCGACCGGGCGCTGGCCGAGATGGCCCAGGCCAACGGTGATCCCGCCGCCGCCATCGCCGCCGACCTCGCCTTCCACCGCGCGCTGCTCACCGCCACCCACAACGAGCTGCTGGAGCGGATGGAGGTGGTGATGGAGACCGGGCTCGCCGAACGGGACCGGCTGGTGCACGGTGGCAGCCCCCACGACGACCCGGTACCCAGCCACCGCGCGGTGGTCGACGCGCTGCGCGACCGGGACGAGACGGCGGCCGAGACCGCTATGCGTCAGTTGCTGGACAAGGCCGTCCGCGACGTCGAGAAGGCACGGGGACGAAGGGGCAGTCAGTGAAGATCGAGCGGATCGAGACCTTCCTGGTCGCGCCACGGTGGTTGTTCTGCCGGGTGGAGACCGACGACGGGCTGGTCGGGTGGGGTGAGCCGGTGGTCGAGGGCCGCGCCGAGGTGGTGCGCGGCGCCGTCGAGGTGCTCTCCGAGTATCTGATCGGTGCGGACCCCCTGCGCATCGAACAGCACTGGCAGGTGCTCACCAAGGGCGGCTTCTACCGGGGCGGCCCGATCCTCTCCAGCGCGGTCGCCGGCCTCGACCAGGCGCTCTGGGACATCGCCGGGCAGGCGTACGGCGCGCCGGTGCACGCGCTGCTCGGCGGGCACGTACGCGACCGGGTACGGATCTACTCGTGGATCGGCGGGGACGAACCCGGCGAGGTGGCCGACGCCGCCGCCGCGCAGGTCGCCGCCGGCCTCACCGGGGTCAAGATGAACGCCTGCGGCCGACTCTCGCCGATCCCCACCTCGGCCGAGGTGGACGCGGTCATCGGCCGGGTTGCCGCCGCCCGTGAGGTGCTCGGCCCCGACCGGGACATCGCCGTGGACTTCCACGGTCGCGCCGGAATGGCCGCCGTCCGCCGGATCCTGCCCGAGCTGGCCGCCCTGCGCCCGTTCTTCGTGGAGGAGCCGGTCCTGCCGGACCAGGCTCACCACCTGCGCGACATCGTCGCCAGCACGCCCATTCCGGTGGCCACCGGCGAGCGGCTCTACGGTCGGTCCGAGTTCCTCGGCCCGTTGCAGGCCGGGGTCGCAGTGGTCCAACCGGACCTGTCGCACGCCGGTGGGATCTCCGAGGTCCGCCGGATCGCCGCGCTGGCCGAGACGTACGGCGCGCTGCTCGCCCCGCACTGCCCGCTCGGCCCGATCTCCCTGGCGGCCAGCCTCCAGGTGGCCTTCGCGACGCCGAACTTCCTGATCCAGGAGCAGAGCATCGGCATCCACTACAACGCCGGCTCGGAGTTGCTGGACTACCTGATCGACCCGGAGCCGTTCCGGTTCGTGGACGGGCACATCGCCCGCCTCGACCGGCCCGGTCTGGGCATCACCGTCGACGAGACGGCGGTCCGCAAGGCCGCCCAGACCCCACACGCCTGGCGCAACCCGGTCTGGCAGCACGCCGACGGGTCCTTCGCCGAGTGGTGACCGGCACGCGGCCGGTGGCCCTGCGAGTGGCGTACGACGCGGCGCACGGCGGTCGGTGGACGAGTCTGCGCGGCGGCGGCCGGGAGTGGCTGTGGCGTGGCCCGGAACCAGGCCGGCACGAGGTGCGCCCCGACGGCGCGTTCGTCGATGCCGGCGGTCTGGAGGAGTGCCTGCCCACAGTGCGCGGCGAGCCCGACCACGGCGAGGTGTGGTCGCGGCCGTGGCGCGACGGCGGCCCCGGCACCGCGCTCATCGAGCGGCCGACGTTCACCCTCACCCGCCGGATCACCGACTCCGCCGGCGTGGTGGCGGCCGACTACCTGTTGGCCGCCGACCCCGGGTACCGGTTCGTCTGGGCCGCGCACGCCCTGCTCGACCTCTCCCCCGCCGCCCGCCTCGACGCGCCCGCCGGCACCCCGACCCGGCTGCACCCGGAGGCCGCCGCGCTCCTGCCACCGGGCGGCTGGCCCGCCGGCGAGCCATGGTTGACCGGGCCGTGGCCGGCCCCGGCCGGGCTGACGCTGGACACGTTCGGCAGTGACGACGGGACGGCGCTCGGCGCGGTGCTGCTCGACTGCGCCCGGGTCCAGGTCATCGACGGAGCCGACCGGCTGACTCTGGAGCTGGAGTGCGCCGACCAGCCCCGCGGCACCGCCGTCTGGCGCAACCTGGGCGGCTGGCCGGCGAACGGCCCCTACCGCAGCGTCGGCATCGAACCGATGCTCGGCGCGGCCTTCGACCTGGCCGACGCCGGCCCCTCCGACGCGGCGGTCGTCCCGCCCACCGGCGAGGTCACCTGGCGACTCACCATCTCCGCCCACCGCGACCACTGAGGACACCGGAATGAACCTGCTCGACGAGCTGCGTACCCATCGACTGTTGGCCATCGTGCGCGGCCCGGACCCGGACGCCGCGCTGACCGCCGTACTCACAGTGGCCGAGAGCGGCGTCGCACTGGTCGAGGTCTCGATGACCAGCGCCGACGCGCTCGGTGTCATCCGCCGCTCCCGTGCCGCCCTCGGGCCCGACTTCGCACTGGGCGCCGGCACCGTGCTCAGCGTCGAGGACGCCCGCGCGGCGGCCGACGCTGGCGCCGGTTTCCTTGTCACTCCGGCCATCTCGGCGAGTCTCGCCGAGGGCGGCCGGCTCGGGCTGCCGGTGCTCGCCGGCGCCCTCACCCCCACCGAGGTGGTGCGGGCCAACGACGGCGGGGCCACCGCGATCAAGCTCTTCCCTGCCTCACTTGGCGGGCCCGACTACCTCGGCGCCCTGCGCGACCCGTTCCCCGGTACCGCGTTCGTGCCGGTCGGTGGTGTCGACGCCGACGGTGCTCGGCGCTACCTCGACCGGGGCGCGACAGCCGTCGGCGTCGGTTCGCCGCTGCTCGGCGACGCCGTCCGAGGCGGCGACACGACGGCGCTGCGCGAGCGCGCCGCAGCCTTCCTCGCGGCGGTCCGGCCATGACCGACCTGCTCACCCTCGGCGAGACGATGGCGGCGTTCCGCACCACCGGCCCACTGCGACTGGGCGGCACCGCCGCAATCTCCGTCGCCGGATCCGAGTCGAACGTGGCGATCGGCGTGGCCCGGCTCGGCCACCGGGCCGCCTGGGTCGGTGTCACCGGCGCCGACGAGCCCGGTGAGCTGGTCCGCCGTACGCTGCGCGCCGAGGGTGTCGACCTGACCTGGTCCCGGGTCGACGCGACCGCCCCCACCGGCCTGATCCTCTTCGAGAATCGGGTCGCCGACATCAACCGGGTCACCTACCACCGCGCCGGGTCGGCCGGCTCGCGGCTGGGCCCGGCCGACGTGACCCGGGCCTTCGACGCGCCCGGGTCACCACCCCGGCTGCTGCACGTCACCGGCATCACCTGCGCGCTCGGCCCCGAGCCGTACCAGGCGGTGGTGGAGGCCGTGCGGCGCGCCAGCGTCGCCGGCAGCACGATCTGCCTGGACGTCAACCACCGCAACCGGCTGTGGTCGGTCGCCGAGGCCGCCGCCGCGCTGCGCCCGCTGCTGCCCTCGATCGACCTGGTGATCGCCTCCGACGACGAGTTGGCGGTGCTGACCGATGCGAACGATCCGGCCTCGGCGCTACTCTCGGCCGGCGTCACCGAGGTCGTGGTCAAGCACGGTGCCGATGGAGCGACCAGCCACAGCGCGACCGGTGCCATTCACCGTCCAGCCCGGACGGTGTCGGTGGTGGACACCGTCGGCGCGGGCGACGCCTTCGTCGCCGGGCTGCTCTCCGGCTGGCTCGACGGCGTCGACGCGTCGGCCCGACTGGACCGGGCCGTCACCACCGGCGCGTTCGCTGTCGCCACCCGGGGCGACTGGGAGGGCCTGCCCGACCGGGCCGAGCTGGCGCTGCTCGACCACGGCCCCGGCGGTACGGTCCGCTGACGACCCCTTTGGAGGAGCACCATGGAGCTGACCGAGCCGACCGTCTGGAGTACCGACCGGCTGGAGTTGGGTGAGGGCCTGCGCTGGGTCGACGACCGACTGGTCCTCGTCGACCTGCTGGCCGGGCGACTGTTGGAGACCGACGGCGACGCCCCGAGCCCGCTGCGGGAGCTACGCCACCTCGACGTGCCGCTCGGCGCTGTCGCCCCGGTGACCGACCGACCCGGTGCATGGCTGGCCGCCGCCGGGACCGGCGTCGCGGTGCTGCCCGCCACCGGCGACCCCCGACCGGTCGCCGAGCTGGTCGCCGACGCGCCCGAGCCGACCCGGATGAACGACGCGGTCGCCGACCCGCACGGCCGCTTCTGGGCCGGCAGCATGACGTACGCGAGGGTGCCCGGCGGGGGCACCCTGTTCCGCCTCACCCCCGGCGCCGAGCCGGTCCCCGCGGTGACCGGGCTGACCATCCCCAACGGGCCGGCGTTCGACGCGACCGGCACCACGATGTACCTGGCCGACACCCCGCGCGGCGAGATCGACCGGTTCACCGTCGACCCCGCCACCGGTGACCTGAGCGGGCGGGAGCCGTTCCTGCGGTTGTCCCCCGCCGACGGCGGGCCGGACGGCATGACGCTCGACGCGGCCGACCACCTCTGGATCGCGTTGTGGGGCGGCTCCGCGGTACGCCGTTACCGGCCCGACGGCACCCTCGACCGGGAGATCCGACTGCCGGCCAGGCAGCCGGCCGGCATCTGCCTGGGCGGCCCCGACCTGCGGCGACTCTTCATCGGCACGGCCCGGGTGGGGCTGGACTCGGCGGGTCCGCAGGACGGCGCGCTACTCGCTGTGGACGTCCCGGTGCCCGGCCTGCCCGCAGCGCGGGCCGGCGCGCCAGCGAGCTGATCGGAGGCATACCGGACGCCAGGGCGGGAACAACCGCACCGAAGCGCCGTAACAGCCGACCGGTAGGGAGCGAGCCGATGAGCACCGTGGGGCGGACGTCATGAACGGGCCGGTCGGCGACGAGCCGATGGGCGAACTGGAGCTGGTGCATACCTTCACCGGCCCGATGCCGACCGGGGTGAGCGTCTCGCACCGGGGCCGGATCTTCGTCAACTTCCCCAAGTGGGGCGACGAGGTGCCGGCCACAGTCGTCGAGCTGCGCGACGGTCAGGAGATGCCCTACCCCGACCAGGCCTGGAACGACCCGTCCGGCGACGACGACGCGGGCGCGTTCGTCTCGGTGCAGAGCATCGTGGTGGACCCGGCCGACCGGCTCTGGGTGCTCGACACCGGCAGCCCGATGTTCCAGCCCACCAAGCCGGGCGGCCCCAAACTGGTCCGGATCGACCTGGACACCGACACGGTCGCCCAGGTGATCACCTTCCCGACGGACGTGGCGCTGCCGACGACGTACCTCAATGACGTCCGCTTCGACCTGCGGCGGGGCGAGGCGGGGGTCGCGTACATCACCGACTCCGCCGACTCCGGGCCCAACGGGATCATCGTGGTGGACCTGGCCAGCGGGGCCTCCTGGCGGCGGCTGCACGACCACCCGTCCACCAAGGCGGAGCCGCTGACGTCGTTCCGGCCGGTGGTGGAGGGCCGACCGTTCCTCGAACGGCCGGCCGACGGCCCGCCGAAGCCGGTGAGCATGGGCTCCGACGGCATCGCCATCTCCGCCGACGGCGATCGGCTCTACTACTGCCCGCTGGCGTCCCGACGACTGCACAGCGTGTCCACCGAGGCGCTGGCCGACCCGGGCGTCACCCAGGAGGCGGTCGCCGCGACAGTCGTCGACGAGGGCGACCGGGGCACCGCCTCGGACGGGTTGGAGAGCGACGACGCGGGGCGGCTCTACCTCACCGCGTACGAGCACAACGCGGTGCTGCGTCGACTGCCTGACGGCGAGTACGAAACGTTGGTGCACGACCCGCGACTGCTCTGGCCGGACACGATGTCGGTGGCCACCGACGGGTACCTCTACGTGACCGCCAACCAACTGCACCGGCAGCCGCAGTACCAGCGGGGCAAGGATCTTCGGCGCAAGCCGTACGCGCTGTTCCGCACCCGCATCGACGCCGGCCCGGTGCTGCTGCGCCGCTGAGCGGGCAGCGCGCCCGTCAGCGCAGTTTCGCGCCGATCTTGCAGATTCTGTCGCGACAAAGCAGGTCTAAGCCGGCAATTCGACGACACAAAGTGCAAGATCGCGGAGCGGGGGCACAGCGGGTCAGCTGACGGGCAGGGTGCGGTTCAGGAGGTCGAACAGGGCGGCCCAGTGACGTTCGGTGGCCTGCTCGTCGTACGCCGGGGTGTCGGCCATGGTGTAGCCGTGGTGCGCCCCGGCGTAGACCTCGGAGCGGTAGCGCACTCCGGCGGCGTCGAGCGCCTCCTCCAGCGCGGCGATCTGCTCGGGCGTCATCGACTGGTCGGCGTCGGCGTGCCCGAAGTACAGCTCGCCGGTGATCGAGGCGACGCCCCGGTGTGGGCTGTCCGGCGCCTCGGTGACGATCCGCCCGCCGTGGAAGCTGGCGATCGCGGCGATGCGGTCCGGGTGCGCCTCGATGGCCCGCAGCGCGTTCGTGCCGCCCATGCAGTAACCGGTGATGGCGACCGGACCCGGTCGGACGTCGTCGCGGGCGGCCAGGAAGTCGAGGAACGCGGCGGTGTCCCGGCTGATCACCTCGGGGGTCAACGCGCCGACCAACGGCATGATCTTCTCGAAGAGCGCGCCGCGCTGGTCGGCCTCGCCGAGCCGGGACAGGTCGAACAGGGGTGCCCGACCGGCCCGGTAGAACAGGTGAGGCGTCAACACCAGGTAGCCCCGGGCGGCGATTCGCTCGGCCATCTCGACCAGGCGCGGGCGCGGCCCGAAGGCGTCCATGAAGAGCAGCACCGCCGGGAACGGGCCGTCGCCGTCCGGTCGAGTCAGACTCGCGTCCGCCACTCCGTCACCGGTCGGGATGTCCACCGTCGTCGTCAGCACCGTGCCTCCTCGTACGCCGATCTTGGTCCGTTCGGAACGTTACTCGCCGGGCCGGCGAGTCCGGCACCGGTCCGTCAGGCAGGGACTACCGATCCCTGGACAAGACCACCCTGGGCGGTGGCCGAAGTCTGACCCAGTGTTGGTGGCGACCAATGAAGGACACCGTTGACCTGGGGGTTGTCGTGCTCGACCTGACCGTTCCGGAGCTGACCGGAAAGCTCGCCGTGGTGACCGGCGGCAGCGACGGGCTGGGCCTCGGCCTGGCCACCCGGCTGGCGCGCGCCGGTGCCGAGGTGGTGCTGCCAGTCCGCAACCCGGCCAAGGGCGCCACCGCGCTGGAGGCCGTCCGAGCCGCCGCGCCGGGTGCCGTCGTGTCGACCCGGCCGCTGGACCTCGCCTCGCTGGGGTCGGTGGCCGCGCTGGCCGACACGCTGCTCGGCGAGGGCCGACCGATCCACCTTCTCATCAACAACGCGGGCGTGATGACCCCTCCCACCCGACATGCCACCGCAGAGGGCTTCGAGCTCCAGTTCGGCACCAACCACCTCGGCCACTTCGCGTTGACCGGACGGCTGCTGCCGCTGCTCCGGGCGGGGCAGGCCCGCGTCACCACGATGTCGAGCAGCGCCGCCCGCTCCGGCCGGCTGGACTGGGGCGACCTCCAGAGCAACCGCAGGTACGCGCCGATCCGCGCCTACAACGCCTCGAAGCTGGCCACCCTGCACTTCGGGCTGGAACTCGACCGGCGCAGTCAGGCCGGTGACTGGGGCATCGTGAGCAATGTCGCCCACCCGGGCACCACCATGACCAACCTGTACGCGTCCGGCCCCAATCTGGGCCGCAGCCGCCCCTCGCTGCACCACTCGATCATGGGTCGACTGGCCCACTGGGGGATCCTGGTGCATTCGGTGGATGCTGGGCTGCTTCCTGCCCTGTACGCGGCCACCAGCCCGCAGGCGCAGGGCGGCCGGTTCTACGGCCCGGACGGTCTGGGCCAGTTCACCGGCGCACCAACCGAGTTGACCGTCTACCGCTCGGCGCGCAATACCGACGACGCCGCCCGGCTCTGGGCCGCCTCGGAGCGGCTGGTGGGCGTCGAGTACCCCGGCAACTGACTGGGCGTCCGCCGTGAACGCGGCGTCAAGAAATGGCGGTGGCCCGTCGAAACCGCGTATCGACCAGTGCTCCGCAGTCGCGCGGTGGTGACGATGGGTCCATGAGTCCTTGGCGGATGACACGCTGGGAACGCGGCGAGCCGCCACCCGGTACCGACACGGCCAGCGATCCCGGCGAGCCCGTGACAGGAGCGGACGAGCCGGAGCGGCGGCACGAGGCGCTGGTCAGCGTCCGGCTCGGTCCGTCCGCGCCCGGTAGTCACCTGGTGGAGTACCTGCGGCGCGAGCCGTGCGCGGTCGCGGCGTGGTGGATCGCCGCCGACGTCGACGCGGTGGTCCGCCTCTCCGCCGACAGCATCACCGTGCTGCACCGCGCCGTGGCCGACCTGCGCCTGCGCGCCGGGGTGGAGGTGGCGGAGGCCAACTACATCCTGCGCGCGCTCGACCTGACCAGGCCGACCGACCCGCGTGCCGCAAAGGAAAGTCCGGCCTGGGTGGGGTCCGCCGCATGAACCGCCGCACTGGTGTTCACCGGATCGTGGTGGGAGTCGACCGCTCGTTCGCCGGGATGCAGGCGCTGCGCCGGGCGATGGGACTGGCCCGCCGCGACGGCGCGCAGGTGGACGCCGTCCGCGCCTGGGTCTTCGCGCCGACGTGGCGGCCTGGCACCCTGACCTGGCGGTGGCAGGACGAGTGCGACCGGGCGGCCCTGGTCTACCTGCGTGGCGTCTTCGACGCGGCGCTCGGTGGCCTGCCCCGGGACGTGACAGTGCGGCTGGTGGCCACTCAGGGGTACGCCGGGCAGGTGCTTGTCGACCACGCGCACCGCGATTCCGATCTGCTGGTCGTCGGCAGCCCGGATCGCGGCCGGTTCGGCCGGTCCCGTGGCCACGTCACCCGATACTGCGTGACCCGTGCGGCCGTGCCGGTCGTCGCGGTGCCCGCGCCGACCTGGGCACGGGCCGCGACGATCCGCCGCTTCGCCCGCGACCTCGAACGATTCAGCCGATGACCAGTGCCCTGGCGCCGCCGCCGGTGACTGCCGCTCTCGCGACACGTGTGGAAAGGACCAACCCGACAATGGACGAGGCCCCGATGATCTTCGCCGTTCCGGTGCGCGACCTGCCGGGACGGCTGATACGGACGGTGCGGACCGGCCGTTCGCCGCAGGGGCAACGGGTGGGCATCGCCTTCACCCGACCGGAGTTGCTGGTCGCCGCGATGGGCGCGGAGCAGCAGTGGGAGGAGCTGTGCGAACCCGCACTGCGGGGGATGCTGCGCCCGCTCGGCATTTCGGTGATCCAGGTCGACCCGCTGCTGGTGGCCCCGCCACTTGACCGGGTCGACCCGGCACCCGCCTCCGGTCAGGCGCGTACGAAACGCACCGCGTCCGCGACCACGTGGCCGTCGGTGTCCTCGGTGCGGATCAGCACGCTTCCGTCGCTGCCCGCAGTGAACTGATAGGTGCCCAACGGCACCCACTGACCGCCCGACTGTCGCTGGTTCACCGTCCGGGTGACCAACCCCCCGGAGTACGCGATGTCCACCGGCACGTTCGTCGCGCGGTTCGGGTCCGCGGTCCAGCGCAACTGCACTGTCCACGACCCGGAGGCGGGCAGTGAAGGGCGGAACCGCAGCCGGTTGACGCCCTTGGCGGTGTTGCCGTCGTGCTCGTAGTCCGGGCCGTAGTAGCCGCCGATGCTGGTGCTGCGCAGCCACGTTCCGGCCCTGGTGATGCCGCTGGACGCGGCGTTGTCCAGGATCACCTCGCTGGTGGAGCCCCACTCCAGCACCGCGCCGTCCTGGCGCAGCCGGGTCTGCAGGGTGGGCACGGAGACGGCCTGCACGGCGAGGTTCCCGGCGAGCGCCAGGGACGCCGCTGTGGCAGCGGCCTGCCCGAGGATCATGAACACGGGTTCCATCCGGATCGAGCCGTACGCGATGTGACTCGCCGAGAGACAGACCGGCACCAGCAGGTTGGCGCACTGCGCCTGGTGCGGCACTATCGCGCGGTAGCTCACCGGGTACGGCGCCGGCACGCCGATCTGCACGTCTCCCTCGTTGCGCACCCTGCCGTCGACGACCACCCGCTGACAGTTGTGCGAGTCCATCGTGTAGCTGGCCAGGCCCACGGAGTCGGTGGCGCGTACCCGGCCCCGACAGTCGGCCTCGGTCATCACGTACGCGGAGATCATCCGGCGTGCCTCGCGGATGTAGAGCATCGGTGGCCAGCCGCCGGTGCCGGTGAACTCGTCCACCGGCAGCCCCCACCGGGCCGTCGAGTCGCGGACCGTCGCCGGCAGTCGGGGGTCGTTGGCCAGGAACCACATCAGCCCCTGCTGGTAGGTGCGGTGCTCGGCGATGATGCTCTCGCGCGTGGCCCAGCTCGCCGTCGGGTACGCGTAGTTGAAGCCGATGTTGTCGGTCGACACGGCGCCGTTGTTGTTGGAGTCGGTCTTCCCGCCGCCGACCGAGTGGGTGGTGAAGTACGGCCCGGTGTAACCGGCCTGGATGTGCCGCAGCAGCAGCTCGTACCGGATCGGGTCGTACCCGGACGGCTTGCCGAACGGGATCCGGTTGGCCGCCTGGGTCAGGCACATCCGAAAGCAGTACGCCTGGATCTTGTCGTCGCCGCTGCCCTGCGGGGCGAGCGGGGTGGCGGAGATGCCCGGCAGCAACCCACTGGCGGGCGAGCCGGCCGTCACGTACGGGTCGACGGGGTAGGCGAACTGGTGGGTGTTGCGCGACTGCACCCCGTTGATCGTCTCGCCGTAGGTGTCGTTGGACTCCCGCCCGACGGTGAACCCCACCCCGGCCATGGCCAGCAGATCGCCCTCGTAGGTGGCGTCGACGAACACCCCGCCTCGGTAGATCGACCCGTCCTCGGTGCGCAGCTCGGTGATCCGGTTCCCGGTTCGGCCCAGGCCGGCCAGCCGGGCGTCGACGACCACCGGGACGCCCGCCTCGGCCAGCATCTCGGCGAAGACGGCGGTGGCGACGCGCGGTTCGAAGGTCATCCGCAGCGGCGACGTCGGCGTGAGGGTTCCGCCGTGGTACTTCACGTACACCCGGCGGTAGAACTCGGCGGCCAGCCCGCCGATGGACGCCTGGACGCCGGTGTCGGTGGCGCCCAGCCCTGCCGTGCTCAGCCCGCCGACGTGGCCGGTGGGCTCCACCACCACTGCGGTGTGGCCGAGCCGGCGCATGGTGATCGCGGCGGCCAGCCCGCCGGAGGTGGCGCCGTAGACGACAAGGTCGGCGGTGGTGACGGCGGCCCGGGCGGGGCCGGCCCGGAACGGGTCGGTGAGACCGGCCAGGACGAGGCCGGCACCGCCGGCGACGAGCAGCCGACGACGGGACAGGGGCAGGGGAAGGGGCAGGGACACGGCGGGGCTCCCGAGGGGTAACCGGTAACGGGGACGGTTACAGAAGCACGCCGCTGCCGCTGCGAAAGAAATTCTTCAATCTCTGCCGGCGGGTGTCAACGGTTCACGGCCGGTAGCGGTAACCCATTCCCGGCTCGGTGATGAGGTGGCGGGGGCGGGCCGGGTCGTCCTCCAGCTTGCGTCGCAGCTGGGCCAGGTACTGCCGCAGGTAGTTGGTCTCGTTCTGGTACTCCGGCCCCCACACGTCCTGGAGGAGCTGACGTTGGCTGACCAGCTTGCCGGGGTGGCGCAGCAGCTTTTCCAGCACGCTCCACTGGATGGGGGTCAGCTTGACCTCGGTGCCGTCGTCACGCAGCACGCTGTGGTCGGCCAGGTCGACTGTGTGCTGGCCGATCCGCAGAGCCGGCACCGCTTCGCTGGGCGCGCCCAGGCGGCGGGTCACCGCGCGGATGCGGGCCAGCAGTTCCTCCACCCCGAACGGCTTGGTGACGTAGTCGTCGGCGCCCGCGTCCAGCGCCGCGACCTTGTCCTCGCTGCCGGCCCGGCCGGAGAGCACGATGATCGGCACTGTGGTCCACCCGCGCAGGCCCCGGATCACCTCCACGCCGTCGATGTCGGGCAGGCCGAGGTCCAGCACCACCAGGTCGGGCGGGTGGCTGGCGGCGGCCTTCAACGCGGCGGCCCCGGTGCCGGCGACGTCCACGTCGTACCGGCGGGCGCGCAGGTTGATCCGCAGGGCGCGCAGGATCTGCGGTTCGTCGTCGACGACCAGGATGCGCGTCATTCCTGCGGCCCCTCCGAGCTGGTCGGCGCGGCGGGCAGCCGCAGCACCATGGTGAGCCCACCGCCGGGGGTGGTCTCCGGGGTGATGCTGCCACCCATCGCCTCGGCCAACCCCCGGGACAGGGCAAGACCGAGACCGACACCCGTCTGGTTGTCCCGGTCGCCGAGGCGTTGGAACGGCAGGAAGACGTGCTCCCACTGATCTTCCGGGATGCCCGGCCCCCGGTCGATCACCCGCAGCTCCACCTGACCGGCGTGCGCGCTGGCGGTGATCGTGGGCGGTTGGTCCGGCGGGCTGTAGCGCAGCGCGTTGGCGACGATGTTGACAAGCACCCGTTCCAGCAGGCCCGGGTCGGCGGTGGCGGCCGGCAGGTCGGCCGGGATGTCCGTGCCGACCGTCGCGGCCACCGGGCCAAGTTCGTCCAACGCCAGGGGTACGGCGTCCTCCAGGCCGATCGCTGTCGCCGAGATGCCCAGCACGCCCGCCTGGAGCCGGCTCATGTCCAGGAGGTTGCCGACCAGCCGGGCGAGACGGTCCAGTGACTCCTCGGCGGTCTCCAGCAACTCCTCGCGGTCGGACTCGTCGAACTCGATGTCGTGGCTGCGCAGGCTGGTCACTGCCGCCTTCGCGGACGCCAGTGGCGTACGCAGGTCGTGGCTGACCGCCGCGAGCAGCGCGGTGCGCATCCGGTCGGCGGCGGCGAGGGGCCGGGCGGTGGCGGCCTCCTGGGCGAGCCGTTCCTGTCGCAGCGCGACGGCGGCCTGGGCGGCGAACGCCTCGACGATCCGCCGGTCGGCGGCCTCCAACCGCCGGCCGCTGAGCACGACGGTGATCCGGTCGTCGACCGGTACCGCCGTCTCGCCAGCGTCGGGCGTGCAGGCCGGCTGCTCGCCGACGCTGGCCACCACACACCAGGCGTGCTCCTCGCGGGCCCGCTCCGGTCGCCCGCTGGCCTCCTCGGCCAACTCCAGCACGCTCACCGCGCGGAGCCCGAACGTTTCCCGGAGCTGATCCAGCAGGGCGGGCAGCGGACGTTCGCCGCGCAGCACGCCACCGGCGACGGCGGCGAGGGTCTGCGCGTCGGCGGCGGCCCGCGCGGCTTCCCGGGTACGACGGGCGGCCACGTCGACGATCCAGCTCACCGCGAGGGCCACCCCGACGAAGACGGCCAGGGCGAGCAGATTGTCCGCCTCGGCGATGGTCAGCGTGCGGAAGGGCGGGGTGAAGAACCAGTTGAGCAGCAGGGAGCCGCCGAGCGCGGCGACCAGGGCCGGCCACACCCCACCGACCAGCGCGACCCCGACGACCCCGGCGAGGAACAGCAGGATGTCGTTCGTCAGCGTCAGGTCCGGCAGGGTCTTCAGCAGCACTGTGAGCAGCGGCATGCCCAGCACCGCCAGGCCGAAGCCGAGCAGCCGGCGGCGTCGGGACAGCGCCGCCGGTACGGCCGCCGCCCGGCGGCCCTTGCCGGCCTGCTTGTGGGTGACCAGGTGCACGTCGATCGAGCCGGACAGCGCTGTGGTGGTCACCCCGACGCCTCTGGCGAAGATCTGCGCGAGGCGACCCCGCCGGCTGGCTCCGAGCACCAACTGGGTGGCGTTCACGCCCTGAGCGAAGTCCAGCAGCGCGGCCGGCACGTCGGTGCCGAGCACCTGGTGGTACGTGCCGCCGAGGCTCTCCACCAGCACTCGTTGCCGGGCCAACTGGGCCGGGTCGGCACCGGCCAGGCCGTCGCTGCGGGCCACGTGCACGGCGAGCAGGTCGGCGCCCTTGCTGCGGGCCGCGACCCGGGCCGCCCGACGGACCAGCGTCTCACCCTCCGGGCCACCGGTCAGCGCGACCACCACCCGTTCCCGGGCCTCCCAGGTGGCAGCGATCCCCTGCTGGCTGCGGTAGCGGTCGAGCTGCTCGTCGACCTTGTCGGCCAGCCAGAGCAGCGCCAGCTCGCGCAGCGCGGTGAGGTTGCCGACCCGGAAGTAGTTGCCCAACGCGGCGTCGATCTTGTCGGGTCGGTAGATGTTGCCGTGCGCCATCCGCCGCCGCAGCGCTTCCGGGGTCATGTCGACAAGCTCGACCTGCTCGGCGGCGCGGACGATCTCGTCCGGCACTGTCTCCCGCTGGGTGGTGCCGGTGATCTGCGCGACGACGTCGTTCACCGACTCCAGGTGCTGCACGTTGACAGTGGACAGCACGTCGATCCCCGCGTCGAGCAGCTCCTGGATGTCCTGCCAGCGCTTGCCGTGCCGGGAACCGGGCACGTTGCTGTGTGCCAGCTCGTCGATAACAGCGATCTGTGGCCGGCGGGCCAGCACCGCGTCCAGGTCCATCTCGGTGAACGCCGCGCCGCGGTAGTCAATGGTCCGGCGGGGCACCTGCTCCAGGTCGCCGAGCATCGCGGCGGTGTGGTGACGGCCGTGGGTCTCCACGAAACCGATCACCACGTCGGTGCCGCGCGCGGCCCGCCGCTGGGCCTCCTCCAACATGGCGTACGTCTTCCCGACGCCGGGGGCGGCACCGAGATAGATGCGCAGTTCTCCGCGTGGCACGGGGACCATCCTCCCTGGTCAGATCGGCGGGCGGGGCCGCGCCCGGTTGGCACGGCCCCGCCCGCGAAGGTGCTCAGCGTGCGGCGAACTGCTTGTCGAGGGCGAGGTTGAGCTCCAACACGTTGACGCCGGGCGCGCCCATGAAGCCGAGCCCGCGCCCGTCGGTGTGCTCCTCGACCAGCTTGCGGACCGCCGCCGGGTCCGCGCCGCGCTCCCGCGCGACCCGGTTCACCTGCAGTTCGGCGTACGCCGGGCTGATCTGCGGGTCCAGACCGCTGGCGCTGGCGGTGACCGCGTCGGCGGGCACCGCCGGGTCGGCGGACGCGTCGCCCCGGATCGGGGTGACCACGCCACCGGCGGCCACGTAGTCCTCGCCGGGCTGGGCCACCTCCACCGACACCCCCTCATAAGAGGAGACGAACGGCGTCGACGGGGCGGCCTGGTTGACGCTGACCACCCGAGTGACAGTGCCGGTCAGGCCGTCGGCGCGGAAGACCGCCAGGACGGCGCCCACCCCGTCGTCGGTGCAGTACGGGCGCCGGCCGTCGACGCCGTTGAGCTCGCCGACCGACTTGCTGCGCCCACACACCTGGGTGAGCAGGCTCTCGCTGGATTCCTCGGGGTCGGTGGCGATGGTGTCGACAACGCTCTCCGGGCCCAGGTTGCTGGCGGACGTGGAGGTCGGGTCGTAGCCGTCGCCGGCGGCGGAGGGGCGGGACTGGAAGTACCGGGCGACGGGGTTGCCGTCGGCGTCGGTGAAGGACTGACCGATCAGCGCGCTGCCGACAGTCGTCCCTCCCGAGGAGATCAGCGAGCCGTCGGCCTTGTGGTTGAGGCCGGGTAGCTGACCGAGCGCTACCAGGGCCAGCGGGTAGACCAGGCCGAGCAGCACGGTGAAGACGAGTACGGCGCGCAGCGCGGCGAGGTGTTGGGCGATCCAGGTAGGTAGGCGCATCACGAAATCCCCGGGATGAACTGGATGAGCAGGTCGATGAGTTTGATCCCGATGAACGGCACGATGATGCCGCCCAGCCCGTAGACCAGCAGGTTGCGGCTGAGCAGCTTCGACGCGGCGGCCGGCCGGTACCGCACGCCACGCAGGGCGAGCGGGATCAGCGCGATGATCACCAGGGCGTTGAAGATGACAGCGGACAGGATCGCCGACTCCGGGCTGGACAACCGCATGATGTTCAGCGCGTCCAGGCTCGGGTAGAGGCCGGCGAACATGGCCGGGATGATCGCGAAGTACTTCGCGATGTCGTTGGCGATGCTGAAGGTGGTCAGCGCGCCGCGCGTGATCAGTAACTGCTTGCCGATCTCCACGATCTCGATCAGCTTGGTCGGGTCGGAGTCGAGGTCGACCATGTTGCCGGCCTCCTTGGCGGCCGACGTGCCGGTGTTCATGGCCACCCCGACGTCGGCCTGCGCGAGCGCCGGCGCGTCGTTGGTGCCGTCACCGGTCATCGCGACCAGGCGGCCACCCTCCTGCTCCCGCTTGATCAGCGCGAGTTTGTCCTCCGGTGTCGCCTCGGCCAGGAAGTCGTCCACCCCGGCCTCGTCGGCGATCGCCTTCGCGGTCCGCGGGTTGTCGCCGGTGATCATCACGGTTCGGATGCCCATCCGGCGCATCTCGTCGAACCGCTCCCGCATGCCGGACTTGACCACGTCCTTGAGGTGGATGACGCCCAACGCGCGGGCTGGCGCACCGTCGACGTGCTCGGCGACGACCAGCGGGGTGCCGCCGGTGCCGCTGATCGCGTCCACGATCTCGCCGACCTGCTCGGTCGGGTGGCCCCCGTTCTCCCGTACCCACTTCATCACCGCGGCGGCGGCGCCCTTGCGGACCCGGCGGGCGGTGCCCACCGCGCCGGCGTCCACGCTGGCGTCCGGTGTGAGGTCGACGCCGCTCATCCGGGTCTGCGCGGTGAACGGTACGAAGGTGGCGTGCGGCATCACGCCCGGCTCACGCTCGCGCAGCCCGAACTCGTTCTTCGCCAGGACGACCACCGAGCGCCCCTCCGGGGTCTCGTCGGCCAGGCTGGACAGCTGCGCGGCGTCGGCCAGCGCCGCGGGGTCGACCCCCTCGACGGGTACGAACTCGGCGGCCTGCCGGTTGCCCAGCGTGATGGTGCCGGTCTTGTCCAGCAGCAGGGTGTTGACGTCGCCGGCCGCCTCGACGGCCCGGCCGCTCATGGCCAGGACGTTGCGCTGCACCAGCCGGTCCATGCCGGCGATGCCGATGGCGGAGAGCAGCGCGCCGATGGTGGTGGGGATCAGGCAGACCAGCAGCGAGATCAGCACCACGCCGGTCACACCGGAGTCGGTGATCGCCCCGCTGTCCGGCGCCGCCGCCTGGTACGCCTTGGAGAAGATGGCCAGCGGCTGGAGGGTGACCACCGCCAGCAGGAAAATGACAGTGAGCGCGGCGAGCAGAATGTTCAGCGCGATCTCGTTCGGCGTCTTCTGCCGGTTGGCCCCCTCGACCAGGGCGATCATCCGGTCGATGAAGCTCTCCCCCGGCTTCTGGGTGATCTTCACGATGATCTGGTCGGAGAGCACCTTGGTGCCGCCGGTGACCGCGCTGCGGTCGCCGCCGGACTCCCGGATGACCGGGGCCGACTCGCCGGTGATGGCCGACTCGTCGACGCTGGCGATGCCCTCGACGATGTCGCCGTCGCCGGGGATGATGCCGCCCGCCTCGACGAGCACGACGTCACCCTGACGCAGGTCCGGCGCCGGCACCGCCTCATCGCGGTAGGTGTTGGCCCGCGCGCCCGGCTTCCAGTCGATCAGCCGGGTGGCGATGGTGTCCTTCTTCGCCTGCCGCAGGGTCGCGGCCTGGGCCTTGCCCCGGCCCTCGGCGACCGCCTCGGCCAGGTTGGCGAAGACCACTGTCAGCCACAGCCAGATGGTGATCGCCCAGGCGAACACCGACGGGTCGATCACCGCCAGGACCGTGGTGAAGGCCGCGCCGACCTCCACGATCAGCATCACCGGGTTGCGCCACAGCGTGCTGGGGTTGAGCTTGCGTACCGCGTCCGGCAGGGACCGGATCAACTGCTTGGGGTCGAGCAGGCCCCCGCCGATCCGGTTGCCCTGGGTGGCGGGCGTGCCGGGAAGTTGCTCTGTCGGGGCGGACGTGACGGACATGTCCTCGTTCCTCATGATGATCAGAGCCCCTCTGCCAGCGGACCGAGCGCGAGCGCGGGCAGGAAGGTCAGCGCGACGAGGACCACTGTGACGCCGACGACCATGCCGATGAACAGCGGTCGGTGGGTCGGCAGGGTGCCCTCGGACGCGGGGGTGGGTGCCTGGCGGGCCAGCGAGCCGGCCAACGCGAGCACGAAGATGAGCGGCAGGAACCGGCCCAGCAGCATGCACAACCCGAGCGCGGTGTCCCACCAGGTCGTGTTGACGGTGATGCCGCCGAACGCCGAGCCGTTGTTGTTGCTGGCCGAGGTGAACGCGTACAGCACCTCGGAGAGGCCGTGCGGGCCGACGTTGAGCGCCGTGGAGTTGTTGCCGGTGCCGAACGCCGCAGCCGTGCCGACGAGCACCAGGATCGGCGTGATCAGGAAGTAGAGCGAGGCGAACTTGATCTCGCGCGACCCGATCTTCTTGCCCAGGTACTCGGGAGTGCGGCCCACCATCAGCCCGGCCACGAAGACCGTGATCACCGCGAGGATGAGCAGGCCGTACAGCCCCGAACCGGTGCCGCCCGGCGCGACCTCGCCGAGCATCATGTTGACCATCGTCATCATGCCGCCGAGCGAGGTGAACGAATCGTGGAACGAGTTCACCGCACCGGTCGAGGTGAGCGTGGTGGCGGCGGCGAAGGTGGCCGAGTTCGACACGTCGAACCGCACCTCCTTGCCCTCCATCGCCGCGCCGACCGCCTGCGGCACCGTGCCGTGGCCGGCCAGCTCGAAGATGTTGGTGATGGCGACGCTGAGGAACGCGAGGATGCCCATCACCGCGGCGATGGCGTAGCCCTGCCGGTTCTGCCCGACCATCCGGCCGAAGACCCGGGGCAGACTGAACGGGATCAGGAGGATCAGGAAGATCTCCAGCCAGTTCGTCCAGGTGGTGGGGTTCTCGAACGGGTGCGCGCTGTTGACGTTGTAGAAGCCGCCACCGTTGGTGCCCAGCTCCTTGATCACTTCCTGGCTGGCGACCGGACCACCGGTGATGGTCTGCGTGCCGCCGGTCAGTGTGCTCACGTCGGTGCCGGCGGACAGGTTCTGCACCGCCCCGCCGATCATCAGCGCGATGGCGCCGAGCACCGCGATCGGCAGCAGGATCCGCAGCGTGATCCGGGTCAGGTCGACCCAGAAGTTGCCGAGCTGCCCGGTACGACTGCGGGCGAAGCCGCGTACCAACGCGACAGCCACCGCGATGCCGACCGCCGCCGAGACGAAGTTCTGCACGGCCAGGCCGGCCATCTGCACCAGGTGGCCCATCGTCGACTCACCCGAGTACGACTGCCAGTTCGTGTTGGTCACGAACGACACGGCCGTGTTCCACGCGCCGTGCGGCACCACCGGGTCGAATCCCAGCGACAGCCACAGGTGGTTCTGCACCCGTTGGAACAGGTACAGGAACAGGATCGAGACCGCGGAGAACGCCAGCACGCTGCGGGCGTACACGCCCCAGGTCTGCTCGGCGGCCGGGTTGACCCCGACCAGACGGAAGACGCCCCGCTCGACCCGCGACTGCTTCGTGCCGGAGACCGCCCGGAACATGTAGTCGCCGAACGGCTTGTAGACGGCGACCAGGGCCGCCACCAGCGTCAACACGAAGATGACGCCCGCTGTTGTCATCGTCATCAGAAGCGCTCCGGAAACAGCAGGGCGAACACCAGGAACGCGCCCAGGACGACCGCGAGCACCAGACCGACGGCGTTGACAGCGTTCACAGCTTCTCCACCGCCCGGACCACCAGGGCGAGCACTGCGAACAGCACCACCGTCAGGACCACGAACACCACGTCAGACACGCTGACTCCTCAGCCGGAAAGGTTCGTCGCGACCGCCTTCCGGTCGCGCCGGGCAATCAAAGCCCCACCACCCGCCGGACGGCAGGGGTCATAACGCGACCATGACGGCGGCGAACCCTTTCTTGACGTGGTTTTCACACCTGCGCACTGAACAGGTGAAATGCGGCACAGACCCTCGGTGGCCCGCGAGGTCAGGACCGGTTGTCCGCCCTTTGCTCTGCACCCGCGGAGGCGACACTTGCTCTGCACCCGCGGAGGCGACACTTACGGTCTGTAGCTGGTGCCTCGGCGGGTGCAGAGCAAAGGGGAAAAAGCACGACAGAGACCAGGCGCGACTTGGAAGGGGTGCCTCATGGCACGGCGGGGCGGAGGTGCGAGGCCCGTCAGGCCGGGCGGCGGGCCACCAGCACGTCGCGCATGATCGACTGGTCCACCCGGTGCCGCAGCGCGCGGTAGGGCTCGGCGTCGACAACTGTCAGACCGGCGTCGGCCAACGCCGCCGCCGCGTCGTCCCGGCTGGCGACGTGGGTGTTCCAGGAGATCCCGAGCGCACCACCGGGACGCAACAACCGGGCCCAGACGGGCGCGGCGTCCGCGAGCAACGCCAGCGGGTCTCGGGTCAACCCCTGCCCAGCGGTACGACTGCCGTGCTGCACGCCGTACGGCGCGTCGGCGACGACCAGGTCCACGGTCTCCGGGCGGAAGAACTCCGCCGAGCGGGCGGTGTCGGCGTTGACCACGTCCAGCAACTGCGTCTGGCCGGCCTTGTGCTCCTCGCGGGTCGGCGCCAACTCGATCCGCACCCGCCGGCCGACCACCTTGCGCTCCCGCCGCACAGGTCCCGACTCCAGCACCCGGTGCTTGACCCGCTTCTGCTTCAGCCAGGTCGTGATGAACGCCCGGTACGCCTCGACGTCCTTCTGATCGCGCTCGATCCCGGCGGCGTCGAAGCCGTACATGAGCGCCTGGTTGAGGGTGGTGCCCCGACCACAGAGCGGATCGAGCACCCGAAACCGGCGGCTGGTCATCTCGGCGGCCCAGTCCGAGGCGAGCAGTGTCACGTTGAGCAGCAGCTTGGTGAACTGCTCATTGGTCTTGCCCGGGTACTTCTGGATGGTGAGCAGATCGTCGTCGTAGCGGTCCAGACGGCTCCACTCGATCGGCCGCAACAGCTCACCGACGATCTCGAACAACGCGTACCCGGCGGAGAGGTTGCCCAGGACGGCCAGATCACGCTCGGTCAGCCCGTCGCCGGTGAACGTGATGTACGACGCCCCTCCGACGACCTCGGTGTCCAACTCGCCGATCCGGCCGTCCAGCGCCGAGCGGCCGAAGATCTCCAGCTCGGCTCGGGTGAGGTCGACGGCGGCGCGGGCGTACACCCGGTTGGTGGCGGGCAGGATCAGCAGGCCGTAACGCGTCATGATCCGGCGAGTATTCCACAACCAGTCACTGTCGCCGGGAACCGGAGCGGCTGCCGGAGCGACTACCGATACATGGGGTGTGAGCAGTGGCGGGAGGTCCTGTCCGCGCAGTTGGACCGGGAGGAGACCGCCGCCGAACTGACGGCGGTGCAGGGGCACCTCGACGGGTGTGCCGAATGCCGGGCCTGGTTCACGGCGGCGGCCGCGGTGACCCGTCGGGTTCGTACCCGATTGGTGGTTGAGGTGCCCGACCGGACGGCGGCGATCCTTGCCGCGGCCAGCGCGGCTCCGGCCCGCCGGTCACTGTGGCGGCGTGGCCCGCTGGTCGCCGGCCTACCAAAGGTGCCCGGGCGGGGCCAACTCGCCGCCGGATTGCGCGCGGCGTTCGGACGTGGCCCGCTCGTCGCCGGCCTGCGGTCGGCACTCGGGCTGCTCGGCGCGGTGCAACTGGTGCTCGGCCTGGCCCAGGTGGGCCGGGGCGCGACCGCCGACCACCTGCACCCCACCGGCCAGCACCTGTGGCACGAGTCGGCGGCGTGGAACGTGGCAGTGGGCGCGGGCTTCCTCTTCGTGGCGCTGCGCCGCAGCCCACCCGCCGGGCTGCTGCCAATGCTCAGCGCGTTCGTCGGCACGTTGCTGCTGCTGTCGGTAAACGACCTGGCCACCGGTTCGGTGGGCGGGGAACGGCTGATCAGCCACGGCTTCCTGGTGGTCGGCTACCTGATCACCGTGCTGCTGTCCCGCCCCGGCCTGCGCCCCGGAGGCCCGGCACCGCAGCGGCAGCCGACACCGTCGCGCTGGCGATTCGGGTCCGACGAGGTGGACCGGCCGCTGCGGGTGGTAGGCCCCGAGTCCTATCCGGCGCAGGCCGCCGATCGCTTCGCCGCCCCGGCGGCGCATGCCGGGCGATCCACCCGCACCGGCGAGGCCGAGGAACGCCGGGCCGCCTGATCGGCCGAGTCAGTCCACCTGCCGCTGCCGCGCCCGGTGGGCGCGCAGGTTGGTGGGGTGCCCACAGGCCCGTACGGAGTGCCAGACTCCGCTGTTGTTGCGTGAGCGGTCGTAGAACGCCACTCGGCAGCGGGGGTTGCGGCAGGTCTTGATCCGCCGTCCGACGTCGGCGAGCTGCGCCTCGAACAGCGTGGCGAGGACGAGCGAGACCAGCAGATCGGCACCGACCCCGGCCGGGTCGAGGTGGACGGATCCGCCTCGATCGAGCCGGAGCGTGGCACCGCTGGTACGAGATCCGGTCGAAACCCGGTCCGACGCCGTGACGGGTTGCCCGGGGTCGGGCGTGACGTGGAGCCTGGCATCGATCTCGTCCAGCAACTCCTCGCGAAAGATCCGTAGTGCCCGGAGCCCCTCGGCGTCGAGCGTGACGTCGGGCGCCGGGCGCCCGGTGGCCGTCGACCACTGCCCGACGGCCACCCGTGCCCACTCGGTAGCGCTGCCCAGATCGTCCAGGAGGTCCGGATGCCGTGGCGCGCCGGCCGAGATCGTGTTGAGTAGATCCTGGACGAGACCGAGGCCGCCCGGGGCGTGGTCGATGCCGTACCTCGCGGTGGCGATCCACGGCCCGGCCACCGCATCTGCCGTGCGTTCGGGCATGGAAGGCGTCATCAGCTCACTTCCCGAGCAGGGCAAGTGCCCCGTACCACGCCGGTCCCGGATTCACCCAGTCTGGGTAGAGCCGCACCATCTCGTCGAAGAACTCGCGGGCGGTCGACTTCTCGGCCAGCAGGCGCTCCACGTTCAGCAGGTACTTCCGGGTCAGGTCGATGCTTGCCGGGTCGTCGGGGCGGTTCCGATTCTTGTGGCCGGCGACGACTGCGCGCGGTGCGAGCGCTTCGACGCGGTCGAGGGCGTCGAGCCAATGCCGTAGGCCGCCGTCGACCGTCTCCACGATGTACTGGTGAACCCCGTTGTAGACCACGTCACCGGCGACCACCAGGCCGATCGACGGAACGTGCAGGACGGTGGTCTGATCGGTGTCGGTGTGTCCGGTCTCGACGGGCTGGATGAGATTGCCCTCGAGCAGGAACCCTTCGGCCGGCACGGGCACCGCGTCGACCGGCGACTCCGGGATGAGGCCGGGGAAGACCCGGTCGAACAACTCACTTCGTCCGACGGTGGCCTGCTGGTGCATGACCTCGATGGTGCCGGGCGTCGCGTAGGTGACCGCGCCGGGGAAGCGCTTGACCAGCTCACCCGCGCCGAACCAGTGGTCGCCATGCCCGTGGGTGGCGTAGATGTACGTCAGCCGCTTACCCGACTGTGCGATCCAGTCGCCCACCTTCGAGATCTGCTCGTGGGTGAACGGTGGATCCACGAGGAGCGCCTCCTCGGCTCCGAAGATCAACGTTGAAGAGACCGGATTCCAGTGGATCCGTGACCCGTCCGGCATGCGTTGGTCACCCGCTCGCACCGGACCGTCCGAGACGAAGACCTCGTAGGACAGGGCATCTGTGGTCATGTCTCCTCCTCGGTGACTCGATCGCCCGCAGGTCCCGGGTGCGGTTACCCGCCGACCGTGAAATAACCATAACCTCTATGCCTATTTCATCGCGATCATCGCGCCCGTGGCCCGCGGCACACCACAGGTCGGGCACGCCGAGGACCGCCGGCTGAAGGTGAGCCGGCCTGCCTTCCACTCCCTACGCCGGAGGCTCAGCCGGCCGGTTCGAACCGTCCACGCCGAGGACCTGCGGGATGACCTGTTCGACGATGGTCAGCAGGGTCGTGGTGAGCAGCAGGTGCACCTGGGCGCGGGTCAGCGCGCCACGCTGAAGCCATTCGCGGGCCGTCGAGGTGGCCAGACCCCCGTACGCCCGGACCATCCCGCGCAACTCCTCGCGGTGCTCCGCCTCGCCGGCCAGCCCGACGGCGACCAGCATGCGGTCCGCGGCGACCTCCTCGGCCTCGGCGAGCACCCGCTCCACGTCGGCGTCGCCGCCCATCCCCCGCGCGGTGACCGCCGCCAGCCACGAGGTGCTGTGCCGGGACACCACGTCGAGGAACCAGGTGACGCTGGCGTCGACCCGAGTCCGAAGATCACCCTTGGGTAGCCGCTCCAGGGCAACCTCGGGGATGGTCACCATGACCCGGACGACCTCCAGGTAGAGGTCCTTCTTCGCACCGAAGTAGTGGTTGACCAGGCCGCGGGCGACACCTGCCTCGCGGGCGACGTCGGTGGTCGACACGTCCGCGTACGGGCGCTCACCGAACAGCCGGACCGCGCAGGCCAGGATCTGCCCACGCCGGGCGTCCGGCTCCAAACGGCGGCGGCGCGGAGCCGTCTCGACACTCATCTGCCCGACCCTATCGACAGCCCACCGGCCGGCCGCCTTTCCTCACCATGATCACTTGATGCTCAGTAGTCGTCAGCGCTGTCTCTGAGCTTCTCAGCATCAAGTGATCGCCACGGGCCCCGGCGACGCCGTTCAACCGACAGCGCAGCGACCACTTTCGGTTGGGAGCCAACCTTTCGGGGACCCCTGATCGGGGATCGGCGCCGAGTAGTTCGCCCGCCCCGCCTCGCGCCCGCCCACTCGCCGTCCGCCCGTGGTGTCTGACAACAGCGGATTCGCACGATTGATGCACCCACACAACCCCGCAGGCCGCACGGCGCACGCCTCGCGGCGGGGCAAGTTTGCCGCAATCTTGGACAGTTTCCGTTAGCTCGTAACGGAAACTGTCCAAGATCTCCGCGCACACGGCCCGCGCGCCGCCCGGACCACCGTCGATCTTGGAGGTGTGGTGGGCGATATGGCCGCCCGTTCCCTCTTTGTGAGGCACCACAACTCCATGATCGGCCACGTCTAGGCCAGGGTCAGCGGTGCTGGGCTGCGGACCGGACGTCCAGACGGCCCGTGGCCGGACGTCCATCTCGACTTATTGACATGCCGCCAACAGCGCGCGAGGGTGGTGCACATGCCGACCCCCCCGCCCGACGGCTCCCCCTCACAGTGGCCCGAGCCGGAGCATGACGACCTGGCCGAGCTGGCCCGCGCCTTCTTCACCAAGGAGGTGTTGCCGCACGCCGACCGCCTTCAGGAGCAGGGCCACCCGGACCGCGAGCACTACCGGCGCGCCGGTGAGCTGGGGCTGCTCGGCCTGTCGGTCCCGGAGGAGTACGGCGGTGGGGGCGGCGGGTTCACCCACGAGGCGGTGCTGCTGCACGAGCAGGCGTACGCCGGGGAGAGCAGCCTCGGCCTGGCCGTCCACAGTGGCATCGTCACCGGTTACCTGGTGGCGTACGGCAGCGAGGAGCAGAAGCGACGCTGGCTGCCCGGCCTGTGCAGCGGTGAGCTGGTCGGCGCGATCGCGATGACCGAGCCGGACGGCGGCTCCGATCTTCAGGCGATGCGTACCCGGGCGGTCCGCGACGGCGACGACTATCTAGTGACCGGCGCGAAGACGTTCATCACCAACGGTGGTCTGGCCGATCTGGTCATCGTGGCCGTGAAGACCGACCCGGAGCAGCGGGCGTCCGGCGTCTCGCTGCTGGTCTGCGAGGTGGGCGGCGACCCGGAGGGCTTCCGCCGGGGCCGGCTGCTGTCCAAGATCGGCCTGCACGCCAACGACACGGCGGAGTTGTTCTTCGACGAGTTCCGGGTGCCGGCGGCCAACCTGCTGGGCGGCGCCGAGGGGCTGGGCTTCATTCAGCTCATGCAGCAGCTTCCGCAGGAACGGCTGGTCATCGGCGTCGGCGCGGTAGCGGTCATGGAACGGGCGGTCGCGCTGACAGTCGCGTACGCCAAGGAGCGCACCGCCTTCGGCAAGACCCTGATGGGTCACCAGAACACCCGGATGGTGCTCGCCGAGTGCGCCACCCGCACCCGGGTCAGCCGCGTCTTCCTGGACGACTGCATCGTCCGACACACGCGTGGCGACCTGGACGTCTCCACGGCGGCGATGGCGAAGTCATGGCTCACCGACGGGCAGTGTGAGGTCGTCGACAGGTGCCTTCAGCTCTTCGGCGGCTACGGCTACACGACGGAGTACCCGATCGCCCGGATGTACGCCGACGCCCGCGTCCAGAAGATCTACGGCGGCACCAACGAGATTATGAAGGAGCTGATCGCCCGTGCTCTCTGAGGCGTACGTCTATGACGCGGTCCGCACCCCGCGCGGACGCGGCCGGGACACCGGCGCGCTGCACGGGGTCAAGCCCATCTCCCTGGTGGTCGGCCTGATCGACGCGTTGCGGGAGCGCAACCCCGGCCTGGACGTCGGCCGGCTTGAGGATCTGCTGCTCGGCATCGTGACTCCGGTCGGCGAGCAGGGCGGCGACCTGGCTCGGGCGGCCGCGCTGCTGGCCGGGCTGCCCGACCAGGTGGGCGGGGTGCAGCTCAACAGGTTCTGCGCCTCCGGGTTGGAGGCGGTCAACTCCGCCGCCGCGCGGATCCGCTCCGGCTGGGAGCATCTGCTGCTCGCCGGTGGGGTCGAGTCGATGTCCCGGGTGCCGATGGGCTCCGACGGCGCGGCCTGGGCCACCGATCCGCAGACCGCGTTGGCCACGTCGTTCGTGCCGCAGGGCGTCAGCGCGGATCTGATCGCCACCCTGGAGGGCTTCACCCGCGACGACGTGGACGGCTACGCGCTGCGGTCGCAGGAGCGGGCCGCCAAGGCATGGGCCGGCGGGTACTTCGCCCGCTCGGTGGTGCCGGTCCGCGACGGCAACGGGCTGGACATCCTCACCGTCGACGAGCACCCGCGCCCGGAGACGACCCGGGAGGCGCTGGCCAAGCTCACCCCGTCCTTCGCCACAATGGGTGAGGCGGCCGGCTTCGACGCTGTCGCGTTGCAGAAGTTCCACTGGCTGGAGGCCATCGAGCACGTCCACCACGCGGGCAACTCGTCAGGCATCGTGGACGGGGCGGCGCTGGCGCTGATCGGTTCGGAGCAGGTTGGTCGGGATCTCGGCCTCACTCCGCGCGCCCGGATCGTCGGCGCGGCGGTCACCGGCGCGGACCCGACGTTGATGTTGACCGGTCCGATCCCGGCCACCCACAAGGCGCTCGCCGTCGCCGGGCTGACAGTCGACGACATCGACCTGTTCGAGATCAACGAGGCGTTCGCCGCCGTGGTGCTCAAGTACGTCCGCGACCTGGGCCTCGACCCGGACCGGGTGAACGTCAACGGCGGTGCGATCGCGCTCGGCCATCCGCTCGGCGCGACCGGAGCGATGCTGCTCGGTACGGCGTTGGACGAGTTGGAGCGCCGCGACCTGCGCCGTGCCGTGGTGACCCTCTGCATCGGCGGCGGCATGGGCGTCGCCACAGTTCTCGAGCGCTGCTGACCCGGAGGACGACAATGACAAACACCATCCGGTACGACCGCGGCGCCGACGGCATCGTCACGCTCACACTGGACGACCCCACCCAGTCCGCCAACACCATGAACCGGGCGTACGCCGCCTCGATGAGTGCCGCGCTGGATCGGCTGGAGGCCGAGCCCGATCTCGTCGGCGTCATCGTGACCAGCGCGAAGTCGACGTTCTTCGCCGGCGGCGACCTGCCCGAGATGATCCGGGCCACCCGCGCCGACGCGCCCGACCTGGCAGCCCTGCTCGGTGCCATCAAACGGGACCTTCGCCGGCTGGAGACACTGGGCCGACCGGTGGTCGCCGCTGTCAACGGCTCCGCGCTCGGTGGTGGCCTGGAGATCGCGCTCGCCTGCCACCACCGGATCGCACTGGACGCGCCCGGCAGCCGGCTCGGGCTGCCCGAGGTGACGCTGGGCCTGCTGCCCGGGGCGGGTGGCGTCACCCGGACCGTGCGGATGCTCGGCCTGGCCGGCGCGCTGACCACTGTGCTGCTCACCGGCCGACGGATGCGCCCGGCCGACGCCCTGTCGGCAGGGCTGGTCGACGAGGTTGTCGCCACGCCCGCCGAGTTGCTGGAGCGGGCGCGGGCCTGGGTCGCGGCGAACCCGCACCCCAGGCAGCCGTGGGACCGGCCGGACTATCGGATGCCCGGTGGCACCCCGGCCAGCCGCTCGCTGGCCGCACAACTGCCCGCCTTCCCGGCGACGCTGCGCAAGCAACTCAAGGGTGCCCGGCTGCCCGCGCCCGAGGCGATCCTCGCCGCCGCCGTCGAGGGCGCACAGGTCGACCTGGAGACCGCCCTGACAGTGGAGACCCGGCACCTGATCGGCCTGCTCACCGGCCAGGTCGCCAAGAACATGATCGGTGCGTTCTTCTTCGACCTGAAGGCCGTCAACGGTGGCGCGGCCCGACCAACCGATGTGGACGCCGCGCCGGTGCGACGGGTGGCGGTGCTCGGGGCCGGCATGATGGGCGCGGGCATCGCGTACGCCTGCGCCAGCGCCGGACTGGACGTGGTGGTCAGGGACGTCACGCCGGAGGCCGCCGGCCGGGCCCGGGAGCACGCCGAGCGGTTGCTGGCCCGCGCGGTACGCAAGGGTCGCACCACCGAGGCGGACGCCCGCGCCGTACTGGACCGGATCACCACCACCGACCAGGTGGACGCGCTGGCCGGCTGCGACGCTGTCATCGAGGCGGTCTTCGAGGATCCGGCGCTGAAACAGCAGGTCTTCGCCGAGGTGCTGCCCGTACTGGCGCCCGGCGCGTTGCTCGCCTCCAACACCTCCACCCTGCCGATCACCGGGCTGGCCGCCGGCGTGGACCGGCCGGCGGACTTCGTCGGCATGCACTTCTTCTCCCCTGTGGACCGGATGCCGCTGCTGGAGATCGTGGTGGGCGAGCGGACCGGGGACGTGGCGCTGGCCCGGGCGTTCGACCTGGGTCGGCGGATCGGCAAGACCCCGATCGTGGTCAACGACGGCCGGGGTTTCTTCACCAGCCGGGTGATCGGCAAGTTCATCGACGAGGCTGTCGGCATGGTCGCCGAGGGTGTTCCCGCCGCATCGGTGGAGCAGGCCGCCCTTCAGGCCGGCTACCCGACCGGGCCGCTGGCGCTGGCCGACGAGGTCAGTCTCACGCTGATCCAGCGGATCCGCCGCCAGTTCGAGGCGGCCAGCGAGGAGTTCCGCCCGCTGCCGGCGCACCGCCTGGTGGACGAGCTGGTCGACGCGTACGACCGGCCGGGGCGCACCGCCGGACGCGGCTTCTACTCCTACGACGACGGCGCCCGCGGCCGGCTGTGGCCCGGTCTCGCCGACCTGACCACCGACGCGGGCCGGGCGGTGCCGTTCACCGACCTCCAGGAGCGGATGCTCTTCGCCGAGGCGCTGGACGCGTTGCGCTGCCTCGACGAGGGCGTGCTGCGCACCGAGACCGACGCCAACATCGGCTCGATCTTCGGCATCGGCTTCCCTGCGTGGACGGGCGGGGTGATCCGCTACGTCCGGCAGTACGCGGGCGGCCCGGCCGGCTTCGCGGCCCGTGCCACCGAGTTGGCCGGCAACTACGGTGACCGGTTCACGCCCCCCGCCGACCTGGCCGACCGGCTCGCCACCCCTCGGGCCGAACCGGCTGACGTCGCGTGATGGCGGCACGCGGCGGGCCGCTGGCCGGGGTGCGCGTGATCGAGCTGGCCAGCCTCGCCCCGGCGCCGTTCGGCTGCATGGTGCTCGCCGACCTCGGCGCGGACGTGGTGCGGGTGGACCGGCCGGGCGCACCGGGAACGGGCCGGCTGGCCGCCCCGACCAGCGGGCCGTTGCAACGCGGCCGGCGGGTCACCGCGCTGGACCTGAAGTCCCCGGCCGGGGTGGCGGACCTGCTGCGCCTCGCCGAGCGCGCGGACGTGCTGGTCGAGGCGTACCGGCCGGGGGTGGCCGAGCGGCTCGGCATCGGGCCGGAGGTGTGCCAGGCCCGCAACCCCCGACTGGTGTACGCGCGGATGACCGGCTGGGGTCAGGATGGCCCGCTGGCGGCCCGAGCCGGGCACGACATCGACTACATCGCTGTGGCCGGGGCGTTGGAGCCGCTGGGACGGGCCGGCGAACGCCCGTACGCGCCGATGAACCTCGTTGGCGACTTCGGCGGCGGCGGGATGCTGCTCGCCGTCGGGGTGCTGGCCGCGCTGCTGGAGCGGGAGCGCTCCGGCTTCGGCCAGGTGGTCGACGCGGCGATGGTGGACGGCTCGGCGCTGCTCACCTCGTTCCTGCACGGGCTGCTCGGCACCGGCCTGTGGGCCGCCCCGCGCGGGCGCAACATGTTCGACGGTGGGGCGCCGTTCTACGACACGTACGCCACCGCCGACGGTGGATTCATGGCGGTCGGCGCGATGGAACCGGCTTTCTACGCCGTACTGCTCAGCGGCCTCGGCCTCGCCGACGATCCGGACCTACCCGCCCAGTACGACCCGAGTGGCTGGGACGAGCTGCGCCGCCGGTTCACCGAGCGGTTCGCCGAGCGCACCCGGGACGAGTGGACGGCGGTCTTCGCCGACCTGGACGCCTGCGTGGCGCCGGTGCTCGCGCCCGGCGAGGCGCACACGCACCCGCACAACGCGGCCCGGGGCACGTTCGTCGAGGTGGGCGGCGAGGTCCAGCCGGCCCCCGCACCCCGCTTCGACCGCACCCCGACCGACCGCCCAACCCCGGCACCTGATCCGGAGCAGGACGCCCTACCGGTCGAGGACATCCTCACCAACTGGCCGCAACGCCCGTGACCTGGCGCGTGCAGGCGCGCCGACGGCCCGGCCCGCCGTTGCGGTGGCTGATAGCGTTGACGACTCACGATCCGCAACCTCCCATCGAGCGGGAGGCGCAAGATCTCCGCTTTCCTGCTGGAGGGTCTTGCCATGGCTGAGAACAATCGGGGGGCGGCTGCCTCACGCACTCGCCTGCTCCTGCTGACCGCGGTCAACGCCCGGATGGACGCGGGCAGCAGCCCCACGGGGATTGTCGGGCGGAGCCTCGCGCGGCAACTGCTGGACGCTGGTGACCGGGTGCGTGTTCTCGCCGAATCCGACCAGGTGGATGGCTGGCCCGACGGGGTCGAGGTCGTCGAGGGATCCATCACCCGGCCGCTCGAGCACGTCCAGGTCTACGACGACGTCGACGGCGTCTTCCTCGCCGGAGCCTCGCCGACGACGGTGCGGAATGCCCTGGACCTCGCCGGTGGTGCCGGTGTGCGGCGAATCGTCGTGCTGTCCTCGCACGGGCCGGAGTACGAGGAGAGGTACCCGCCCGAGACCTGGTTCTGGCTGTCGATCGAGCGGGCTGTCGAAGGCTCCGGGATGGAGTGGGTACACATCCGGCCGTCGGCGGTGATGGGCGCGGTGATCGAGGGCACCTATCCGGCCACCGGATCGGACTGGCCAGAGACGATCAGGGGCGAGGGCACCGTACGGGAGGCACACCTGGACGGCGGGCACTACCCCTTCATCCACGAGGACGACCTCGCCGCTGTCGCGTTGGCGGCGCTGCGTACCGACGACCATGTCGGCGCTGTCCTCGAAGCGGTAGGGCTGCCGATCAGCAGCCGTTCGCGGGTGGCGAGCATCGCCAGAGCGGTCGGCCGCGACATCGTCGCCATTGAGGTGACGCCCGACCACAGCCGTGCGAGTTGGCGGCGTCGCGGCTGGCCCGACAGCGGTATCGACGTGACCCTGTACGCCCTTGAGGAGTACGGCACGCGACTCGCTGACCTCACCCAGTGGACGCTCGACCAGCGGCCGACCGTGCGCGAGATCATCGGCCGCCCGCTACGCGACTTCGACGGCTGGGCGGTTGAAAATGCCCGACTGTTCCGCTGAACGTGCCGCAACCGAGCGCTGCCATTTCAGCCACGGCAATTCCTGGCCGGGACGGCAGCCAGAGCTTCACAGGGAGTCAACGAGCATGGGTACGGACAGCTGGAGGGGCCACGTCAACGGAATCCTCTACGGGGTTCAGTTCGACAGAACGCTCGACGATTCGGTGGTCACGCGGGTAGTCGACGGGGTGGCCGCTGGGCTCTACCCGGGTGACCGGGCCGAGACGCGGGACGCGCTGGTCCACGCGCTGCGCTACTCGGGTCCCCTGAATGAGCAGGCCGGAACGCACCACAGCGAGGACGACCTCATCGAGTTCCTCCGCCGGCTGTCCACCGCGCTGGCAGCGCCCGCTCCGTCAGGTTGATCAAGAAGTTCGCGTCAGGGATTCGTCCTCCGGTGACGCAAACTTCTTGATCAACCTGGTTGGACGGGGTGGCCGCCGCCGACCAGGGCGGCGGGAGTGGTACCAGGTGGCGAAGAGGGCTGCCGCCAGGAGCAGCTCGGCCAGGTCGCCGCCGTAGTACATGAGTTGGGCGGCCGAGCGGAACACTTCCGGGTCCCGGTCGGCGAGGCCGGGCGGGAGGGTTTCGGCCCGGGCGTACAGATACTTGGCCAGCACGGCGTGGCCAGCCGACGCGGCCAGTAACGCGCCGACCCGTACCGCCAGTCGGGGGCGACGCGGCGCCGGGTCCGGCCCGGCCAAGGACCAGGCGAAGAGGTACCCGGCTGCCAGATAGTGCAGGTGCACGGCGTGGTGCAGGATGGGTTGCCGTTCGGCCGCCGCGTACAGCGGGGTGAGCAGCACCAACGCCAACCCTCCGGTGGTCAGCAGCGCGGCGGTGACCGGGTGGGCGAGCAGGTGCAGCGGGCGGGCGCGCAGCAGCCGACCGACAGCTCGGCGTACCGGCGGCGGCACGACCCGGAGCAGCAGCGTCACCGGGGCGGCGAGCACCAGCCCCAGCGGGGCCAGCATGCCGAGCAGCAGGTGCTGCGCCATGTGCCCGCTCGGGTTGTCCGGGAGCGGAGCCAGCGGCCCGACGGCGACCGCCAGCAGGGCGCAGCCGACCAGCCAGGAGGCGGTGCGTCGGTGGTCCCAACCCCGCGGGTCCCGGACGGCGGCCAGCACGTAGCCGACCGCCAACAACGCGACCGGGAACAGTGGGAACCAGCTCGGCCCGGCCGCGCCGTGCCCGGCGTGCGCCAGCGGCCCGGCCACCGTCATCGGGCGCCGGGCTGGCGGGAGCGGGCCCGCCAGAGGACGGCGACGCCGGCCAGCAGCAGCACCGCGCCGGCCACGTTCCAGACCACGTCGTACGGCACCAGGTGTACGCCGTAGCGGATCTGGTGCAGCCGGAGCACCTTGTGGTCGACGAGACCGTCGAAGAGCTGGAATCCTCCGGCGCCGAGCAGGAGGCCACCCCAGGCCAGCCGGCTCGCCAGGGCATGCCGTCGACGCAGGTCGGCGAACCAGAAGAACCCACCGACCAGGGCGATCACCTCGGCGGCGTGCAGCAGCCCGTCGGAGAGCAACGCCACCGAGGGGGTGGAGCGGTCGTAGAAGTGGTGCCAGGCGAGGAGTTGGTGAAAGACGATCTCGTCGATCGCGGCCATGATCGCGATGCCGATCAGGACGCCGACGAGGGTGGAGGAACGAACGTCGACGGAACGGGGCCTTGGCAGGCTCGAATCGACCACCACACACCTCGCAGTCAGGTCGGATCGGGTCGTAAATACCCCGAACCGCACCAAACATGCCGGACCGGAGCAGCGGAAAGGCCCAGCGGGCCGGTGGCACATCCCCGTTTCGTGACTCCCGGGCCACTGACGGCATGATCATGGAGCCTGGAGGGGCAGCGACAGCCAGATACCGAGAAGGAGGTGCCCGTGCCGGACGCGGACGAACTCGTCGCCAACGCGCTCGCGGCGGTGCGCGGCACTGACGTACGGCAGGCCGAACGGCAGTTGGACCATCTGATGGTCGGCACCGGCGCCGCGGACGGCACCACGGCGGTGGACGCCGCTCTGCTGCGTCGCCTGGTCCGCGGCCTGGGCCGGCTCTGGCCGCGCGGTTGGCAGCCGGTCGACGTGGACCGGATCACCAGTCGACGGCTCGACGCCCGCGCCGCGCGGCTGGTCCGCGCCGCGATGGCCGCCCAGCGGCGCGACCAGGCCGAGCCGGTCCCGGCCTGGTGGGACGACCAGCTACGCGAGCTGGTGCCCGCCGACGGCGGTGCCGACGGCAGCGTGCTGGCCGGTTGGGCCAGCCGGGAGGGCCTGGACCGGGCCGACGCGCTCCGCGCGGCCGTGGACACTCTCGCGCTGGTGGAGAGCCTGCCGCCGATCGCGGTGCTGCGCCCACCGCCGGGCACGAGCGGCGCGGCACTGCCCCGCACGGCGGGCACGGCTCGCAGCGGGTCGCCGATGCTGGATCGGGTGCGGGCGCTGCTGGCGAAGGCCGAGTCGACCACCTTCCCGGCGGAGGCGGAGGCGCTGACCGGGAAGGCCCAGGAGCTGATCGCCAGGCACAGCATCGACGAGGCGCTGCTGGCGGCCGGGTCGGAGCGCGGGGATCTGCCCGGCGGCGTACGCCTGAGCACCGACACCCCGTACGCGGGCGCGAAGGCGCTGCTGGTGCAGGAGGTCGCGGCGGCGAACCGGTGCGAGGCGGTCTGGTCCGACGATCTCGGCTTCGCCACGGTGCTGGGCTGGCCGGCGGACCTGGTGGCTGTGGAGTTGCTCTACACGTCGCTGCTGGTCCAGGCCACGGCGGCGATGCTGCGGGGGCGTGCCGAGCGACGGCAGGGGTCGGGGCGACGGACGAAGGTCTGGGACGAGTCCTTCCTCAACGCGTTCGCGCTGCGGATCGGCGAGCGGCTGCGCACGGCCACCGAGGCGGCGACCAACGCGGCGGACCAGGCGGCGGCCGAGACCACCGGGGCGGAACGGCTGTTGCCGGTGCTCGCGGCCCGGGGCGAGGCGGTCCGGGAGCGGTTGGACACCCTCTTCCCCGGCGTCACCCGGCACCGGCTCAGCGTGCGCGACGCCGAGGGCTGGTCGTCCGGCACCTCTGCCGCCGACCGGGCTTCGCTCGACGTCGGCAGCGCCCGGAAGCCCCGACAGGTGCCCGGCCGACCCGATCCGCGCTGAACCATCCGGCGTGGGAGAGCCCCAGGCGGATGTTTCTGCGATTTTCTTCGGTACGCGGTAGGGATCGGGGAATCGACTCCGACCCTCCGCTGAGTCGCGCCCCGATCGGGATGCGACCAGAGCCTGAGGAGCATCGCCGTGAAGTACATGCTGCTGATCTGGAACCGGCCCGGCTTCACCGAGGAGCTGAGCGAGCAGGAGCGCACCGCCCTGTTCGGTGAGGTCGACGAGATCATGAAGGAGCTGACCGAGACCGGCGAGCTGATCGGCGGCCAGGCGTTGGCCAATCCGTCGCAGACGGTGACGGCCCGACTCGTGGACGGCACCCCAGAGGTCCTCGACGGCCCGTTCATGGAGAGCAAGGAGCAGTTCGCCGGTTACCTGGCCGTCGACTGCGACAGCCCGCAGCGAGCTGCCGAGATCGCCGCCCGCTGGCCGGACGTCCGGTACGGCGGCGCGATGGAGGTCCGCCCGATCATGGACGAGGCCGGGACGGAGATGTGACCGAGGACCGGACGGTCGAGGATCTGCTGCGCACGCTCGCGCCGCAGGTCCTCGGTCTGCTGGTCCGTCGGCACGGACAGTTCGACAGGTGCGAGGACGCGGTCCAGGAAGCCCTGCTCGCCGCCGCGACCCAATGGCCCGGGCAGGGCGTACCGGACAAGCCGCGCGCCTGGTTGCTCACAGTGGCCACCCGCCGGCTCACCGACGAGTGGCGCAGCGAGAGCGCGCGCCGGGACCGCGAGGTGGCGGTGGCGCGGCGCGAACCGGCGTACGCCGGGGTGGTGCCCGCTGTGGACGCGGAGCCGGCCGTCGCGGCCGACGACGACACCCTCACGCTGCTGTTCCTCTGCTGTCACCCGGCGCTGCCCGGATCGGCGCAGGTGGCGCTCACGCTGCGCGCGGTCGGCGGTCTCAGCACCGCCCAGATCGCCAGGGCGCACCTGGTGCCGGAGGCGACGATGAGTCAGAGGATCCGGCGGGCCAAGCAGCGGATCGAGGCCGCCGGGGCACGGTTCACCATGCCCGGGCCGGCCGAGCGGGGCGAGCGGCTGGGAACGGTGCTGCGGGTGCTCTACCTGATCTTCAACGAGGGCTACACCGCGTCCAGTGGCCCGGAGCTGCGCCGGGCCGAGCTGACCGGCGAGGCGATCCGGCTGGCTCGCATCCTGCGCGGCCTACTGCCCGACGACGGCGAGGTGACAGGGCTGCTGGCGCTGATGCTGCTGACCGACGCGCATCGGGCAGCCCGGGTGGGGTCCGACGGGGAATTGGTGCCCCTCGCCGAGCAGGACCGTTCACTGTGGGACGCCGCCGCCGTCGCGGAGGGGGTCGCGCTGATCACCGAGGCGCTGACCTGGTCGCCGCCCGGCCCGTACCAGCTCCAGGCGGCGATCGCCGCTGTGCACGCCGAGGCGTCGACGGCGGCGGAGACGGACTGGCGGCAGATCGTCGCGCTCTACCGACTGCTGGCCCGGATCGCGCCGAACCCGATGGTCACCCTCAACCAGGCGGTGGCGGTGGCCATGGTCGACGGGCCCCGGTCCGGGCTCGCCCTGCTCACGTCGTTGGACGCCGACGACCGCACGGCCGGGCACCACCGGCTGGCCGCCGTCCGTGCCCACCTGTTGGAGCTGGCCGGGGACGTCGGCGCGGCGCGGGAGGCGTACCTGGTGGCGGCGCGGGGCACCACGAGCCGGCCCGAGCAGCGCTACCTGGAGGTACGGGCGGCCCGGCTGACCGGGCAGGGGTGAGCCACGCCGAATTGCCATTTTGGCAACAATCTTTGCGCATCGCCCGGTCGCCGGTCACAGTCGGGGGCGACGCGCGAAGGAGCAGACACAGATGACCGAGCAGCACGAGTTCGACAAGGACTACTGGGAGCGGCACTGGCACCAGGCGCACCACGACCGTCCCGGCGCGATGAGCACGAGTCCCGCGCACCCGTACCTGGCCCGGGAGATCGGCGCTCTGACGCCGGGCTCGGCGCTGGACGCCGGGTGCGGCGCGGGCGCCGAGGCGATCTCGCTCGCCGCCCACGGCTGGCAGGTCACCGCCGTCGACATCTCATCCGTCGCGCTCGCCCGAGCCGCCGAACGCGCGACGGAGAGCGGGGTCTCCGAGCGCGTGCGGTGGGTGGAGGCGGACCTGACGACCTGGGCCCCGGAGACGCGGTTCGACCTGGTCACGACGCACTACGCGCACCCCGCGATGCCGCAGTTGGCCTTCTACGACCGCGTCGCCGGGTGGGTGGCCCCCGGCGGCACCCTCCTGATCGTCGGGCATCTGCACACCTCGGAAGCCACCGCGCCAGGCCACGGACACGGGCGCGGACATGGGCACGGGTCTGGGCACGGGTCTGGGCACGGGCACCCGCCGGACGAGGCGTCGGTCACCCTGGCGGACATCACCGCCGGCCTGGACGGCAGCACCTGGGAGATCGTCACCGCCGAGGAGCACCGCCGCACCGTGCCGGGCCGGGACGTCCCGCTGTACGACGTGGTCGTACGCGCCACCCGACGCCCCTGAGCACACCTCGGGTTCGACGGCCGAGAGGCCGGACACACAGCACGCCGGGCCGGTGATGATCACCGGCCCGGCGTGCGAGGTACGTCGTACGTCAGCTCTTGAAGGCGTCCTTGATCTTCTCGCCCGCCTGCTTGAGCTTGGCGGTGGACTGGTCAGCGCGACCCTCCGCCTCCAGTTGCTCGTTGTCGGTGGCCCGACCGGCGCCTTCCTTCAGCTTGCCGGTCGCGTCCTCGGTGGCGTTGTTGATCTTGTCGTCGAATCCCATTGCCAACCTCCATTGCAAGCATCGCAAGCTTCGCTACGACCACAGAGGTACCCCCGTCGTCACCGGCCCAACCATTACCGTCGTCACAGATCGGTAGCGGCCGGACGAAAGCGACGCAGCCGCAGGCTGTTGGCCACCACGAAGACCGAGGACAGCGCCATCGTCGCGCCGGCGATCATCGGGTTGAGCAGCCCGGCGGCGGCCAACGGCAGGGCCGCCACGTTGTAGCCGAACGCCCAGAACAGGTTGCCCCGGATGATGCCGAGCGTCCGCCGAGACAAGCGGATGGCGTCCACCGCGGCGTCCAGGTCGCCCCGGACGAGGGTGAGATCGGCCGCCTCGATCGCCACGTCGGCGCCGGTGCCCATGGCCAGCCCCAGGTCGGCCTGGGCCAGCGCCGGGGCGTCGTTGACCCCGTCACCGACCATCGCCACCGACCGCCCCTCGGCCTGAAGCCGCTTGATCACGTCGACCTTCCCGGCCGGCAGCACCTCGGCGATCACCTCGTCGACGCCCACCTCGGCGGCGACCGCGCGAGCCACAGTGGTGTTGTCCCCGGTCAGCAGGACCGGAGTCAGCCCCAGCCCGCGCAGCCGGGCCACCGCCGCCCGGCTGGTCGGCCGGACCACGTCGGCGACAGTGAGCACGCCTCGAGCCTGTCCGTCCCAGCCGGCGACGATCGCCGTACGGCCTGCGGCCTCCGCGTCGCGGACGGCCCACTCGACCTCCGGCGGTACGTCGATCTCACGCTCGCGCAGCAGCCGGACCCGGCCGACCAGCACGGCCCGCCCGTCGACGGTGCCGGTCACCCCCAGCCCTTCGAGGTTGCCGAAGGCGGTCACCGGGGGCAGCGCGCCCGCGGCGGCGGCAGCGGCGGCGATCGCACGAGCGATCGGGTGCTCGGAGGCGGCCTCCACCGCCCCGGCGAGCCGGAGCAGCTCGGCCCGGTCCACACCGCTCGCCGGCACCACGTCCACCACTGTCATCCGGCCGGTCGTCACGGTGCCGGTCTTGTCGAGCACCACGGTGTCCACCCGGCGGGTCGACTCCAGCACCTCCGGGCCCTTGATCAGCACGCCGAGCTGGGCGCCCCGACCGGTGCCGACCAGCAGCGCGGTCGGGGTGGCCAGGCCGAGCGCACACGGACAGGCGATGATCAGCACGGCCACGGCGGCGGTGAACGCGGCGGTCGGGCCGGCCCCGGTGCCGAGCCACCAACCGAGCGTGCCGACGGCGAGGGTGATGACGATCGGCACGAAGACCCCGGAGATCCGATCCGCCAACCGCTGCACGGCTGCCTTGCCGCTCTGCGCCTGCTCCACCAGGTCGGCCATTCGGGCGAGCTGGGTGTCCGCGCCAACCCGGGTGGCGGTGACGATCAGCCGCCCACCCGCGTTGATCGTGGCGCCGACCACGCCGTCACCCGGGGCGACCTCGACCGGCACCGACTCACCGGTGAGCATGCTGGCGTCGACAGCGGAGGTGCCCTCGTCGACCACCCCGTCGGTGGCGATCTTCTCCCCGGGGCGGACCACGAACCGGTCACCGACGGCGAGCCGGTCCACGGGGATCAGGGTCTCCACGCCGTCACGCAGCACCGTCACGTCCTTGGCGCCGAGGTCGAGCAGGGCGCGTAGGGCGGCGCCGGCAGTCCGCTTGGACCGGGCCTCGAAGTAGCGACCGGCCAGGATGAACACGGTGACCCCGGCGGCCGCTTCCAGGTAGATGTTGCCGGCGCCGTCGCTCCGGGTGATGTCGAAGCGGAACGGGTGCGTCATGCCGGGCATCCCCGCGTCACCGAGAAAGAGCGCCCAGAGCGACCAGCCGAAGGCGGCCAGGGTGCCGAGCGACACCAGGGTGTCCATGGTGGCCGCGCCGTGCCGCAGGTTGGTCCAGGCGGCCCGGTGGAACGGCAGCCCACCCCAGACCACCACCGGGGCGGCCAGGGTCAGCGACATCCATTGCCAGTAGTCGAACTGCCAGGCCGGGACCATCGCCAGCAGGACCACCGGCACGCTCAGGGCCACCGACACCCAGAGCCGGGTACGAGGCCCCCGCAACGGGTCCACCGGGGGTTCGGCGCTGGGCGGGGCCGGCAACGCCGCCGTGTAACCGGTCTTCTGCACGGTCCCGATCAGGTCGTCCGGCGTGACGCCGTCGGCGTAGCGGACGGTCGCCTTCTCGGTGGCGTAGTTGACGGTGGCGCTCACCCCGTCCATCCGGTTGAGCTTCTTCTCGATCCGGGCGGCGCACGCGGCACAGGTCATTCCGCCGATCGCCAGTTCGATCCGGTTCGGCGCCTCGGGCAGCGGTCTGCTGGTGGTGGTCATCGTCTGGTCCCGTCAGTTGTGTCCGTGCCCGGGGGTGCCGTGGTCGGCCCCGCCGGTCGGTGCGGGCCCGCTCGGGCTGGGGGCCTCTCCGGTCGGGGCAGTGCCGGCGACCACAGTGAACTCTGCGGTGCGCACCCGCCCGCCGTGTTGGAAGTCGAGGTAGAGCCGGTAGCTGCCGGCCGAGGGCACCTCGGCGAGGAAGGTGACGGCCGGACCGGGCCGGGTGCGCCCATCGCCGGGCGTCCCGTCCGGGTGCACGTGCAGGTACGCCAGATCACCCCGACGTAGTGCCACGAGGTGCCCGTACGCGCCCAGGTAGGGCTCCAGGTCGGTGACCGGCTGCCCGTCCCGGCTGACGGTCAGTGTCAGCGGCGACGTGCGGCCGGGCTGCGGCGTGCCGGTCAGGGTGACCGTGTAGCCGTCGACCGTGGTGCTGGTTGCCGGGGCGGGCAACGGCCGTTCGGTCAACTCGCCGGGGACTGTCACGTCCACGCCGAGGGTCAGCGGCTCACCCCCGGTCGGGGCGAAGTCGGCGAACGCCCGCCACTGCCCGGGGCTGGCCAGCGGGGTGTCGACCCGCCAGGTGCCGTCCGGGGCCAGCTCGGGGTGGACGTGGCGGAAGCCGGAGAGGTCCCGACGGGCGACGATCAGGTGCATCTGCTTGTCGTGCGCCACGTCGTACCGGGTCACCGGGCGGCCGTCCGGGCCGGCGATCCGGAAGGCGAACTCGCCGGCCGGGGCGTCGACCGGTTCGAGGGTGTAGCCCCGGTCGGAGACGAGCAGCCCGCCCGGGAGCCGGTCGGCCGTCTCGTCGTGCTCGCCCGTCGCATGGGCGGCATCGCCGTCGTGCCGGCCCTCGACCACCGGGGCGCTGTCGAC
Organism: Micromonospora hortensis; assembly: GCF_022230935.1. Classification (NCBI taxonomy): domain Bacteria; kingdom Bacillati; phylum Actinomycetota; class Actinomycetes; order Micromonosporales; family Micromonosporaceae; genus Micromonospora; species Micromonospora hortensis. The sequence continues at coordinate 251,101 of NZ_JAKKFE010000011.1, forward strand.
CACCCGGCCGATCCCGTACGTCGTGCCGAAGATCGCCGCCAGGCCGACGGCGAAACCGGCCAGTCTCGTCACGGTGCGCACGCCGGCCCGCCGATCACGCGTCGACGAGGTCGTAGCCGGCCTCGTCGACTGCGGCTCGGACAACAGCGGTGTCCAGCGGCTGATCACTGCTGACGGTGACCCGGCCGGCCGCGAGGTCGACCTGGACGTCGCGCACCCCAGCGATGGCACCGACCTCGGCGCTCACCGCGCTGACGCAGTGCCCGCAGGTCATGCCCTGAACCTGGTACGTCGTGTCGACCATCGGATCGTCTCCTTCGCGGTACCGGTACCCGGTGGGGGTATCTCAACAGAACCGACCGTACCATACCCCCTGGGGGTACGCTATCCTTGTCGACATGACCGCACCCACCCCGATCCGCGGATACACCGCCAGCAAGGACCAGCTGCTCGCGCGGCTCCGCCGCGTCGAGGGGCAGGTCCGGGGCATCGAGAAGATGGTCGACGACGACCGCTACTGCATCGACGTGCTCACCCAGATCTCGGCCATCCAGGCCGCCCTCGACAAGGTGGCCCTCGGGCTGCTCGACGGGCACGCCCGGCACTGCATGCACGAGGGCGCCGCCGAGGGTCGGGCCGACGAGATGGCCACCGAGATGATGGCGGCGGTCGGCCGGCTCATGAAGCGCGGCTGAGCGGGCTCAGTCCGGCGCGGGGTCGAGACGGACCCGGCGCAACAACTGCGCGTTGAGCGCCACCACGATGGTGGACGCCGACATCAGCACCGCGGCCAGCGCCGGGCTCAACGCCACGCCGGCCCAGGCCAACACCCCGGCGGCCAGCGGCAGCGCCACCACGTTGTAGCCGGCCGCCCAGGCCAGGTTCTGTCGCATCTTCCGGTACGACGCCCGGGACAGCCGGACCACGGCCCCCACCCCGCGCGGGTCCGAGGATGCCAACACCACCCCGGCGGACTCGATGGCCACATCGGTGCCCGCGCCGATCGCGACCCCCACGTCCGCCCGGGCCAACGCCGGTGCGTCGTTCACCCCGTCACCGACCATCGCCACTACCAACCCCCGCCGCTGGAGCTCGGCCACCCGATCGTCCTTCTCCGCCGGCAGCACCTCGGCGAAGACCTCGTCGACGCCAGCTCGGAAGCCCAGGTCGGCGGCGACCGCCTCGGCCACCGGCCGGGCGTCACCAGTGATCATGGCGATGGTGCGGACACCCTCGGCACGCAGCTCGTCGACGGCGCGCCGGGCCTCCGGACGCACCTCGTCGGTCAACGCGAACGCACCGAGCACGGCGTCCGGCAGCCGCACCAGGTGCAACACCGCGGCACCCCGCGCCGACCACCGCCCGGTCGCGGCCTCCAGCTCCGCCGGGAGCCGAAGGCCCAGCTCGCGCAGCAGCGCCGGCCCGCCCACCGCGTACTCCGTACCGTCGATTGTCGCCTGCACACCGCGGCCCGGCAGCGACCGGAACCCGGCCGCCCGGGTCGGCCCGGCGCTCCCGGCGGCCGCCACTATCGCCCTAGCCAACGGGTGTTCGCTCTCCGACTCGACACCGGCCGCGATCCGCAGCACCTCGTCCCGCTCGACGCCGGACGCCGCCACCAGGTCGGTCACCCCGTGCTCGCCCCGGGTCAGCGTGCCGGTCTTGTCGAAGAGCACCGCGCCGACGGTCCGTATCCGTTCCAGGGCCAACCGGTCCTTGACCAGGATCCCGGACCGCGCGGCGAGCGCTGTGGAGAGCGCGACGACCAGCGGGATGGCGAGACCCAGCGCATGCGGGCAGGCGATCACCAGGACGGTGACCGCACGGACCACCGCCTCGTCCGGCTGACCGAGCGCGGTCCAGACCAGCACGGTCAGCACGGCGGTGCCGGTGGCCAGGTAGAACAGCGCGGCGGCGAACCGGTCGGCCAACAGTTGGGCCCGTCCACCGGAAGCCTGGGCCTGCGCGACCATCCGCTGGATGCCGGCGAGGGCGGTCTGCTCACCCAACGCCTCGACGCGCACCCGGATCGCCGAGTCGGTGGCGACGGTGCCGGCCACCACCCGGTCGCCCGTCGACCGGGCGACCGGCCGCGACTCCCCGGTGATCATCGACTCGTCCAGCTCGGCGCCGCCCTCGACGACCCGGCCGTCCGCCGGCACCCGACCCCCCGGCCGGACCAGCACCACGTCGCCGATCCGCAGACCGGTCACCGGCACCGCCTCGACCCGCCCGTCCGCCGCCACCCGTTCGGCCTCGTCCGGCAACAGCGCGGCGAGCGCCGCGAGCGCTCCCCGAGCCTGCCCGATGGCCTTCATCTCCTGCCAGTGCCCGAGCAGCATGATGGTGACGAGCGCGGCCAACTCCCACCAGAAGTCCAGGTCGAAGGCGCCGACGCTGGTCGCCAGGGACGCGGCGTACGCGACGGTGATCGCCATCGCGACCAACAGCATCATCCCGGGCGCCCGGTCCCGCACCTCCCTGACCGCACCGACCAGGAACGGCCAACCGCCCCACCAGAACACCACCGAGCCGAGCACCGGCCCCACCCAGGCCTGGCCGGGGAGGCCGTCGTCCCCGGTCAGGCCCAGCCGATCCGACACGAGACGACTCGTCAACACCACCGGGACGGTCAACACCAGGCAGACCCAGAACCGGCGGCGGAACAACGCCGGATCGTGCCCGGCGTGTTTGTCGTGCCCGGCGGGCTTGTCGCGCCCGGCGTGTTTGTCGTGCCCGGCGGGCTTGTCGCGCCCGGCGTGTTTGTCGTGCCCGGCGGGCTTGTCGCGCCCGGCGTGTTTGTCGTGCCCGGCGAGCTTGTCGCGCCCGGCGCGCCCGGGGTGCTTGTCGTGCGGCATGGGCTCGGCGCGTCGCTGGCGATCCGGGTCGGGCGGTGACGGAGCGGGCATGGCTCCAACATGCCGCCCCGGAGGCCGCCGCGCGAGCGGTTCGGCCGCCCGACACTCCGCCACGACCTGCAACCCCCGGGAGGGCTGGCTAGCATCTCCCACGATGGCCCTCCGAATGCCGCTGCACAGTCGGGCACCGGCGCCGCCCCGTCGTGGCGTCGTCCCCGGCCGACCGGGCCGAGCACTGACCGTCCGTGATCAAGCGGTCGTCAGGCAGCGATCCGCCCCGCCGTCCGCCGCGTTTCCACCGCAACGGTGAACCGCCCGGCCCGCTGACCCGTATCCCGCACCGGATCGTTGGGAGTCTCACCTTGGCCGCCGACCACACTCACCCCGCTCCGTCCGCCCCGCCACGGGTGCGACGGATCCTCATCGTGACTGTGGTACCCCTCTTCGTCGCCACCGTGCTGGCCGCGTTACTGCTCTGGCCCCGCGGCGGGTCACCGCAGACCGATGGTGGCGCGGACGTGCCGCGCCACCCCGGCACCGTCACCCGGGTGGTGAGCGAGCCGTGCCCGCCGGCACCGTCGGTTCCGGAGGGCACACCGAGGGTCGGCGACGGGCGGTGCGGCACTGTCGACGTCCGGGTGGACGACGGGCCGACCGCCGGCCAGCAGGTACGGACACCGGTGCCCGACGGGCCCGGCGCACCCCGGGTCGAGGTCGGCGACGAGGTCGTCCTGGTCGAACTGGCCGATCCGATCGATCCCACGGTCAGCAACTGGAACATCGCCGAGCACCAACGCGGCACCCCGATGGTGTGGCTGGCGGTGGTCTTCGCGGCCGCGATCGTCGCGTTCGGGCGGTGGCGAGGTCTGGCAGCGCTCGCCGGGCTGGCCGCCAGCTTCGCCATCCTGCTCACCTTCGTGCTGCCGGGCATCAGCGCCGGCAGGTCACCGCTGCTGGTGGCGGTGGTCGGCGCGGCCCTGATCATGTTCGTGGTGCTCTATCTGACCCACGGGGTCACCGCACAGACCTCGGTCGCGGTACTCGGCACCCTGGGCAGCCTGGTGCTGACCGGCGTGCTCGCCACCATCGCCACCGCCGCGACCCACCTCACCGGCTTCGGCAGCGAAGACGCCACCACCCTGTCGATGTTCCAGGGCGACGTGGACCTGCACGGTCTGCTACTCGCCGGCATCATCATCGGATCGCTCGGGGTGCTCGACGACGTGACGGTCACCCAGGCGGCCACCGTCACCGAACTGGCGAACGCGAACCCCGGGCTGACCCGGTTGCAGCTGTACCGTGCGGCCACCCGGGTCGGCCGCGCGCACATCGCCTCCACCGTCAACACCATCGTGCTGGCGTACGCGGGCGCGTCACTGCCCCTGCTGCTCCTGCTCACCGCCGACTCGCGGCCGATCGGGCAGATCCTCACCAGCGAGTTCCTCGCGCAGGAGATCGTCCGCAGCGCGGTCGCCACCCTCGGCCTGATCGCCGCCGTGCCGCTGACCACCGGCCTGGCAGCGGTGGTGACCGCCGCCGGGCGCGGCGATGCCACGCCGTCCAGCGGCGCTCCCGCGCCCCGGCCCCAGCCGGACCGCAGCGAGGCACTGGCCGCACTCAGCTCACCGCGTACGGCCGGCTCCGACGAGCCGGACCGGACGCGGACCGCACCCCCATCCGAGGCCACCGACCGGTGGCCGGAGTCGAACAGGAGCACGGATACGGCATGGTGACACTCCTCAGCGTGACCAGATCGGGCATCCACCCTGAGAACCGCGTCACTGGTCACTCAACGCTATGGCGAAATGACGCTTTTGGTCGGCATCCAGGCATAGCTCAGCCGGTCGGCTCTCGGGTAACCTCGCTGCCGGTTACCGATGAAGGCGCGAAGCGGCGCCTGCGGTGCCACCGCCCAATCGCCAACCGGCGAGCCGGGGACCCAGGTGCCTGGGGTGAATCCGCGTCAGCGGTAGGGGCCACTTCCGCCCCGAACCCGTCAGCTAACCCGGTCGGCGGTCGACGGAAGGGAACATTGTGACGGCACCCCTACGCCGCTGGTTGACACCCGTGGTGGCCGTGATCGCCGCACTGACCGTGCTCGCCGGGCCGCTCCCGGCGCACGCCGCCCCGACGAACCCCACACCGTCCGGGCACGAGGAGGACGGCGAGCCCAAGCTGCTCAACGACGTCATCGAGCAGGCCAACCGCGACTACTCCGCCGCGAAGTCCAAGCTGGACAAATCCAAGAAGCGGCAGGGCGAGTTGGCGGCGGAGGTCAACCGCGCCAAGGCCGACCTGGACGCGCTGGCGCCGCAGGTCGGGCAGATCGCCGCCCAGGCGTACCGGACCGGCCGGATCGGCGCGGTCGCGATGCTGCTGGAGAGCGACGCTCCCGACTCGTTCGTCCAGCGCGCCGGGCTGCTCGACGAGATGAACATGGTCAACGAGAAGAAGCTCTCCGAGGTCAACGAGGTGAAGGCCCGCGCCGAGCAGGCCAAGCTGGCCCTCGACACGGAGGTCCGCGAGCAGCAGAAGCAGACCGCCCTGATGGCGAAGCGCAAGAGCGAGGCCGACAAGGCGCTCTCCCTCGTCGGCGGCAAGGGTTTCACCGGCGGCCTGGTGGATGCCACCTCCAAGGTCGCGAAGATCGGCCCGGGTCGCACTGCCGACGGTGACTGGAAGCCCCAGTCGTGCAGCGAGAACGACCCCACCACGTCCGGCTGCGTCACGCCGCGCACGCTGCACGCGTACAAGGAGGTCAAGGCGGCCGGCTTCAACCGGTTCGTCGGCTGCTACCGCCCCGGCGGGCCGTGGGAGCACCCGAAGGGCCGCGCCTGCGACTGGTCGCTGCAGAAGAGCGGGTTCTCCCCATGGCACAACAACGACACCCGGACGTACGGCAACAACGTCGCCGCGTTCCTCATCCGTAACGCCGACCGGCTCGGCATCTACTACGTGATCTGGAACCGGCAGATCTGGTTCCCGGCCACCGGCTGGAGTTCGTACAGCGGGCCGTCGAACCACACCGACCACGTCCACATGTCGCTGCTCTGACCCGCACGATCCCCGTCGAGGGCCGTTCCGCGTGACGCGGAGCGGCCCTCGTCGCGTCAGACGGTGGCAGGCGCGGCCGGGTCGGTCGACTCGGTCGAGGCCGGGGTCTCCACCGTCGCGAAGCCGGCCGGCACCGCGGCCACCGGGCGCACGGCTCCGGCGGCGAGCCGGTAGGACACCCCCACCACCGCACAGCGTCCCAGCGCCACCTCGTCGGCCAGCACGGGCGACTGCCCGAGCAACGTCTCGACGGTCTGGGCGATGTGGATGTCCACGATGCCGTCGATGTCGTCAACGCCCTCGGACGCGGCGCGGCGCAGGCTGGGCAGCACGGCGTCGACCACCGCGCGCAGATGCCCACTCGGTGCGGTACCGGTCGCGGCGGACTCCCGGGCGGCCTGCACCGCACCACACGAGTCGTGGCCGAGCACCACCACCAGCGGGGTGCCGAGCACTGTCACCGCGTACTCGACGCTGCCGAGCACCTCGGGGCCGGCGGTGTGCCCGGCGGTGCGAACCACGAACAGGTCGCCCAGACCCCGGTCGAAGATGATCTCGGCAGCCAGCCGCGAGTCGGAGCAGCCGACGATCACCGCGAACGGGTGTTGCCCGTCGGCCACGGCGGCCCGGTGCCCGGCATCCTGGTTGGGGTGGCGTGGGGCGCCATCGACGAAGCGCCGGTTGCCGGCGACCAGTTCGGCGTAGGCCCGGGTCGGCTCGCTGAGCGCGGTGGCCCGGTCGGTGGTCCGCTGCGGACCCGGCTGACCGCCGGAGCTTCCGGTATGACTCATCCCGCACCTCGTCTCGACGCGTCTGCCCTGGTCAAGCCGGCTTTCCGCCGGCCGGGCGGGCGGGCGCTGGCTCGTGCTCCACCGTCACACGCACCGTAAGATGCGTCAAGGTATGCGTGATTTAGATTTCATACGTTGACTCCGGCCGCACCCTGGGCAACCTTCCCGAGGCAGGGCGGACCAGACTCTCGCGAGGGCAGGCGGACATCCGGAAAGGCGGTCACACGATGGCGAGCACGGTGACGGACGACACCGGCGGCGGGCGGAACTGGACGTTCCTCACCAATCACGGGCACGTGCTGCTGGCCATCGCCCGCGATCCGACCGCCCGGCTACGCGACGTCGCGGCCGAGGTCGGGGTGACCGAACGGGCCGCGCAGGCGATCGTCGCCGACCTGGAGGCGGGCGGCTACCTGCACCGCACCCGGGTCGGGCGACGCAACGAATACACCCTCAACCCGGCCGGCCGGTTCCGGCACCCCGCCGAGGCCGACCGGCAGGTCGGCGACCTGCTCGCGCTGTTCGCCGACGTTCCCCCAGCGAAGGCAGAGCCCCGGGCCTGACCCCGGTCACCGGGGCCGCTGACCGACGGTCACGGCGGTAACCTTTGCGGGTGCGCGAATGCCCGCCGTTGAGCGCGACCCCGTCCCGCCGTGCCCTTCGCGGCGTCCTCAGTGGAACGCTGGCGGTCCTGCTCGGCGCCGGCCTGGTGGCACCCTCCCCCGCGACCGCCGCACCGCCCCTCTGCGGGCCCACCGGCACCGACAGCCTGGCCCAGATGCCGTGGGCGCTGCGCCGGCTGGAGCCGTCGTCGGCGTGGCCGCTGTCCCGGGGCGCCGGGATCACGGTCGCCGTGATCGACTCCGGAGTCTCCGCCGCCCACCCGCTCCTCAAGGGGCAGGTGCTCGAGGGTCGCGACTTCAACGGCCTGCCGGCCCGGCAGGGCCAGTGCGACGAGGCCGGGCACGGCACGCTGATCGCCGGCATCATCGCGGGCCGGGAGGGCACTGTCGTCCCCTTCAGCGGCATCGCCCCGGCCGCCCGCATCCTGCCGATCCGGGTTCTGCCACAGCTCGGCGCGGTCAACAACCCGCAACTCCCCGCACAGATCGCCGCGGCCATCGACTGGGCGGTCGCGCAGGGCGCCGACGTGATCAACCTGTCCCTGACCACAATTCCCCGCCCCGAACTGACGGAGGCCGTCGAGCGCGCGCTGGACAAGGGGGTGGTGCTGGTCGCCGCCGCGGGCAACCGGTCGGAAGACTCGCAGAACCTGCCGGGTTACCCGGCCGCGTACCCCGGGGTGATCGCGGTGGGCGGTGTGGACGAGCAGGGCGGCCACGTCGGCACCTCGATCAGCGGCGACTACGTCGACATCGCCGCACCCGGGATGAACATCGTCGGGCCGGCGCCCGGGAACAGCGGCTACCGCACCGTGCCGGAGGGCGGCACCAGCTACGCCGCCGCGTACGTCTCAGGAGTGGCCGCGCTGGTCCGGGCCGCCTACCCGAGTCTCGACCCGCAGCAGGTCGCGGATCGGCTGAAACGCACAGCGGACAACCCACCCGAGGGTCAGAACGCCGACATCGGGCACGGGATGGTCAACCCGTACCGGGCGGTGTCGAGCCTGCTCGGCACCAGGGCGAACCCGCCGGCCGGCGCGCTTCCGGCACCCGCCGTGCGGGACGACCCGCTGAGCTGGCAGCGCCCCACCGCGATCTGGGCGGCGGTCATCGGCGGGCTAGTCGCCGTGCTGCTGCTGGTCGCGCGACCGATCACCGCCCTTGGCCGTCGACGCGACTGGCGCCCCGGCCGGCGCACCGACGCCCCGACCGCCGGCTGAGCGGCGCACCGCAGCCCGCCGCCAACGCCTACGCCCGCCGCCAACGTCACACACAGAGCGGCTCCGGGCCGGGCGAACCGGACCGGAGCCGCTCGTGCGGATGCCTCAGCTCCACACCTTGGAGTTGCTCATCTCCGTGGTGAGGTAGTTTTCGCGGGCGATGCCCACGGCACCGCCGATCTCGTTCAGGATCCGGTTGATGTCCCGGACCGCCGCGTCCCACTTCGCCTGGTGCTGCTCGTAGGCAACCCGGTCCTCGCCGTCCCAGTGCAGCTTGGTCAGCATGGACCGCAACGTGTCGAGCTTCTCCTCAAGGGTCTTCGAGATGGCCTGCATCTGCTGGTTGCTGCTCTCGAGGACCGCATAGTCAACTTTAATCGTCACGATTTCCTCCTCTGCCGGCTACGGATCACGGGTTGAGAGCAGAGTGGAACTTGTCCAGCATCTGCTGCTGCTCTTCGTCGTTGACCTGGTGCGTCGTACCCGACTTGTCGAGCAGGTCAGCGATGCTGTCCATCGCCGTCAGCAGCTTGACGGTGTCCTCGTTCCAGCGCGTCATCAGCGACTGGAAGCCAGTGGACGCCTGACCCTTCCACGCGATGGCCAGGTCATCGACGACGTTCCACAGCTTCTTCAGCTCGCCGTCGACCTCGCTGCGCGTGGACCGCACGTCACTCGCGGCGGTATGCAGAGTCGCAGCTTCGACCTCGAACGCCATGCTTCACACCCTTCCGTCTGTTGTGGTGGCGGCTTCGCCGCACCCCTCCCCCGCGGCAAGGCAGCAACACCCCACCGACGGACACTCCTGTGAAGACCGTAGCGGAACGCGTCCAGCCCTCGCAGCCCTGACCGGTGACGTTCGATGGATGGTGGTGAATCGGGCCGGACGGCCCACCACCCCCTACCGAACGACCGACAGCGCTCAGGTCGGCTCAGACCACGCGGTCTGAATCAGCTGCTGGCCATCACGACGGCGAACCAGGGTGCCCCGACCGGGCGGTTGCGGGCTCGGCCGCAACGTGCCGAAGACCGCGCCCTCCTCCCGGTTTCCGGACATCAGCAGGCCCGGCGAGTCCAACTCGCGCAGTCGTTGCAGCACCGGCTCGTACAGCGCCCTGGACACACCACCGACCCGGCGCGTGACGATCAGGTGCAGACCGATGTCGCGGGCCTGCGGCAACAACTCGTGCAGGGCGCTCAGCGGGTTGCTGCCGCCAGAGGCCACCAGGTCGTAGTCGTCCACCAGGATGTACAGGTCCGGACCCTTCCACCAGCTCCGATCACGTAGCTGGGCGGTCGTCACGTCCGGGCCGGGCAGCCGGTTGGACAGCGCACTGCGGATCGACCCGAGCCCCTGGGCGAACGCCTGGTTCGACGGGGCGTAGTCGAGCAGGTGGTCACCCTCCACCGCCCCCAGCAGGCCACGCCGGTAGTCGGCGATCACCAACCGGGCCTGCGCCGGCGTGTACCGCTCGGTGATCCCCCGGGCGATCAGGCGCAGCAGGTTGGTCTTGCCGCACTCCGCGTCGCCGAAGACCGTCAGGTGCGGCTCGTTGGCCAGGTCCAGGTAGACCGGCGCGAGTGCCGACTCGTTGACACCGACCGGGAGACCCGGTGCCGACCGGTCGATGATCCGGGCCAGCTCCGCCACCGGCAGCCGACGCGGCAGCAACCGCACCTTCGGCGCCGGACGACCCGGCCAGTTCGCCGCCACGTGCCCGGCCAGGGACAGCGAGGCCTCGCTCAGATCGTCGATGTCGCGACGGCCATCGATACGCGAGATGGCGGTGAGGAAGTGCAGCTTGTCCCGGGTCAGGCCGCGACCGGGCGACTTCTCCGGCACGTTGTTCGCCGCCCGACGATCGATCTCGGACTCCGACGCGTCGCCGAGGCGCAGCTCCAACTTGGTGCCGAGCAGATCCCGCATGTTGATCCGGATCTCCGCCCACCGCACGGCGGTGAGGACCACGTGCACACCGAAGCCGAGGCCCCGGTTGGCCAACGTGGTGATGGTCTGCTCCAGCTCCTCGTACTCCTGGCGCAGGGTGTTCCACCCGTCCACCACCAGGAACACGTCGCCGAACGGGTCGTCGGCGAACTCGCCGGCGGCCCGACGACGGCGGTAACTCGCCACCGAGTCGATGCCGTGCTGGGCGAAACGCGCCTCCCGCTCGTCCAGGACGGCGACCACCTCGGCCACCGTCCGGCGGACCGCCTCGACGTCACGCCGACCCGCCACCCCGGCCAGGTGCGGCAACCGCTCCATGCTGCGCAGCGCGCCCCCGCCGAAGTCCAGACAGAAGAACTGCACCTCCCGCGGCGTGTGCGTGAGCGCCAGCGAGGCCAGCAGCGTACGAAGCATCGTGCTCTTGCCACTCATCGACCGGCCGACGATGACCACGTTGCCGCCAGCCCCGGCCAGCTCGACCATCATCGGGTCGCGGCGCTGCTCGTAGGGACGGTCCACCACACCGACCGGCACCGTCAGTCGCCCGCGCCCGGGCCAGGAGGCGGTGCACAACCCATAGGTCGGGTCCACCGCCAGCGGACCGAGCAGCTCACCCAGGCCCGGCGGGTCGGCAAGCGGCGGCAACCACACCTGGTGCGCCGGGCGGCCCCGGCCCTTGAGCTGGTCGATCAGCACGTCGAGCATCGCGACGGCCTTGCCGTCGGCCGGCTGCTCCGGCTCCGGAGCGGTGGCCACCGGCACCTGCGGGACCTGCACCGGAACGAAGTCGAGACCGTACGGCACGATCCGGCGCTGCACCAGCGCCTGCGAGGCGGACGCCTGCTGCCCCGGCGCCCGGTACGCCCCCGACACGTACGCGGCCCGGAACCGCAGCATGGTGCTGGTGTCCGTCTTCAGGTAGCCGTGGCCCGGCGCGTTCGGCAGCTCGTACGCGTCCGGTACGCCGAGCACGATCCGGCTCTCCACGGCGGAGAACGTCCGCAGACCGATCCGGTACGACAGGTGCGTGTCGAGGCCCCGCAGCTTGCCCTCTTCGAGGCGCTGGCTTGCCAGCAGCAGGTGCACGCCGAGGGACCGACCCAACCGGCCGATCATCACGAACAGGTCGATGAAGTCCGGCTTGGCGGCGAGCAGCTCGCTGAACTCGTCACAGATGATCAGCAGGCTGGGCATCGGCGCCAGCGGCTCACCGGCCGAGCGCGCCTTCTCGTACTCGAAGCGGGAGACGTAGTTGCCGGCCGCCCGCAGCAGTTCCTGCCGGCGCACCATCTCGCCGGCGAGCGCGTCGCGCATCCGGTCGACGAGCGGCAACTCGTCGGCCAGGTTGGTGATCACCGCGCTGGTGTGCGGCAGGGCCTCCAGCGAGGCGAAGGTCGCGCCGCCCTTGAAGTCGACCAGGACGAAGTTCAGTTCCTCCGACGAGTGGGTCACCGCCAACGCGGCCACCACCGTACGCAGCAACTCGCTCTTGCCGGAGCCGGTCGCACCGATCACCAGGCCGTGCGGGCCCATGCCCTCGTGCGCCGACTCCTTGAAGTCGAGCTCGACCACGTTGCCGTCCGGGCCGACGCCGAGCGGGATGCGCAGCCGGTCGCGGTGCCCACGCGGGCGCCAGGTGTTCTGCACGTCCACCGCCGCGGCGTCACCGACGCCGAGCAGATCCGGCAGCTCCGTGCTGCGGGCCAGCGGCTCGTCGCCGCCGGTCTGCTGCTGGGAGAGCCGGAAGGGGGCGATCTGTCGGGCCAGCCCCTCCGCGGCCTCGGCGCTGAGCCGGTCGGGCCGACCCAGCGTCGACGACGAGCTGCCCCGGACCAGGTCGAGTGAACCTCCGTCATTGACGTCGAGGCAGAGCAACCAGCGGCCGGCGTCGCGTGGCACCGTCCCGGAGAGGTCGATCACTGTGGCGCCGAGCAGCCCTGGACCAACCAGCTGGCAGGTCGGCGAGATCTCCCCGCCGTCGATCACCACGACCAGGTGCGGGGCGGTGGTGAGCGGCTTGGCCTCCGGCGCGAACCGGGGCCGCCCGGCCAGTTCGGCGGCGAGCGAGGCCTCGGCCTCGGCCAGGCTGGCGAAGACCAGACGGCGCGCGCCGGCCGCGTCCGTACGACCGCTGTGGTGGGCGTGTGGCAGCCACTTCACCCAGCCCCAGGAGGACTGCCGGTCGGGTGCGGCGACCACCGCGATCACCAGGTCGTCCGGTGCGTGGAAGGTGGCCAGCTGCCCCAGCGCCGCCCGGGTCAGGTCGAGCACCGGCTCGCGGTCGCCGCGCAGCACCACCCGACTGAACGCGCGAACCGACAGCGCCGTCGGCAGTTCGGGCACAGTGGAGTGTGCCCGGACGAACCGGCGAAGCGCGATCGCGCTCATCGGCTCCAGGTCCTCCACCGGCTTCGTCTCCGGTGGAACGATCTCCACGGCGAGCCGCTGCGGGCCGAGGGCGATCCGGGTCTCGCCGAAATCGTCCTCGGTGATCCGCCGCTCCCAGAGTCGCCGGGACGCGGCGATCGACCAGAGCGCGTCGGGCTCCGGGTGCCGCCAGGCCATCGCGGCCCGCTGCTGCTCGGCGGCACGGCGGGTGCGCTTGCGCATCTGCGCCAGGTAGCGCATGTAGTCGCGGCGATCAGCGTTCAGCTCCGCCTTGTCCTTGCCACCGCTGTTGGCCAGCGAGCCGATCGCCATGCCGAGCATCGAGACACCGAACAGACCACCGGCGACGTAGGTCATCATGCCGCCGCCCTTGCCGGCGTAGAGGAACGCCATGGCACCGACCCCGCAGAACATCGGCAGGATCATGAGTAGCTGCCCCATCCCGCGGGGCGTCGGCTCGGGCAGCTCGGGAGGCGACTCCAGCAGCACCTCGCCGCGCGGCAGGGCCGGCCCCGGCTGACGCGGGAGCCGGCGGAACACCACAGTGCTCACGGCTGTCTCCTCCCCAGAAGCGGCCCTGATGACGTGCGGCCCGCGGAACACCGCCCGCGGGTGGGCATCGTACGTGCCGTCATCGTAGGTAATCTGCCGTGTGCGCGGTGGACCCGGACCGCGGCATTCCAGCCAGCCGATCACAGACGCACACCTGGAGGCCACTGTGGCGACGAAGACGGCGACCGGTGGTCTCAGCCGAATCACCATCGTGGCTCCGCGTACCCGGATGGATCTGGCGCTGCCGTCGGACGTGCCGTTGGCCGACCTGCTCCCCACCCTGCTGCGCTACGCCGGCGAGGACATGGCCGACGAGGGTGCGCGGCACGGCGGATGGGCACTGTCCCGATTGGGCGGTGCCCCCCTAGACGGTGGTCGTACCGCTGCGCAGCTCAGCGTCCGCGACGGTGAGGTCCTCTACTTCAACCCCCGCTCCGACGCCGCACCGGAGATCGTCTTCGACGACGTGGTGGACGCGGTCGCCACCGCCACCAACCAGCGCCCCGGCGCCTGGCAGGTCGGCGCGACCCGCTCCTTCGCTGTGGTCTTCGCGGCGGCGGCGTTCGGCGCCGGCGCGCTGGCCGCCCTCTTCGCCGGTCCGCCCCACCTGCCCGGCGCGTTGGCCGCGCTGCTGGTAGCGGTGGCGCTGCTGGTGGGCTCGGCGGTGCTGTCCAGGGCCGCCGGTGACAGCGGCATCGGCTCGGTGCTGGCCCTGGTCGCCCTGGTGCACGCGGCCACCGGCGGCCTGCTGCTGCTCGCCGGCGATCGAGCGCTGACCGACCTGGCCAGTCCGCATGTCCTTCTCGCGGCGACCGCCGCCGTGGTGGCCGGCGCGGTGGCCGTGCTGGCGGTCGGCGACCGGTACCCCCTCTTCTTCGCGGCGATCGGTGTCGCGGCCGCGACCGGCCTGGGCGCGGTGCTCTGCCTGGCCCTCGGCCTCGACGCGGCGGCCTCCGCCGCGGTGGTGGCGGCTGTCGCGTTCGGCGTGGTGCCGGCGCTGCCGATGATGGCCTACCGGCTGGCCCGGCTGCCGGTGCCGTCGATTCCGACCGGCCCGGAGGACCTGAAGACCGACAGCGAGTCGGTGGACGGCAGGCAGGTGCTCCAGCAGAGTGAGCGCGCCGACCAGTTCCTCACCGGTCTGCTGTGGACGGTGTCGCTGCTGGTGCTGGGCGCGCAACTCGTGCTGGCCCTGGACGGGCGCCTGCCCGCGGTGCTGCTGTGCCTGGTGCTGGCCCTGCTGGCGCTGCTGCGGGCCCGCCCCCTCCTGGGCCGTTCCCAGCGCACCCCGGTGCTGCTGGCAGGCACCGTGGGTCTGGGCCTGGCCGCCGCGACCACGTTCGCCGGTGGGTCGCTGCCGGTCCGGCTCGGCCTGATCCTGGGCGGTCTGGTGCTCGCCGCGGTGATCAGCCTGATCTACGGTCTGACCGTCGCCGGCAAGCGCATCTCGCCGGTCTGGGGTCGCCTGCTCGACATCGCCGAGATCCTGCTCATCATCTCGCTGGTGCCGCTCGCCTTCTGGGTCTGCGGCCTCTACGGCTGGATCGTCAACCTCCGCCCCTGACCGCGCGCCGCCGCCGCACCGGTCAGCGCGACCGCGGACCGGCGGAGACGCCCAGCGCCGACGCGACCGGAGCGGTCGCGTAGACGCCCGGAGCATGCTGGCCGTCCATCGGCCGGGTGGACGCGCCGACCCGGCCGGCGACCTCACGAACCACCTTGACCAGGGCCTCGACGTGGTTGTCCATCGCGGCAACCCGCAGCAGCGGTGCCGCCACCCGACCGTCCGACGAGACGGTCACGGCCACCGTGTGCGACGGCGCCGAGGTCGCGGTGATCGCGTCGACCAGCGGACCGAGCTGCGCGTCGAAGCGGCCCCGCAGCGCCATGCAGCGGTGCGTCCAGCCGCCGCCCCGCAACCCACGCCAACTCTCCGCCGGCGCCTCGGGCACCAGGTCCAGACCGGCGGCCGAGACGATGGCCGCGCGTAGCTCCTCCCGGCCCAGCGGGCGATGGGCCAGCCCCGCCGAGGTCAGCGCCTTGCCGAGCCGGCCGATCCCGGCCGCCACCGTCCGGTGTACGCCGGTCAGCCCGCCGCCCCGGCTCACGGCCTCGACCCGCGCGTCCCGGACGGTGAGCCGCACCGCGACCCACACGGTCCGGTGGGCAGCCGGCGGCGCACCGGGTGCCGGGTACCAGACCAACGTGTGCGCGACGACCTGGGCCCGGGAGACCGGGGCGCTGAAGTCCGCGAGCACCCGCAGCGCGTGGTCCACCGCGGCGGCGTCGACGGAGCCGACCGCCGCACCGGTCGCGGACTGCAGGGCGACGGCGGCGAACCAGCCCTGGTCGTCACGCCCGATGCCGAGCCGGGTGCCCCGGTCGGTCAGCTCGATGACGCTCAGCTCGGGAGCGAGCGCAGCCAACCTCGGGTCGGTCGCCGTACCGCTGGCCAGCGCTGCCGACGCCCGTTCGCCGCGTCGCCGCAACCGCTGGCGCAGCAACAGGTCCTCGAACCACCAGCGGCCACCCCGACGGGCGAAGGCGGCCAGGACCACCAGCAGCGCCGTGGCGCCGGCCGCGGCGAGCACCCAGCTGGGTCCGGCGGTGGCGGCCCAGACGCCGACCAGGCACAACTCCAGTACGACGAGCTGCCCGACCAGCACGGGGCCGACCCGCCCACGGCCGGGCCGCTCGGCCGGGGGCGCCGGCCGGGTCGGAACGTCGACAGGGTCCGTGACCGCTCGGACGGGTGCCGCCTGAACCTGCGTCATCGCTGACTGTCCCTCCTGCACGGTACGACTCTGCGCCGGGGTCTCCTCCGGTGCCGGCCACGAGCGGTGGTCCCAAGGAACCACCGTCGGCCCCTTATCGTAGGGAAGCCCGCGACGGCACCCCGACCCTGATCGTCGCGGATCCACCCCGCCGGAGGTAAGTCATGCGGACCCGCCGCGATCAGGTGCAGGCGTACCGCTTCGTCACCCGCCGCATCGTCTCCGCCTTGCTGTCGGGCGATCCGGAGACCACCAACCTGCCGATGCGACGGCTCGGCATGGCCGTCTTCGGCAGTGTCCTCACCGCGGCCATCGTGCTCGGCGGGGTGGGTGCCTACGGGCAGTTGACCGGTGGCGCGGCGCCGCTGGACGATCAGACCCTCGTCATCGAACGGGAAACCGGCGCGACGTACGTCTTCATCGAGGGCAAGCTGCACCCGACGCTGAACTACACGTCGGCGCGCCTCATCGTGAACGACGCGAGTGCCCAGGTGCGGACGATGTCCCAGGCGTCGCTGCGGGACCGGCCCCGCGGCGTCACCGTCGGCATCGTCGGGGCACCGGACGCCCTGCCGGACCGCAAGTCGCTGACCGGGCTGCCCTGGTCGGTCTGCGACGTGCCCGACCCGGTCGACAGGCAGCGGTCCAGCACCCGGCTGGTGATCGACCGGGCCCTGCCCGGCGGCACGCCGCTGGGTGACCGGGCGGTGCTGGTCTCGGTGAACGACCAGCGATACCTGGTCACCAACAACACCCGGCTCCAACTGCTCGATCCGTCCCGCACGATCACGGCGCTACGGATGGCCGGCACCGAGCGACTCCAGGTCGGGCAGCAGTTGCTCAACGCCGTGCCGGCCGGGCCACCGCTGCGCCGGCCGTCGCTGCCGGGTGAGGGCGAGCCCAGCAGTCGCACGGTGGCCGGGCAGACGCACGACGTCGGTTCGGTGTTCAAGGCCGCCGGGCGGCACTACGTGCTGACCCGGGACGCTCTTGTCTCGATCAGTGAGATCACCGCTCTGCTGCTCGTCAGCAACGGCGGTCGGATCACCGACATCACCCCGAACCAGGCCAGCGAGGCGTTCGAGGAGCGGCGGATCGAGGAGGAGGGGGTGCCCTCGACGATGCCCGCCCTCTACCCGGCTCAGCCCGGTCAGACCACGCTGTGCGCGACGTACCGCAAGGGCACCGCGGGCGGCCCGCCGACCACCACACTGGAGGTCTTCGACCGGGTGCCGACCGAGTTGACCGACAGCGATCCGGGCCTGGTGCCGGTGCGCCAGACCAGGCGCGACGCCGTACGCACCGCCGAGGCGGTGCTGCTGCCCGGCGGCAAGGGTGTCATCGCACAGGCCTCACCCGGTGCCGGGACCAGCGGTTCCGGCGCCGCCGGGTCGACGATCTACCTGATCAGCCCGCAGGGCATCCGGTATCCGCTCGGCTCGGCGGCGACACTGGACGTGCTCGGCTACGGCGGAATCACCCCGCTGGCGGTGCCCGGCTCCCTGCTCGCCCTGATCCCGACCGGGCCGACTCTGGATCGCGAGGACGCATTCGCCGTCTTCACTGCCGACGGGCCGGCACCGTCCGCACCACCGTCGGCCGCGTCGGAGCCCGGCTCACCATCCGCTGCGCCGCCCTCGGGCACGCCGTCCGCGGCGCCACCGTCGGGGTCGTCGTCCGCGGCGCCACCGTCGGGGTCGGCCAGTGGCACCCCGTCGAGCGGTGGGACCGGTGGGGGGTCCACGGAATCGACCGACGCCGACGGCTGAGCAGCTTCGACGGGTCGCCCGGAGTCGCACTGGTGGACTAACCTGAATGTCGCTGACGGTTGTCAACCAGAACGACGGGGATGTTGCCATGGCCGGGCGTACGGAAGTCGACCTGTTGTCCCTTGAGGACTTCCACGAGCACCTGGCGTCGCGGTTGAGTCAGGCCGAGTCGGTGCTGCGCAAGCTCAACACCGAGATGCAGTGCCGTCCTCCGGCGCTGGGCTCGTTCTTCGACGCCACCGACAAGGCGCGTCGCTACAGCGAGGTCCACCAGTCCTATGTCGAGCAGGCCGAACGAATCCGGCAGGCGGTGCTGGCGGCACAGCAGGCGACCAGCACGATCCTGAGCAACTACCGCACCGCCGAGGCGCGTAACGCCGCCAACGCCGACGACGTCACCGCCGCGCTGACCCCTGTCGACCGGGCGTTGCAGCCGAAGGAGGACGGGCGTGTCTGAATACACCCAGCGCTACCAGGGCAACAGCCACCAGCAGCTGTACGACGGCCTGATGGCGGGCAAGCCGGAGCAGATCGAGGGCGTGGCCACCCAGTGGGCCGAGCTCAAGGGCATCCTCGACGGCCTCGGCCGGGAGTTGAGCGGCGACCTCGACAAGCTGAGCAACACGTGGACGGGTTCGGCGGGTCGGGAGTTCCACCGGCGACTCAGCTTCATCGTCGCCCACAGCGACGCGTTGGGCGAAGGGATGGCCGGCATCAAGCAGGGGTTGACCATGATGGCCGACCATCTGCGCGCCGCCCACAAGGAGGCCGAGAGCCCTGAGGAGACCGACGACAACGACAAGGCGATCGGCGGTGCGATCAAGGGTGGTGCCACCTTCGGGCTGACCGGTCTGATCATCGGGGGCATCGCGGGTCACCAGCAGGACAAGGCAGAGCAGGAGAAGGCCCACCAGCGGATGGTGAACCTGGTGGCCGGCCTGGCCAACAGTTACGAGATCTCCGCCTACGACCGGGTTGTCGAACCACCCCCGCCCGACCCGGACACTCCGACCACCGCCCGCAAGGATCCGACGACGCCACAGAGTGTCTCGGCCATCGCCAGGGTGTCCGGCGGTCCCACCACCGGCGCTGACACCGCGCGCACCGGTGACGCGACCATCTCGTCGCCCGACCGGGTTGCCCAACTGCCGGGCGACGGTTCGACTCCGGGTGAGGTCGGCTCGGGCACCGGTGGCAGCCCGGCTGTCGGCGCCGCGCCGATCGGCGTTGGCAGCGACCTCGCTGACCGCGGCACCTCCCTCGCCGGAGCCGACCCCCTCGTCGGTGGCGCGCTGCTCGGCGGTGGTGCTGCCGGGCTGGTCGGGCTGTCCGGGCCGGCCGGCGCGCCCACTGCGGCGAGCACCGGTCCCGGCCTGCTCTACGGAGCACAGGGCGGGTCACCGGCCGGCGGGGTGTTGCGCAGCGGCGCGCTCGCGGGCTCGGGCAACGCACCCCCCGCCTCGGCTCGACCGACCGGCGGTGGTGCTCCCCCGGCGGAGACCCGCGCCGCCAACGGGGTCGGGCGCAGCATCGACGGCCAACGCGGTGGGAGCGGCGGGCGCCCGGCCATGACCGGCGGCAACGCCCGGCCGGGGTCCGGCGGCGGCCGGCCCGGTGTGCTCGGCGGGCAGGGTCGAGCGCAGGACGACGACTCCGACGAGCGGCTGACCTGGTTGACCGAGGACGAGATGGTGTGGCAGGGCGACGACAAGGCCGCGCCTCCGGTGCTCGGCACCAGCGACTGATGACGGCCTGACGCCGGCACACACCACCAGCGGTGCCGCCCCCGGCGACGCACGGTGCCCCCGATCGGACCTGGTCCGGTCGGGGGCACTGCCATTCCTGGGCCCCGACCGTCGGCGTCCACAGTGCGCATGGTGGTGGCGGTCACGCCCGCGCCGTCCATCGCCGTGCTGCGGTAGGCCAGGACGGACGATAGGTTGGTCTGGTGTCGTCCGCAGCGTCTGTCCGCCCAGCCAGGTGGGCTGTGCTGCGGTCACTGCGGGA
The DNA here is from genome assembly GCF_022230935.1 of Micromonospora hortensis. Taxonomy (NCBI): domain Bacteria; kingdom Bacillati; phylum Actinomycetota; class Actinomycetes; order Micromonosporales; family Micromonosporaceae; genus Micromonospora; species Micromonospora hortensis. The sequence goes on from NZ_JAKKFE010000011.1 coordinate 271,085, forward strand.
ACTGACCCGCCTGGCGGTCACCGCGCTGGTGCTCGCGGTCGGCCTCGGTGCCGCTCTCGCCGCGACCCCACCGCCCGCCCCCACACAGCTGCGGCCCAGTGCCGTGAGCAGCCGGGTGCCGAGTGTCCGCCCCGATGCCGTTCCGGCCAACCAGCGGGCCGCCCAGCCCGCTGAAGCCCCGCCGGCTGGCACGTTCGATACCGCCACGGCGACCGGTCCGGTCGCGGCGGGCCCGGTGCACGTCCCGGCCATCGATCCCGGCCGTGGCTCTCCTGCACGACGCGGCCCGCCCGCCCGCTGAGCCAGGCCCGGCGACCCCCGGGGCCCGATCCCGGCTGATCATCCCGCACGGCACCCTGAGGTCGCCGTCGACGGGACCATCCCGCCACCGGGCCGACCGGCGATACCGGGCCCTCTGCCGCCCGTCGATACCCGCCTTCGACCGCGAGGTGCTGATCATGCAAACCATCCTCTCCGCCGTCCTGCCAGACCTCTCCCGGGCCGCCGTCATCTGGCTGAGCCTGCTCGGGGTGGTAGCCGTCGCTGTCTCCGCTCTCCTGCTGCGGCCCGGCCGATTCCGCTTCGACCCGGGCTCCCGGATCCGCCGCGCCGCCATGCCGAGCCACCTTGAGCAGGCTCAGGAGGAGCGGGAGCAGAGCCGCTACGCGCAGGAGGTCGCGGTGGCGGCGGAGCGGGCGACCACCACAGTGCGGCGCCGCCGGGAGGAGTGGGTGGCCGCGCAGGAGGCGGTCGAGGCGGCCTGGCTGGCGTACGAGGCGGCCGAGGCCGGCGTACGGCGGCTCGACGCGGCGGCCGCGATGCCGCTGCCGCACACCGCACGGACCCCCGCGGAGTACGCGGACCGCGAGCGCTACCTGCACCGGGCGGCACTGGATGCGTACTGGCGGCGGGAGCTGTCGGTGGAGCAGCTCAGCGACGTCTTCGCGCACCGCGACGGCTGGGACCCGCGACTGCACCCGGTCGAGCAGGAGCTGGTGCTCCAGCGGGCGATCCGAGACAACCTGGCGGCCCGGCACGCCGCAGCCCGCGAGCGGGAGCAGACCGCGTGGCGGGCGGCGGAGTTGGCGGTGGCCGCGGCTCGCAGTCTGCGCGAGGAGGCGCACGCCGCGACCGGTCGACGGGTCGCCGAGTCGGCGTCGGTGCTGCCGCTGAGCGAGGTTGCCCGACCGGTGGGCGCGCAGCCTCGGGAGAACGTCGAGCAGACCCGGGAGAACAAGGTGACCGCACGCGGCCGTGCGACGGTGCCCGCGTTCTGAGCCGCGCGGGCCCGGGTGGGTTAGCGTGACGGCATGTCCCGACAGGCGTGGGTCCTCGTGGTGATCGCCAGCATCCTGGCGCTCGCCACACTGGTCGGTGCCGTGGTGCTGGCGGTGCGGGTGGTGCGTACCCGGCGGATGCTGACCGGGCTCGGCGCGGGCGGCAAGGTCGCCTTCTACGGGGCGCTGATCTACACGATCTTCCCGGTCGACGTGCTGCCGGACCCGATCTACCTGGACGACATGGGGGTCCTGGCCGCCGCGCTGATCTACCTGACCCGGCTGGTGCACCAACGTCGGGCGGCGGGTCGGCAGCTGCCCGGTCAGCCGGACGCGCCGACGGATCGGGGTCAGGTGCGCCGCCGCGTGCCATGATCGGGGTCGGTTCGGCGGACAGGGGACGGGGCATGACGGGCGATCATCGGTTGGACGTGCACGATGAGCGGGTTGTCGCCTTCTGCGCCGAACGACACCTGGCGACGCTGACCACACTGCGGGCGGACGGCACCCCACACGTCGTACCGGTCGGGGTGACTCTCGACCCGGCGGCCGGCCTGGCCCGGGTCATCACCTCCGGCGTCTCCCGGAAGGCCCGCCAGGTGGCGGCTGCCGGCACGGCGGGCGCTGCGGTGGCCGTGTGCCACGTGGATGGCCGCCGCTGGTTGACGATCGAGGGCCGCGCGGTGCTGCGGTCGGATCCGGCCGCCGTGGCCGAGGCGGAGCGGCGGTACGCCGAGCGATATCGGACACCACGGCCGAATCCGGAGCGGGTGGTCATCGAGATCACCGTGACCAGGCTATTGGGCAGTCTCTGAGCTGACAGTTTGTCCCCGACGACCGGTTCGGGTCGGGCAGGGACGCCGCGCGACACCGGTGCCCGCAGTCGGCGGAATTCTCCGTGGAGCAGAGCGGTTACGCCCTCGGTACGCCCAGGGCCGAGACCACCAATGGTCGGCCGTGTTGCGCCGAGCGCCATTCCCGGTGCTGCCGCCCTCCGCTGGCCGGAGGCGCCAACCCCCGAACGGAGACTCGACCATGAACCCGATCGTCCAGAAGAGCGGCCTGTCCGTCGTCGGCCTGCTCGTCGCCGGCGGCTGCGCCCTCGGCCCTGCGGTGGCCGCGCAGGCCGCCCCGGCTCAGGCGGCCCCGGCCTCGTCGAGCCAGAACGACCGGCACGCCGAGCGGATCCTCGGCGTCGACTACCAGGCCCAGCCGAACTTCTACTACTGCGGCCCGGCCGCGACCCGGATCGCGTTGTCCGCCCAGGGCAAGGCGCTGTCCCAGGACGAGGTGGCTCGGCTGCTCGGTACCACCGAGGCGGGTACCCCCTCCGCCCTGGACACCACCCGGGTGCTGAACGAGCTGACCGGTGGCAAGTACCGGACCACCGAGATCCGTGATTCGGTGGCCCGCCCCGACCAGGTCGAGCAGCTGCGCCGTGACGTGCTGGCGGCGGTGGACGCCGGTCGCCCGGTGGTGGCCAACATCAAGGGCACGACGGTGGACACCGACGGCAACCCGCACTCGTACGAGGGTGGCCACTACCTGACCCTGGTCGGCTACCGCGACGGTGGTGACACGATCCGGGTCGCCGACCCGGCCGACCCGGCGTTGGGCGAGTACTGGATGAGCCTGCCGAAGGTCGCCAACTGGATCGCCGAGCGCGGCTACTCCTCCTGATCACCACGGTTCACCGGGCCGGCCTCTCCCGTGCGGGGAGGCCGGCCCGACCGTCGTTACGGGCCCGGGCGGCGAGGTGCGCGCGTCGACGGGCTCGGGCGGCTCGCGTCGGTCGGGCCCGGTGCAGTTGTCGGCGGACCGGCGGGTGGATCTCCGCCTCGCCGGCTCCGGCCGCCCGGCGCACGATCCGATTGGCGTCCTCGGGTTCGGAACCGGCGGCCCGGAGCAGGTCGCTGGCTGCGGTGCGCAGTCCGGTGACGAGGGATTCGCCGAACGACTTGACGCCGGTCGCGGATGCCCGCCCGGCCAATTCTGCACACTCCTCGATCAACCGGCGGGTCCGTCGAGGGTCGTCACCGACCCTGCACTCCACCCGCATCTCCGCCACCGCCTGACCCAATCGGGCCATCGCCTCCGGCAGCTCCGGCGGAATCGGTTCGTCGTACTGCAACGCGGTGGTCGACCAACGGGCCATGGCGCGGGTGTCCAGCAGCAGCCGTTCCAGGTGACCCGCGCTGCGGGCGTAGCGGTGGTACTGCTGTCGACGGTGCCAGCGCACGGGGGCGATCGTCACCACCTCCTCGGCGCCGCTGAGCGCATCGTGCAACCGGCCCAGGTCGTCGTCGGTGCCGCGGAGCCGCTCCAGGACACCCATGGTCCCGGCGCCGTCGCGCTCGCGCAGCGCACGCGCCAGCTCGGCGAGTTGCTCGCAGAGGATCGTGAAGATCGGTGCCGCGGCGCGGTCCAGCACCCGCATCGGGTTGATCGGCAACAGGAGCGCGACAACCACCAGGCCGACGGCACCACCGACCAGCGCGTCGAAGATCCGGGGCACCTCCAGGCCACGCTCCATCGGGGCCAGCGTGGCGATCAGCACGGCGGTACCGCCGGCCTGACCGACAAGCGGACCACCCTTTCCCGCGACCAGCAACGCGGCGGCGATGGCCAGCGCGACCACCACGCCGGTCTGCCACGGGCCCGAGCCGAGCAGGAATCGCAGCGTGTCACCGATGACGATGCCCAGGGCCACGCCGCCCAACAGTTCGAAGGTCCGGCGGGCCCGCTGCCCGATGGCGGTGGCGATCGTGCCGACGGCGGCGGCGGGGGCGAAGACGTGCGATCCGGGGCCGAGCAGATTCTTGGCGAGCAGGGCGGCGATGGCCGCGGCCAGCCCCGCCTGGATGGAGATCACCAGGGTGACCTCCCACTGCCGGGCCCGGATCCGGCCGGCCTGCCCGCCACGGTGCCGCACCCGCCGGACCGTCCGCTCGGCGGTCTCATCGAACCGCGACTGATCGCGGTCGGCGGGTGGGCGGTCGGCGGCCATGGCGGCGGTTACCCCGGCGGCGGCAGGGCAATCGTGGCGGCCGGGTCACCACCGCCACCGCCAGCACCACGGACACCGTCGGACGCATCGTCAACCATGGGTTCGCGCAGCCCGGTGGGGGTACCAGAGCCACACACCTCCCACCGATCCGCAACCGGTAAGGGGCCGTGACATGACCAATCCACCGACCACCGACGACCACGATGTCGTCGACATCCTGGTCTCCGATCATCGTGAGATCGAGGCAGTCCTCGTCGAGTTGGCGACCCGGCAGGGCACCCCCGAGCACCGCCGACGCCTCGCCGACGTGGTGATCGCCGAACTCGTCCGCCACTCGGTGGCCGAGGAGGCGTACGTGTATCCGGTCGCCCGAAAGGTGCTGCCCGACGGCAACGAGATCGCCGACCGGGAGATCGCGGAGCACGCCGACGCCGAGCGGACCATGAAGGAGTTGGAGTCCGTCGACGCGTCCGACGCCCGCTTCGACCAGCTGCTCGCCCACCTGACCAGCACCGTCCGACACCACGTGACGGAAGAGGAGAAGGAACTCTTTCCCCGGCTGCGCGCGGCGACGGCTCGGGAGGAACTCGTCGAGATCGCCGCCCAGGTGACGGCGATCAAGGAGATCGGGCCGACCCGGCCACATCCGGGGAGCCCGGAGCACCCACCGGCGAACAAACTGCTCGCACCCGGCCTCGGTCTCGTCGACCGGTTGCGCGACGCGTTGAGCGGCCGGCCCACCTCGATGGACGACCTACGCGACAAGCGCTGACCCGGCCATCATCCGGACCCGGCACTCCCGGGTCGCCGACGGCTCGGCGGCCCGGGAGGAGCGCGCAGGGTCAGCGGCCCGGGAGGAGCGCGCAGGGTCAGCGGACCTGGTCGCCCTCACCGGTGCGCGCCTGGGCCTGGTCCACGCCCTTGTCGATCTGATCGCCGTACTTGCCGCCGGTGCGCTTGTCGGCCATGTCGCCGGCCTTCTCCGCGCCCTGGTCGACCTGCTTGTCATGCTTGTCCGCGAAGTCCTTGGCCTTGTCCATGAAGTCACCCACGGTGTTCCTCCTCAGTCCGGTCCGTCCCCTTCGCGTTCCCTCGGCCGGACCACGCAAACGCCGCCGCTCCGGACGTGATTCGCGAACACCCGCCCACGTCATTCCGGCCGACGTACGATCCGCGCGGGCGACGGCCAGCGATTCGGGTGTCGGGGCACGGCCGACCGGGTACCGACCTCGTCGACATCGAGGAGGACCGACATGGCCGCAGAGGAACCCGGACCGACAGGCGGCCCCGGGCCGCGCCAGACCTGGGCGGCGCTGCCGTGGCTGGTCCGGACCGCTGTGTTGTGGAGCGCCTGCCTGGTGGTGATCGCCGCTGGGCTCTACCTGCTCGGCCGGATCGCCGTCCTGTTGGCGCCGCTGGCCATCGCGCTGGCCGCCACCATCTTCCTCACCGCGCTCCTCGACCCGGTCCTGCTGCTGCTGCGCCGGTTGCGCCTGCCGGCGGCGCTGGCCGCGCTCTGCACCGTACTGGTGCTGCTCGGCATCCTGGTCGGCGTCGGCGCCCTGGTGTGGAACCTGACCGCCAGCCAGTTCGATCAGCTCAGCCAGGAGTTGACGCAGGGGGTCGAACGCAGCCGCGACTTCGTGACGTCCACCCTGCCGGTCAGCGAGGCACAGCTGGACCGGCTGGTCGACCAGGCCCGGGAAGGGCTCAGCGGCAGCTCTCCGGACCCGGTGGCCGGCGCCCGGACCGCCACCGAGGTGTTCGGCTCCGCGCTGCTGGCTCTGGTGCTGCTCTTCTTCCTGCTCAAGGACGGCCGGTCGATGTGGCACTGGGTGCTGTCCCGGGTCTCCGGCCCGAACCAACCCGTGCTGGCCGAGGCCGGCCGGGCCGGTTGGCGGACGTTGGGCGCGTACAGCCGGGGCACCATGTTCATCGCCGCGATCGACGCGCTGGGCATCGGGCTGGCTCTCGTGGTGCTGCGGGTGCCACTCGCCCTGCCGCTTGCGTTGATCACGTTTCTCGGTGGGTTCGTGCCGATCATCGGGGCGACGGTGGCCGGTGCGGTGGCGGTGCTGGTGGCGCTGGCCGCGAACGGTCCCACCACAGCGCTACTCACCCTCGCGGCGGTGATCGCCGTGCAGCAGATCGAGGGCAACCTGCTGGAGCCGCTGGTGATGAAGCGGCAGGTCCGACTGCATCCGGCGGTGATCCTGGTGGCGGTCACCGCAGGCACGCTGATCGCGGGCATCGCCGGCGCCTTCGTCAGCGTTCCGATCACCGCCGTCCTCTGGCGCGTCATCGACACCGTCCAGCAGCGCCGCTCGACCTCGGCTCTCCTGCCCTCAGAATGATCACCGAGCGAGGTGCGTGGTGAACCAGGTGCCGGCCTGATCGGCGACCTGCTCAAGGGTGCCGGGCTCCTCGAAGAGATGGGTGGCGCCGGGGATCACCCGTAGCTCGCCGACCTGCCCCAACTCGGCCAGCGCCCGCTCGTTGAGCGTGATCACCTCTTCGTCCAGCCCGCCGACCAGGAGCAACGTGGGGGTACGCACCTGGGCCAGCGCGTTACCGGCCAGGTCCGGCCGACCACCCCGGCTGACCACCGCGGCCACCCGATCGGCGCGGGACGACGCCGCGACCAGGGCAGCGGCAGCACCTGTGCTGGCCCCGAACAGACCGATCGGCACATCGCCGGCGGGACGCTCGACGGCCAGCCAGTCGACGATCCCGGCCAGCCGACTGGCCAGCAGCCCGATGTCGAAGCGCAGTTCGGCTGTTCGCGCGTCCACCTCGTCCTCGGCAGGGGTGAGCAGGTCCGCCAGCACCGTGCCGAGTCCGCGGCCGTTCAACGTCCGGGCCACCGCCACATTGCGCGGGCTGTGCCGGGAACTGCCGCTGCCGTGCGCGAACAGCACCACGCCGACCGGCTGGGCGGGCAGCGTCAGGTCGGCGGGGAGTTGAGCGTCCCCGATCGGAATGGTCACGCTGCGCTGCTCGTCCATGCCCCCCACCTCCGCGTACTCGCCGGTGGTCCGGGTACCCCGCCCGCCGCCGGGCACGCACGCCGCGACGGCGTCACCCCGGGCCGTGGGCCCGCAGCCGTGCCGCGTTTGCCCGCTGGGGCGTCGGGTACGCGACGAGCGACCGCAGACCGTGTCGGCGCAGCCGCGCCCCGACGGATCGCGAGGATCGCCATGGCGAAGCAGCAGATTTCCCGGCAGCAGCAGCTGACCGAGCGAACCCAGCGTGAACAGGACGCCGAGCGCAACCAGGACGTCGGGGACCAGGATTTCGGGGACCAGGCCGCTTCGGCCCGGCTGCCCGACGACCCGAAGGCGGCGGCGCCTCGGGACGCGATCGGGCGTCCGTCGACCGGCGAGCCGGTCTGAGCAACCTAGGCCGGCGAGCGCCGGTCTGAGCGACCTGGGCCGGCGAACGCCGGTCTGACTCACAGCGCGGGCGGGCGGGGCGGGAAGACTCCCGTCCCGCCCGTCACTGTTCGCGTTCGGGCAGCCGCAGCAACGGAGACCGGCCCGGTGGCTGCTCGGGCGGCGGGCCGGACGGTTCGGCCGGTGGCACCGGCACGGTCACCGGCTCGTCGCAGGTCACCCGCAGCAACTGGTCGTGGTGGCGCAACTCCACCACGTCGTCCGGGCCGCCGTGGCGCAGCGAGTACGTCGTCTGGTGGGGCCGGACGTCCACCCGCAGCGCCAACCCCCGCCACTGGAGTGAGAACTCCAACCGGCTGAGTCGGCTGGAGAGCCGGGGGGCGAAGGACAGCTCGCCGTCGTGGTCCCGTAGACCGCCGAACCCGCTGACCAGGGCGAGCCACGCGCCGGCCAACGACGCCATGTGTACGCCGTCGCGGGTGTTCTCGTTGAGGTCGTGCAGGTCCATCAGCGCGGCCTCACGCAGGTAGGTGTGCGCGAGTTCGGGGTGGCCCACCTCGGCGGCGAGCACGGACTGGGTGCACGCCGACAACGACGAGTCTCGTACGGTGCGGCGCTCGTAGTAGAGGAAGTTGCGCACCTTCTCCTCGGGGGTGAAGGCGTCCCCCCGCCAGTGCATGGCGAGGACCAGGTCGGCCTGCTTCACCACCTGCTTGCGGTACAGCTCGAAGTACGGGTAGTGCAGCAGCAACGGGTACTTCTCCGCCGGTGTGTGCGTGAAGTCCCATTCCTGGAGCCGGGTGAAGCCCTCCACCTGCTGGTGGACCTCGAGCTCCTCGTCGTACGGGATGTGCATGGAGGTGGCGGCGTCCCGCCAGCTCGCGGCCTCCTCGTCGGTGACGCCGAGGTGGAACGCCTCGTCCCGGTAGCGCATGACCACGTCGGCGGCGGCGAGCAGGTTCCGCTGTGCCATCAGGTTGGTGTAGACGTTGTCGTTCTTCACGGCGGTGTACTCGTCCGGGCCGGTGACTCCATCGATGTGGAACTGCCCGTGCCGGTCGTGGTGGCCGATCGAGCGCCACAGCCGGGCGGTCTCCACCAGCAGCTCCAGCCCGATCTCCCGCTCCAACTGGGTGTCCCCGGTGACCATCACGTAGCGGCGCACGGCGTCGGCGATGTCGGCGGCGATGTGGAAGGCTGCCGTTCCGGCCGGCCAGTACCCGGATGACTCCGGGCCGCCGATGGTGCGCCAGGGGAAGGCCGCGCCTCGGAGGTTGAGCGTCTCGGCGCGTTCCCGCGCCGAATCCAGCGTGCTGTGTCGCCACTGCAACGCGCTGCGCACCGCGCTCGGCTGGGTGTACGTGAGCACCGGCAGGACGAACATCTCGGTGTCCCAGAAGGCGTGACCGTCGTAACCGGGGCCGGTCAGTCCCTTCGCCGAGATCGGCCGCTGCTCGGCTCGCGCGCCGGCCTGCAACACGTGGAAGAGCCCGAACCGGACCGCCTGCTGCACCTCCGGGTCGCCCTCGACCAGCACGTCGGAGGCATCCCAGAACGCGTCGAGGTAGTTGCGCTGCTCCCGGTGCAGCCCGTCCCATCCGTCGAGCCGGGCACCGGCCAGTGCCGCGCCGACCTGGTCGCGCAGCGCCGGCAGGGACCGGCGACTCGACCAGCTGTACGTCAGATACTTGATCACCCGCAGCTTCTCGCCGGGCTGGAGCACGCAGGCGATGGTGGTACGCACCCAGTCCTGGTAGCCCTCGGACTCGATGGTGGTGTGGTCCGGGCCGTGCACCTCGTGCTCCATGGCCGAGGCGACCCGCAGACCGGAGACCTTCGTGCGGTGGATCAGCTGGCCGCCGTCGGGGGTGGTCAGCTCCTCCTCGGCCTGCAGCGGCGACTCCAGCACCGCCGCGACCCGCGGGTCCTTGCTCTGCGCGGGCAGCGACTCGTTCGCCACCAACTCGGACTGCACGATCAGCCGCAACGGGCCGTCGACGGCCTCCACCTCGTAGCTGATGGCGGCCACGGACCGCTGGGTGAACGAGACGAGACGGGTGCTGCGGACCTTTACCTCCCGGCCGGCGGGCGAGCGCCAGTGCAGCTCCCGGTGCAGCGTGCCGGCCCGCAGGTCGAGTATCCGCTCGTGGGCGATCAGCTCGCCGTACCGCACGTCGAGTGGTTCGTCGTCTACCAGCAGCCGGATCAGTTTGCCGTTCGTGACGTTGACGATGGTCTGCCCGGACTCGGGGAAGCCGTAGCCCGCCTCCGCGTACGGCAACGGACGCAGTTCGTAGAACGAGTTGAGGTAGGTGCCGGGCAGGCCGTGCGGTTCGCCCTCGTCGAGGTTGCCCCGCAGGCCGACGTGCCCGTTGGAGAGCGCGAAGACCGACTCCGACTGGGCCAGCACGTCCATGTCCAGTCGGGTCTCCCGGACGTGCCACGGCTCTACCGGATAGGCGCGCTCCCGAATCATCCGGAGCCTCGTTCGGTGGCGATCGGGTCGGTCGCGGCGCGGTGCGGCGCCGGTGGGTCCTCGCGGTCGAGGAGGTCGGCGAGGTCCGTCACCACGATGTCGGCGCCGTGAGCGAGCAACTCGTCGGCCTGCCCGACCCGGTCGACGCCGACCACGTAGCCGAAGCCACCGGCGCGGCCGGCGGCCACCCCGGAGAGCGCGTCCTCGAAGACGGCGGCCCGCGTCGGGTCGACGCCGAGCAGCCTGGCCCCGGCGAGGAACGTGTCGGGGTGTGGTTTGCCGCGCAGCCCCTGCGCACGGGCGACCAGCCCGTCCACCCGAGCCTCCAGCAACGGCTCGAACCCGGCGACGGCCACCACCTCACCCCCGTTCGCGCTGGCGGTGACCACGGCTCGGCGGAGGCCCGCGGCGGTGGCCGCCTTCAGATACCGCACCGATCCCGGGTAGACCTCGACGCCGTCGGTACGCAGACGGTGCAGCAGCAGGACGTTCTTGCGGTTGCCCAGGCCGTTGACGGTCTCCGCCTCCGGCGGGTCGTCCGGGCCACCCTCGGGCAGCACGATGCCGCGGGAGGCGAGGAACGACCGGACGCCGTCGGCCCGGGGGCGGCCGTCGACATAGCGGTTGTAGTCCGGGCCCGAATCGAACGGTTGGAACGGTTCGCCGGAGACGGTGGAGCGCTGGCGGAGAAACTCGTCGAACGTCTGCGCCCAGGCGGCGTTGTGTACGCGGGCGGTCTGCGTCAGCACACCGTCCAGATCGAAGAGACAGGCGGTCACGTGAGCAGGTAGGCCCAGCACGGTTCGAATCTATCCACCCCGCTGGGCCCGCAAACCCGTTTCGGCCTCCCTGAGGCGTTTCAGTTCGGTCGCAGCGTCCAGATCACCGTCATCTCCGAGGTCGGCTTGCCGTCCTCGGTGGCGATCTGGACCGCGACGGGGAATTCCGGGCGCTGACCGGCGGCCAGCTCCTCGGCCACCTCGGCCACCGGCCGGCCGAGGCGCGCGGTGGCCAGCACCGGGCCCATGGCGAGCTTCCGGTAGGCGATCTCGGCCCGGACGGCCAACGGCACGGCCCGGTCGAGCAGCTGCCCGAAGGCGGCCAGCACCACCGCGCCGGAGGCCGTCTCGCCGAGGGTGAACATGGCGCCGGCGTGCGGGCCCCCGATGTGGTTGTGGGTGGCCGGCGAGTCGGGCAGCCGGACGACTGCCCGCACGCCGCCCTCCGCCTCGGGTGCCACCTCGACGAACTCGATACCGAGCGTACGAGCGAACGGCACCGCTTCCAGCATGCCGGCCGCCACCTGGCGGGAGTCGATAGTCATGGCCTGACGTTACTAACCGGTAACCAGGCCGGCAACCAGCGACTTCGCCGTCAGGGCACGGTCAGAGGTTGCCGATGATGCGCAGGATCTCCGCATAGAAGTTGCCGTCGATGCTGCGGAAGAAGGAGAAATCCTGCCCCGGGTCGCCAAAGAACGGGCGCAACGTCCACGCCAGCTGGGTGCCGACAAAACCGAAGAGCAGGATCCAGATGTAGAGCAGGGTCATGCTGGCCGGCCGCTGCGTCGGCTCACCGCGTCGGGCCGTACGGCCGTCCCACGGGCGTTGCGCCACGTAGCCGGGCGGCAGCATGCCGGGCGGGAACGAGGCACCCGCCGGCTGACCGGCCCACTGCGTCGGAACCTGGGCCGGAGCCGTCGCGGTGGTCACGGCACCGTTCGCTGTCGACTCGGCCACTGCGGCCCCGGCCGGCACGGCGACCGGCTCGGCGCTCTGACCGGCGGCCGGAGACGGCCCGGCGGGCACCGCGGCGGGCACGGCCTGGACCGGTGCCGGGGCGCTGGCCCGCTCGTCGACAGTGACCTTGGCGGCCTCGGGCGCGAGCAGCCCGTTGTCGTTGAGCACCTGCATCCCGCTGGTCAGGAAGCGCAACCCGACCAGCGCCGACAGGGTCAGGATCGACACGTTGAGCAGCTTGAAGAAACCGTAGTCGTTGGCCGTGATCAGGAAGAAGAGGCTGATCGGCGCGAACGCCACAGCGAGCATCGAGGTGACAGTGATCGCCACCATCACCAGCGCCAACGACTGCCGCACCGAGAGCCGGGCGCCGAAGACCAGGTTGAAGAGGTAGAGCGTGGGCAGGCAGATGACCAGGGTGACCAGGAACAGCAGCGGCAGCTTCAGCGCCGAGGTCAGCGCCATCAGCGGGCTGTGGAAGAAGCCCAGCACCGCCCCGTAGCAGGCCAACGCGATGGCGGAGCTGGTCAGCATCCGCCCGGTGAGGGCGTTGAGGTCACGCTCGGCCACGATCTGCTGCCAGATGCTCTCGCGATCCCGCAGGATGCGCTCGATGACGAGCGGGCTGGGACGGTCACCCGACACGGGTGCACCCCTCTCGGTGGTCTTTCACAGTGGACTGGTGGGCAGACGGTAGGGCACGGGGTGGCGGGCCCGCCACCCCGTCCGGGTACGTCGTCAGCGCCAACCCACGTCGATCCGGTCACCGCGCTCGTCGAAGAAGTGCAGCGCGTCCATCCGTACCGAGACGGCGAGCGGGTGACCGGCGCTGACCGCCGGGTACGGCGCCAGCCGCACCGCCAACTCCGCCGGGCGGCGGTGGTGCCGGCCCGGATCGGGGAGCACGCTGGTCTGGACGCCACTGGGCGGGGCCTCCTGCGCGTCCACCGGCTTGCCGGTGAGCCGCTGCATCACCGAGCCGAAGCGGCGCAGGCCGCGCTGGCCGACCGGCGGCGGTTCGAGGGGGGCACCCATCTCGTCGACAACGATCGCTGTCGCGCCGATGTCGAGGAACGCCAACGACTCGTGCCCGTGGTGCTCCAGGTAGCGGATCCGCCCACGCAGCACGTCGCCGGGGCTGTCCGGTGCGACCGGAGTGAGCGCCTCGGCCCGCATGCCGACCACGATCCGCTCACCGTGGTAGTGCGCCACCGCCCGACTGCGGATGTCGTTCCAGGGCAGGTAGAGCGACTGGTCACCGAGGTTGAGCGTGACGTACCGGTCGAGATGGACGTAGACCGACGCCTCCAGCAGGTTCATCCGTGGGCTGCCCAGGAACGCCGCCACGTAGAGAGTCGCCGGCCGGCCGTACACCTGGGTCGGTGTGCCCACGTCCTGGAGCACGCCACGGCGCATGATGGCCACCCGGTCGGCCATGGTGAGCGCCTCGGCCTGGTCGTGCGTGACGTAGACAGTGGTGACGCCCAGCTCGCGGGTCAGGCCGGAGATCTCCGCACGCAACTCGGCCCGCAGGCCGCTGTCCAGGTTGGACAACGGCTCGTCCATCAGGAACAGGCCGGGCCGGCGGACGATCGCGCGCCCCATCGCCACCCGCTGCCGCTGCCCGCCGGAGAGCTGACCTGGCTTGCGGGCCAGCACGTCACCGATGCCCAGCGCGCTCGCCACGTCGCTGACCCGTTCGCCCCGCGGCTCGGGCTCGACCCCGGCCAGCCGCAGCGGAAACGCGATGTTGTCGCCAACGCTCATGTGCGGGTAGAGGGCGAAGTCCTGGAAGACCATGGCGATCCTGCGGTCCCGTGGGGGCAGGTCGTTCGCCACCTCCCCGTCGAGCATGACCGCGCCGGTGGTCGGCTCCTCCAACCCGGCGATCATTCGCAGCACTGTCGACTTGCCGCACCCGGACGGCCCAAGCAGCACCATGAACTCGCCGTCGTTCACATCCAGGTTGATGCTGTCGACGGCCAGCGTGCCATCTCGGAAAACCTTGGTCACATCCTTGAGCGTGACGGTGCTCACCGTCTTCCCCCCCAGCGCGCGTCGACCGAACCCCACAAGACTGTGACCAGGATCATGGGTTTGTGACATCGGGTAAACGTCTCATGTTCGATCGATGACACTGCTATTACACGACAGAAGCCGCGATCAGCAGCGCGTGGACCGCTCGCCCGGCTCCCCGAGGAACACCTGCCGCACCACCCGCTCCGCCGCCCGGCCGTCGTCCAACGTGCAGAACCGGGCCCGGAAATGCTCGCGGGCCTTGGTCGCCGCGTCCGAGCGCACACCGTCGGTACGGAACAGGTCGAGCAGATCGGCGAAAGTGGAGGCCACCGCGCCCGGCGGTTCGGCGGTGACGTCGAAGTAGACACCCCGGGCCAGCCGGTACGCCTCCCAGTCCGGGGTGTAGAGCACTATCGGCCGGTCCAACACCGCATAGTCGAACATGGCCGACGAGTAGTCGGTGACCAGCACATCCGCCACCAGGTAGAGATCCTCCACCCGTTGATGGCCGCTGACGTCACGAACCCTCTCCCAGTCCCTCGGCTGGCCGGGACGTCGATCACGGTCGTGGAAGTAGTGGCTGCGCATCAGCAACCGGCCGGAGTCACCCAGCGCCTGGACGAACCGGTCCGGGTCGAACGGCGGCCGGTAGCCGGGCAGGTGCTCACGGTGCGTCGGGGCGTACAGGACGACCTGCTCGTCGGGGTCGAGGCCGAACGTCGCACGGAGTCGGCGCACCTCGTCCGGGCTGGCCGTGACCAGGCGGTCGTTGCGCGGGTACCCCACCTCCAGCGTGGTGTACGTGGCCGGGTACGCCCGGTCCCACATCTGGGTGGAGAAGCTGTTGGCGCTGACGCTGTAGTCCCAGCGGTCCACCCGGCGCAGCAGCCCGGCGAAGTCCATCCGGCCCGCGCCGATCGGGTAGCGCTGCTGATCCAGCCCCATCACCTTGACCGGCGTGCCGTGGTGGGTCTGCACGTGCACCTGTTCCGGCCGCTTACGGACGAAGTCCGGAAAGTTGACGTTGTTGACCAGCCACCGGGCGCGGGCGAGCACCCGGTAGTACGCCGGCGTGCCGGCCACCACGTACTCCACTCCGGCCGGCACGGTGTCCACCCGGTCCCGGCGGACCACCCACACCCCGCGCACCCCCGGCGCCAACCGGCGGGCGACCTCGTAGATGGCCGCCGGGTTGCAGGAGTAACCCCGGTACCAGTACGCCGCGTACACCGCGAGCGTCGGGTCGACCGGCCGCCGCAACTCAGCCCGGTAGTACTCGCGCAGCAGCCCGTCCCGGGTCAGCCGGGCACCGCGCCGGGCGACCGGGCCGACAGTGCGGCGCGCGGTGCGGGCCCGCCGGCGGGCGGCGTCGCGGGCCCGGCTGGCGGCCCGCAACGCGCTGAAGGTGCGCCACCGGCCGGAGGCGACCAGCTTGTGCTTGATCCCCTCGACCCCGTCCGGTACCGGGTAGCCGCCGGCCGGCAGCCAACGCTCGTAGTCGGCGGTGATCTGCGCGAAGAACGCCTCCCGCAGCTCCGGCGCGATCCGCTGACCGTTGCCGAGCACTGTCAGGTAGTGCCAGATCATCCGTTCGAAGACCGCCGGCCGCAGGGCCTCCGTCGCCGACCCCCACGAATCCATCAGGTGGAAGACGCGGTGCCACTGCGGGAAGACCTCGAAGTGCCGGTCACCCCGGGTCCGGGTGATCGCGCCGGCGCGGCGTTGGCGGTAGTTGACGCAGACCAGGTCCAGTACGCCGATCCGGTGCGCTGCCATCAGCACCGGGTAGCTGAACGAGACGTCCTCGTACCAGCCGGGCGCGAAGCGAAGCCCCAGGTCGGCGAGGAACTCCCGACGGACCAGCCTGTTCCACGCGGTGTGCAGCAGGTGCATCGCCTGCGGCCGGTCCCGCAGGCGGAAGGTGCCCGGGCCCGGCGACTCCGGAAACACCTCGGCCATCGCGCTGCGGGTGGCGGTGTCGTTCCAGTGGGTGCGCACGTGGTCGACCAGCAGGACGTCCGGGCGAGTGACCCGCAACCGTTCGGCGACCTCGGTCAGGCACTCCGGAGCCAGCCAGTCGTCGCCGTCGAGGAACCACACGTACTCGCCGACGGCCCGGTCCAGCCCGATGTTCCGGGCCGGACCGAGGCCGACGTTCTCCGACAGCCGGACCGAGTGCACCCGCTGGTCGCGGGCCGCGTACTCGTCGATGATGTCGCCGCTGGCGTCCGGCGAGCAGTCGTCGACGGCGATCACCTCGATGTCGGTCTCCGGCTGACCGAGGATGGAGTCCAGGCATTCCCGCAGGTATCCCTGCACCCGGAAGGCCGGCACCACGAAGCTGATCAGAGTCATCCGGCCGCCCTCCGTCAGCGCGGCGCGGCACCTCCAGCGCCCGCCGGCGCCACCGACGCCCGCGCGCTACGGGCCGGTCGCACGAACCAGGCCAGGACGACGCTCACCACGAAAACCACGAGAAGGTACGCACCGAGTGTAGCCAGTCCGATACCCGCAATACCGGCGATCGCCGCGAGGGCCAGCAGCACCGAGCGCCCCTCCCAGCCCAGCGTCGCCGCGTGCAGGGGCGGTGCCACCTGTCGCTTCTCCAGCCGGGCGGTCAGGTCGTAGTGGTGCACGGTGAGCACGAAGACGTACCCGAAGATCAGCCAGCCGGGCGCCTCGCCGACCACCCCGACCGCGATGGCGAACAGGTACTCGGCGGCCCGCAACGCGGCGGGCACCAGCCAGTCCAGCGGACCGTTGTGCGCCGCCCCGGCGCCCAGCCCTCCGACCAGCAACACCAGCAGCGCCACCGGCACCGCCCAACGCAGCCCTTCGGGCGCGTCGCTGAGCAGCGCCCCGACCAGCAGCACCGCCGGGCCGAGCGCGGCGATCACCGCCAGGGTCAGCGGCCCCATCGGGCGGACCACAGGCAACCAGCGGGCCAGCGGCCCGTCGTCGCGGTGCAGGGTGGCGTCGACAGTGTCCAGCACGGGCACCCACATCCAGCGGGCCCGCAGCGTCCGCAGCGCCCCGGTGTACGCGAACGCCAGCACCCCCCAGACCAGCACGGCGATCAGGCTGACCAGCGGGTTGAACAGCGCCACTGTCAGCGCGATCAACGCCCACCGCTCACCGATCGGGAAGACCACTGTCCGCTTCAGCCAGTACGACAGCGAGCCGGTGTCCGCCTGCACCCGGGTCGACGCCGCGTTGAGCCGGTCACCGATCCCGCCGCCGGCGTTCGTCGCCGTACGCGGCCGACGCGCCGCCTCGTCGTGCAGCACCCCGTACCAGGTGTCGGTCATGTGCCGGACGGTCTGCAACGTCATCGCGGCGATCGCGAGCGCCCACCCGTTGCCCAGCCCGGCGTGGCTCACCCCGAAGCCCAGCCCGGCGTAGACCAGGTACTCCTTGGCCCGGTCCGCCATCGTGTCCAACCAGCCACCCCAGGCGCTGAAGTGCCGGGTGTAGCGGGCCAGCTGGCCGTCGACGCAGTCCAGCACGAAACCCAGGTAGAGCAGCACCGCGCCACCGACCAGCGCGGGCCGCCCACCGACCCCGAACAGCACCGCCGCGCCCAACGCGAACAGCACCGAGATCACCGTCACCCCGGTCGGGGTGAGCCGGAGCCGGGCCGAGAGCCGGACCACGTACGGCGACCAGGTGCTGACGAAGTAGGTGGAGAAGAAGTCGTCCTTCTCCTTCACCGACAGCCGCAGCTCGGCCCGGTCCTCGTCGACAGCGGTCACCGCCGTCTCGGCAGCGGTCAGCCCGGCCTGGTCCTCGACCCGGTGGGCGACGAGCAGGCGTACCCGCTGGGCGAAGATCAGGGTGCCGAGCGCCGCGAGACCCGCGAAGATCCGGTCCACGGCGGACCCGGGGCCACCGGCCGCTACCGACCCTCCGGAGCCGGTTCCGCCGGTCGCCGGCAGCGGCGCCACGTCGCCGGCCGGGCCGATCGGGGCGGCGACGGGAAGCATCCCGGACGCGGCGGCACGGGCGGCGGCCGCGAGGTTCGGCAGGTCGTCCACGCCGACCCGCAGCGCGCCGCCGAACACGCCGGTGGCGGCCCCGTCGAGGGCGTCCAACGCGCCGGCGTCGACCACCTGGCCGCGCTCCTCGCGCACCGCGGTCCGACCGGGCACCGGCGGGTCGCCGAGGACCAGCGCGACAGTGGGGCCCACCGGGCTGGTGGCCAGGTGCCGCAGTACGGCGGTGTGCGCGACCAGGTCCGTGCCGGTGATCAGCACCGGGGCGGTCGCCCTGGTGACCAGGTCGGACAGCTCGTCGAGGTTGGCGGCGAAGCGCACCTCGTCCGCCCCGGCCAGGCGCAACTGGGCGGCCAGCCGGTCGGCCAGCGGCTCACCGGTCGCCGTGGTCAGGCCCGCCGCGGGTGTCCCGGCGGCGAGCACGATCGCGAGCGTCACCGCGGAACCGCGGCGTGGTACGCGTCGAGCGCCTCGGCGATGGTGCCGTCGAGCGTCAACCGGCCCGCGTCGAGGTACAACCCCCGACGGCAGAACCGGGTCAGGTCCTTTTCGTTGTGTGACACCAGCACCAGCGTGCGCCCCTCCCCGAGCAGACGATCAATAGTCGCGTAACACTTCTTGCGGAACTCCGCGTCCCCGACCGCGGTCACCTCGTCCATCAGCAGGATCGGGTGCGGCAGGTGCGAGATGATCGCGAAGCCCAGCCGCACCTTCATCCCCGACGAGTAGTGCCGCACCGACGTGTCGATGGCCCGTTCCACCTGCTCACCGGCGAACTCGACGATCTCGTCGAAGTGCCGCTTCAGGTAGCTCGTCGACAGTCCGTGCAGCCCACCGACCAGGTGCAGGTTCTCCCGCCCGGTCAGGTCGTTGGAGAAACCGGCGGACAACTCCAGCAACGGCGCCACCGCGCCGTGCACCCGGATGCCGCCCTCGTCGGGGATGAGCACCCCGGCGATCAGCCGCAGCAGTGTGCTCTTGCCCGTGCCGTTGCGCCCGATCACGCCGACCGTCTCGCCGGGCTCGATGGTGAACGACACGTCCCGCAACGGCCAGAACTGGCCGGGCAACGCGCCACGGGCGCCCCGGTGGATGAACAACTCCCGTAGCCGTAGCTGGCGGCGACGGTTGCGGACGAACCGAATGCCCAGGCCGTCGGCCTCGATGATCGGCGCGGCCACCTCAGAGCTCCTTGAGCACGGCGGGCTCCAACCGGCGGAACGACCACCAACCGGCGGCCAGCACCAGCACGCTGCCGACGATCGTGGTGGTGAGCAGCCGAGCGTCCGGAAACTCGTCCGGATACCAGATCGCGTGGTGCAGCTGGAAGATCCCGACCAGCGGGTTCAGCTCGTACACCACCTTCAACCAGCCGGGCAGCCCCGACTCCCGAACCAGGCTGAGCGGATAGATGATCGGCGTGGCGTAGAACAGCACCCGGATGATCAGCCGCATCAGCCGTTCCACGTCGCGCATCAGCACGTTCCACGCGGACAGCAGCAGGGCGAGCCCGGTCAACAGGACGGCCTGGACGGCCACCGCCAGCGGCAGGGAGAGCAGCGACCAACCGGTGTGGATCCGACCGTGCACCGCGTAGATCACCGCGATGGCGATCAGGATCGGCAGACCGGCCGCGTACTCGGCGAACCGGCCGGTGACCCGGCCGATCGGAAAGACCTGGCGCGGCACGTTCATCGTGGTGATCAGCCGCGACTGGCCGGTCAGCGCGTTCGTCGCCTCGCTCAGCGCCGAGCTGGTCCACATCCAGGCGAAGATGCCGGTGATCAGGAACAACGGGTACGACGCGGCCGCCTCACCGAGGTGCCGACCGGTGTCGGAGGAGTAGAGCACCCCGAAGACGAACCAGTAGATGGCGCCCATGCCGAGCGGCTCGATCAACGACCAGAAGTAACCCAGCACCGACTGCTGGTACTTGACCGCGAGATCCCGCCTGACCAGGATGCGCAGCGAGTTGCGGTGCGACCACAACGCCGCGACGCCAGAGGTCACCGCGAGCCTCCCGCCTCCTGAAACGGACGACAGGTTAGCAGTCGGTGAACGATTGCCCCGAATCGACCGGACTCAGCACTCGATCACGTTGACGGCCAAACCGCCACGCGCCGTCTCCTTGTACTTGACCTTCATGTCGGCGCCCGTCTCCCGCATGGTCTTGATGACCTTGTCCAGCGACACCTTGTGCACCCCGTCGCCGCGCAGCGCCAGCCGGGCGGCCGTGATCGCCTTGATGCTAGCCACCGCGTTCCGCTCGATGCAGGGGATCTGCACCAGGCCACCCACCGGGTCACAGGTCAACCCGAGGTTGTGCTCCATCCCGATCTCGGCCGCGTTCTCCACCTGCTCAGGCGTGCCACCGAGCGCCTCGGCCAGCCCCGCCGCCGCCATCGAGCACGCCGAACCGACCTCACCCTGGCAGCCCACCTCGGCGCCCGAGATCGACGCGTTCTCCTTGAACAACACACCGATCGCCCCCGCCGTCAGCAGGAACCGCACCACACCCTCGTCATCGGCGTCCGGCACGAACCGGGTGTAGTAGTGCAGCACCGCCGGAATGATCCCGGCCGCGCCGTTGGTCGGCGCGGTGACCACCCGGCCGCCCGCGGCGTTCTCCTCGTTGACAGCGAGCGCGAACAGGGTCACCCAGTCCATCACGTGCAGCGGGTCGGCCGACCCGGCCTCCGCCTCCAGACCGCGCCGCAGCTCCGCCGCGCGCCGCCGAACCTTCAACCCCCCAGGGAGTACGCCGTCCCGCTCGCAGCCGCGCTGCACGCACTCCTGCATCACCCGCCAGATCTCCAGCAGACCGGCCCGGATGTCCGCCTCGCTGCGCCAGGAGCGCTCGTTGGCCAGCATCACCTCGCTGATCGACAGCCCGGTGCGGGTGGTGACGTCGAGGAGTTGCGCCCCGGTCAGGAAGGGGTACCGCACCGCTGTGCTGTCCGGCTTGATCCGGTCCGCCCCGGCCGCCGCCTCGTCCACCACGAACCCGCCACCGACGGAGTAGTAGGTGCGGCTGCGCAGCACGGCGCCGGACCGGTCGTACGCCACGAAGGTCATCCCGTTCGGGTGGTACGGCAACGACCGGCGGCGGTGCAGCGTCAGGTCCCGATCCGGGTCAAAGTCGATCTCGTGCGCGTCGAGGATGTTGATCCGCCGCTCGGCCCGGATCCGCTCAACCCGAGGCCCGACGGTGTCCGTGTCGACAGTCTCCGGCGACTCGCCGGCCAGCCCGAGCAGCACCGCCGGACCGCTGCCGTGGCCGTGCCCGGTGGCACCCAGTGAGCCGAACAGCTCGGCCTGCACCCGCGCCGTGTCGCTGAGCAGCCCGTCGGCCTTCAGCCCGCCGACGAACGTCCGCGCGGCCCGCATCGGCCCCACAGTGTGTGAGCTGGACGGCCCGATACCGACGCTGAAGAGGTCGAAAACACTGATCATGGCTGCGCTTCCTCGCCGTCGTCCCGGCGTACGGGACCCGGCCGGGTCGTGACCGCCGATCTGGCGGCCCCGCTCGTGACCGTCCGGGGTATGGGGTGCCGGCCCTCCGGGGTGTGGAAGGCCGATCAGCCAGCCTACCCGCCCAGCTCACCGGCCACCCGGTCCGGGACGTGAACACCCGATCACCGTCTCCCGCCCGGCGCCGCCCCGCGGTGGGCGGGGCGCTGCGGGGAGGCGTCAGCGGGGGGCTGCCCGGGTAAAGCACCTACGGGTCCACTGGTTGCCGCTCCTCCTCGGGACCGAGGGCGAGGTGGCCATCCCTTTCTACCGTGGATTGCAGACGCGGCGCACCGCCGCAGAGTGGGAGTACGACGATGAGTCGCAAACTGGTCCGGCCCCGCGAGGGGCGCATGATCGCCGGTGTCTGCGCCGGCCTCGGACGGCGGTTCGGCATGTCGGCCGGAATGGTCCGGCTGCTGTTCCTGCTGTCGCTGCTGCTGCCCGGCACGCAGGTGATCGTCTACCTGATCCTGTGGGTGCTGATGCCGAACGAGGACCGCTACCTCGCCTCCACCGGCCACTGACCCGCCCGCCGCACCTGACGTAAGCGCAGAACTTGGACGGTTTCCGTCAGCAGGGCGGGAACTGTCCAAGATTGCTCGTGTCGCGACGGCCCTGGCATCTCAGGTCCGGCAGCGGATCGGGGCCGCAGGCCCCCACACGGAAGCGCCCGCTCCGACGGAAGTCGGTGCGGGCGCTTCGGCGTACGGGACGCAGGTCAGGGGGCTATGTAGGTGACAGTGATCTGCTGGTAGCCGAGGGAGCGGAGCAGCCCCTCCAGCATCTTGCGGGTGTTCTCCTCGGCTCGGGCCGAGAGCCCGCTGTCCCGGGCGGCGGCGGTGATCCGCTCCTCGGCGAGCTGGTAGACCTGCTGCTGCCGGTTGGGGTCGTTGCCGACCAGGTCACCGAGTCGGTTGAGCAGACCGCGCTGCTCGGCGAAGACGTAGCTCTTCTCCATGTCGAGGTTTGTCTCACCGAGCTGCGGCGCGGGCAGCTTGATCTCGACGGACTTGCCGTCGGCGGACTGGACGACGGCACCCTCACCGATCTTGGTGAAGTCGACGTACGCCTCGATGCTGCCGGCCCCGACGAACAGGGTGCGCTCGTTGAGCAGGAAGTCCGGAACGTTGCGCCGGTCGTTCTGCGTGTCGACCACCACCTGGAAGTTGCCTTCCGCCGCCACGTAGCGGCTGAGGTCCTGGATCGACTTCAGCAGCGGTGGCTGACTGCGGTCGGTCTGCTCCTTGGCGAACGGGTTGCGGAACTCCGGCAGGATCCCGGTCGCCTGAATGCCGAGCAGCGCGACAACGGCCAGCGCGGCGGCGCCGAGCAGCAGGAGCAGGCCTCGGGCCGCCCCACCGCCACCGCCACCGACGGGGCCATCGCCACCGCTCGTGGGACCACCGGGACCTCCAGGCCCACCGGGGCCAGCGGGACCGGCCGGCTCGCCGGGACCACCCGGCGCATCAGCGGTCCACTCGGGTGTCGCGGTCGACCGCGCCTTGAGATCGTCACCGGTCGGGTAACCGGGGAACTCTCTCGTGGGCTCGTTGCTGCCAGCGTCGCGGGCCATCACGCTCACCGTCCTCGTCAGACAAGTCGTCTGTCAATGACGGTACGGCCCCGATACGACAGTCGCGCGGCGAGCGCCAGGAAGCGACAAAAGGGCAGGTCAGGCGAACGCGGAGAGCCCGGTGAGCCGCTGCCCGATGACCAGTTGGTGGATCTCGGAGGTGCCCTCGTAGGTCAGCACGCTCTCCAGGTTGTTGGCGTGCCGCATCACCGGGTACTCACCGGAGACGCCGTTGGCACCGAGGATCGTGCGGCACTGCCGGGCGATGGCCAGCGCCTCCCGCACGTTGTTCAGCTTGCCCACGCTGACCTGCTCGGGCCGCAGCCGCCGGGCGTCGGCGAGCCGGCCCAGGTGCAGCGCGAGCAGTTGCCCCTTCACCAACTCGACGGCCATGTCGGCGAGCTTGGCCTGGGTGAGCTGAAAGCCGGCCAGGGGGCGACCGAACTGGGTGCGGGTGCCCGCGTACGCCAGTGTGGTTTCCAGGCAGTCGCGGGCCGCGCCGACCGCGCCCCAGACGATGCCGTAGCGGGCCTCGGTGAGGCAGCTCAGCGGCGCCTTCAGCCCGACCGCCTCGGGCAGTTGGGCGTCGGCCGGGAGCCGGACGTCGTCGAGCACGATCTCGCCGGTCACCGACGCGCGCAGCGACATCTTGCGGCGGATCTCCCGGGCCGTGACGCCGGGGGTGTCCATGGGTACGGCGAAACCCCGTACGCCCTCGTCGGTGCGCGCCCAGATCACCGCGACGTCCGCGATCGGGGCGTTGGTGATCCACATCTTCCCGCCGGTGAGCACCCAGTCGTCGCCGTCGCGGCGGGCCCGGGTGGCCATCGAGGCGGGGTCGGAGCCGTGATCCGGCTCGGTCAGACCGAAGCAGCCGATCGCCTCACCGGTGGCCATCGACGGCAGCCACCGTTGCTTCTGCTCCTCGCTGCCGTAGCGCCAGATGGCGTACATGGCGAGCGATCCCTGCACCGAGACCAGGGAGCGGAGGCCGGAGTCGCCGGCTTCCAACTCCTGGCAGGCCAGCCCGTAGGCGACAGCGGAGGCGCCGGCGCAGCCGTAGCCGGTCAGGTGCATGCCGAGCAGGCCGAGCTTGCCGAACTCGCGGGCCAACTCCCGGGCGGGCACCGTGCCGTCCTCGTACCAGTCGGCGACGTGGGGTCGCACCCGGTCGTCGACGAGTTGGCGGACGACGTCGCGGATCTGCCGCTCCTCCTCGCTGAGCGACGGGTCCAGGTCGAGCAGGTCCAGCGCAGCGGTCATGGACGCCACCCTAACGAAGGTTCAGCTCGGGAAAGAAGGGCTCGTCACTCGATCGGCTCGGAGAGCACCAGCACCCGCGCGTGGATCTGGTTGCGCTGCTGGAGGGCTGCGCGCAGCGCCCGGTGCAGCCCGTCCTCCAGGTAGAGCCCGCCGTTCCACTGCACGACGTGCGGAAAGAGGTCACCGTAGAAGGTGGAATCCTCGGCGAGGAGCTTGTCCAGCGCCAACTCACGCTTGGTGGTGATCATCTGATCCAGGCGCAGTGGCCTCGGCGGGATCTCCGCCCACTGCTTGAGCGTCAGATTGTGCTCCGGATAGGGACGCCCGTCCCGGACCGCTCTGAAGATCACGACGGCACGCTCCCCTCCCCGTGGCCGGGCCGACCGACGGCGCCGAGCCGGGCCGCGGCGGGCACCGCGCGGCGCGGCACCGATGACCGTGCCAGCCTAGCGGCCCAGCGCACGCTACGTTCTGCTCCCTGATGTCAGTTTCGCTATCGCTCGTCCGATCCTCAACCGGACGAACGGGACGTCCGCGTCAGTTCCACCGGCCTCGTCGCACGACCTCGTCCATCGGACGGCGTCCACGGCGCAACGATGGTGACCGATGGTCAGCCGCGCGGTAACCGATTGTGACGGCTCCGATGGGTTGGTACTCCACCGGCACGCCGAACGCGTCCCGGTAGGCGGCGAGCCGCTGCGGCGGAATCCCGAAGAAGCACGCCCCGAGCCCCTCGTCCACAGCGGTGAGCAGCATCAGCAACGCCGCGAATCCGGCGTCCACGTGCCAGTACGGCACCGGCCAGCGGTCCGTGGACTGATCCGTCCAGCCCTTGTCCGGCTCCGCGTACCGCCGCAGGTAGGCCGACTCGTTGGCGTGCGGCACCACGATCAGGGGTGCCCGGCGCATGCCCGCGAGCCAGCGCTCCCGCCCACCGCCATCGGGGGTGGTGGCGGCCCAGAACCGATCCCGATCGGCCAGCTCCTCCAACACCAGGAAACCCCAGCCCTGGGCGAAGCCGGCCGACGGCGCGCGGACCGCGTGGTCGAGCAACCGGTCCACCACGTCGGGCGGGACCGGGCGGTCCGGGTCGTAGTTGCGCACCATCCGCCGTCGGCGGACGACCTCGGCGAACTCCATCAGGCGCCGGGGCGGATGCCCCAGGCACCTCGCCAGGTCGTGCCGGGCTTGAGGGTGAGCAGGTCCTTGCCCGACCGGAACGCGTCCGGCGGGCAGGTCATCGGCTCGACCGCCACCGAGCGGCGGTGCCGCTCGCCGGTGAGGGCGTCCCCGGTGAACACCTGCCACCAGCCGAACTCGGCGTCCGCCCAGATGCTCACAGCGGCCGAACCGTCCGGCGCGGCGAGGCTCACCGACGAACCGCCGTCGGCGTCGGAGATCACCTCGCCGAAGCAGGAGTCCAGCACGGCCGCACCGATGCGGCGGGGGCTGGTCCAGTCGTACTCGGTGCCGGCCACCGGGGTCACCCCCACCGGCAGAAGCCGACCGTCCACCAGCACCCGGCTCCGGGTGGGCAGCCGCAGCACCAGGTCGTCCACAGCGACGCCCGGCAGTTGCAGGTACGGGTGCACGGAGAAGCCGAACGGGGCCAACTCCCCGCCGATGTTCGTCACCTCGTGCTCGGCGCGCAGCCCGTCCGCGTCGACGCTCCACCGGCTCCGCAGCCGCAGCGGCCACGGGTAGCCGGGCTGCGGCGGCAGGTCGTAGCCGACCGTCACGGCGTCCGCCGACTGCTCCAGCAACTGCCACGGCACCCAGTTGACCAACCCGTGGATGGCAACGTGCCGCTCCGGCTCGGTCAGCGAAAGCTGGTGCGTCCGCCCGTCGAACGAGTAGCGACCGTCGCGGATCCGGTTCGGCCAGGGTGCCAGCACCTGCCCTGTGCAACCGGGGCAGACCTCGTCGGTCTGGTACCCGTCGAGCAGGTCGACACCGTCGTGCCGGTACGTCCGGAGCCCACCGCCGACCTCCACGATGACGGCCTCGTGGCCGGCGGCGGAGATGGTCCACTGGGCGCCGGAGAACGGGCGCGGATCGGGGCTTTCCATGCCGGCGACACTAACCGGTCAGGTCCGGTTGTCGCTCGATGCCGTCGCCGCCCGGTAGCGCAGCAGCGCCGGGAACGCGACAGCGAGCACCACCACGAGCACCGCGGAGGCGAGCCCGCCGGCCACCCAGGCCACCCCGCCACCGAACCCGGCGGCCATGGTGCCGGCGCGCAGGTCGCCCAGGCGTGGGCCACCCGCCACCACTACCGTGTTCACGCCCTGGAGTCGGCCGCGCATCCGGTCCGGTGCGTAGACCAGCAGCATCGACTGACGCAGCACCGCGCTGATCAGGTCGGCGGCGCCGGCCACGGCGAGCAGCACGACCATCAACCAGAGCTGGTGGGCCAACCCGGCCGCGGCGATCGCCAGGCCCCAGCCGACCACCGCGAGCACCAGGCCGAGCCCTTGGCGGCGGAGCCGGCCGATCCAGCCGGAGGTCAGCCCACCGATCATCGAGCCGATCGCGATGGCGCTGTAGAGCAGACCGACCGAGCCACCGCCGCCGAACCGCTCGTGCGCGATCTCCGGGAAGAGGGCCCGTGGCATGGCGAGGATCATCGCGATCAGGTCCACCCCGAAGGACAGCAGCAGGACCGGGGTGGTGGCCAGGTAGCGGAACCCGTCGACGACGCTGGCCAGACCGGCACGCCGGGCCTGACCGTCGGCGGTGGGCTCGGGCGGGAGCGAGGGCAACCGCAGCGCGGCCCAGAGCATCGCGGTGAACAGCACCGCGTCCAGCCCGTAGGCGATCGGCAGGACCACAGTGGTGTCCGGCGAGGCGGAGAGGATCAGGCCGGCGGCGAGCGGGCCGGCGACCGAGGCTGCGGTGAAGGTCGTGTAGTTCAGGGTGGTGGCGGACGCCACCAGGTCGTCCGGCACCAGCCGGGGCAGCATGGCGCTGCGGGCCGGGGAGCTGATCGCGAACGCCACCGATTGCAACGCCATCAACGCCAGCAGCAGCACCGGGCTGCCCACGTCCAGCACCGCCTGGAGCAGCAGCCCGAGAGTGGATGCCCAGAGCAACAATGAGCCGCCGAGCAGCACCGCACGCCGGTCACGGGCGTCGGCGACCGCGCCGCCCCAGAGCCCGAAGACCAGCAACGGCACGAAGGCAGCCACACCCAGCAGGCCCACCCAGAACGAGTCCCGGGTCAGGGCGTACATCTCCACCGGCACCGCGACGGCGGTGAACTGGAAGCCGAACATCGCCACCGTGTTGCCGAGCCAGAGCCGGCGGTACGCCGGAACCCGCAGCGGACGCACGTCGATCGCCCAGCGGCGCGCTGCGCGCGGCCGGGTCTCCCGCACACCCGTCACGGCGCCAACCGCTCGACGACCCAGTCACCCTGGTCGAGGCGGCGGAAGCGGAGCCGGTCGTGCAACCGGCCGGCCCGCCCCTGCCAGAACTCCACCGACTCGGGTTGGACCCGCAGCCCGCCCCAGTGCGACGGGGTCGGGATCTCCGCCTGGTCGGCGAAGCGCTCGGCCACCTCCTGGTACCGCTGCTCCAACGCCGCCCGACCCGACACCACCTGCGACTGCGGGCTGGCCCAGGCACCCAGTTGGGAGCCACGCGGCCGGCTGGCGAAGTACGCCTCGCTCGTGGCGCGGTCGACGGGCGCGACCCGTCCGGCGACCACCACCTGACGCTGCATGGGAAACCACGGAAAGACCAGGCTGGCGTACGGGTTGGCGGTCGTCTCGACGCCCTTGCGCGACAGGTGGTTGGTGAAGAAGACGAAGCCCTCCGGGTCGTACCCCTTCAGCAGCACCGTCCGCCCGCTCGGCCGGCCGGCCGAGTCGGCGGTGCCCACCACCATGGCGTTCGGTTCGGGCAGCCCGAAGGCCACCGCGTCGGCGAACCAGCCGTCGAACTGGGTGTGCCAGTCGACGGCCAGGTCAGCCTCGGTCAGGCCCAGGTCCGCGGCGTACTCGTTACGCATCGCGGCCGGGGCGGGTGTGTCACCCGTCACGTCCCCACTCCTTTTCGCGGGCCCCGCCAGCACCCTCCCGCGCTGACCAGCCCGCCCTGCCCAGTCTCACTGAGCCGCGCGGAGAATGCGCGTCCGGGGATGTCGCGTGCGGCACAGTCGCAGCGGGTCGCGTATCCCTTACTCAGCAGGCAGTATGTTCCGAACACATCCCTGAGGGTCGCCTAAGGCGCTCGGCCGATCGGGCCGGATGAGCGATCGGGCGCACCGACCAGATCCAGGAGAGCGACATGGCCGATTTCAAACCCGGGCTGGAGGGCGTCGTCGCCTTCGAGACCGAGATCGCCGAACCTGACCGTGAGGGCGGTGCGCTGCGCTATCGCGGAGTCGACATCGAGGATCTGATCGGCCAGGTGTCGTTCGGCAACGTGTGGGCACTGCTGGTCGACGGCCGGTTCGGGCCGGGCCTGCCGCCGGCGGAGCCGTTCCCGGTGCCGGTGCACTCCGGTGACATCCGCGTCGACGTGCAGTCCGCGGTCGCCATGCTGGCCCCGTACTGGGGTCTCAACCAACTGCTGGACATCTCCGACGAGCAGGCCCGTGAGGATCTCGCCCGGGTCTCGGTGACCGCGCTCTCCTTCGTCGCCCAGTCCGCCCGCGGCCTCGGCCTGCCGGCGGTGCCGCAGAAGGAGATCGACAAGGCGCAGACCATCGTCGAGCGGTTCATGAAGCGCTGGCGCGGCGAGCCCGACCCCCGGCACGTCAAGGCCGTCGACGCGTACTTCATCTCGGCCGCCGAGCACGGTCTGAACGCCTCCACCTTCACCGCTCGCATCGTCGCCTCCACCGGGGCGGACGCGGCTGCCTGCATCTCGTCGGGCATCGGCGCCCTCTCCGGCCCGCTGCACGGCGGCGCCCCGTCCCGGGTGCTCAGCATGCTGGAGGCGGTGGAGCGCAGCGGCGACGCGGAGGGCTACGTCAAGGGTGTCCTCGACCGGGGCGAGCGGTTGATGGGCTTCGGCCACCGCGTCTACCGTGCCGAGGACCCGCGCGCCCGAGTGCTCCGGCGTACGGCCAAGGAGCTGGGCGCGCCACGCTTCGAGATCGCCGAGGCGCTGGAGAAGGCCGCCCTCGCCGAGCTTCAGGCCCGCCGCCCGGACCGGGTGCTGGCCACCAACGTCGAGTTCTGGTCGGCAGTGGTGCTGGACTTCGCCGAGGTGCCGGCGCACATGTTCACCTCGATGTTCACCTGCGCGCGGATGGGCGGCTGGAGCGCGCACATCCTGGAGCAGAAGCGCCTGCAGCGGCTGGTCCGCCCGTCCGCCCTCTACATGGGCCCGGAGACCCGCAAGCCGTCCGACGTCGAGGGCTGGGCGGCCATCCCGCACGGCGTCTGAGCTGGTAGGGAAGGGCCCCTCCCCGACGCCGGGCGTCGAGGAGGGGCCCTTCTCGTCGGCGACCGGAGCCGACTGTGGCGAAGGACTCAGACCGACCGCCGGGACCCCGCCCATCGCCGTCCGGTGCGGGTGCGAGGATGAGGGCCGGCAGTGTCGCCGGGCCCGCCCTCGCCCTTGCGGAAGGATCTTCAAGACCGTGGCTGACGCACCGATCATCCGGATTCCCGATGAGATCAAGCCCGCCGATGGACGCTTCGGCTGCGGCCCGTCCAAGGTCCGCCCGGCGGCGGTGTCCGCTCTCGCCGAGGTAGCGACCACCTACCTCGGCACCTCGCACCGGCAGAAGACGGTCCGTGACCAGGTGGCCCGGCTGCGCTCCGGCATCGCCGAGTTCTTCTCCCTGCCCGAGGGCTACGAGGTGATCATCGGCAACGGCGGCACCACAGCGTTCTGGGAGGTCGCCACCTTCGGCCTCATTCGCGACCGGGCCCAGTTCGCCAGCTTCGGCGAGTTCGGCGCCAAGTTCGCCAAGTCGGTCAAGGACGCCCCGTTCCTGGGTGAGCCGACAGTGCGCAAGTCCGACGCGGGCAGCGCGCCGACCCTGGTCGCCGAGTCCGGCGTCGACGCGTACGCGACGCCGCAGAACGAGACCTCGACAGGTGTGGCCGTCCCGATCAGCCGGGTGGCCGGGGCCGACGAGGGCGCGCTGCTGCTTGTCGACGCGACCTCCGGCGCGGGTGGCCTGGAGGTCAACGTCGGCGAGACCGACGTCTACTACTTCGCTCCGCAGAAGTGCTTCGGCTCCGACGGCGGTCTCTGGCTTGCTCTGATGTCCCCGGCCGCACTGGACCGGGCCGCCGAGATCAAGGCGTCCGGGCGCTACATCCCCGCCTTCCTCGACCTGGTCACCGCTATCGACAACTCGCGGCTGGAGCAGACCTACAACACCCCGGCGTTGGCCACCATCTTCCTGGCCGCCGAGCAGACCGACTGGATGAACGTGCAGGGCGGCCTGTCCTGGGCGGCGAAGCGCACCGCCGAGAGCGCCGCCGCGGTCTACGGCTGGGCCGAGCGGTCCAGCGTTGCCACCCCGTTCGTCACCGACCCGACGCTGCGCTCCAACGTGGTCGCCACCATCGACTTCGCCGACTCGGTGGACGCCACGGCGATCGCCAAGGCGCTGCGCGCCAACGGCATCGTGGACACTGAGCCCTACCGCAAGCTTGGTCGCAACCAGCTGCGAGTGGCGCTGTTCCCGGCCGTCGAGCCCGCCGATGTCGAGGCGCTCACCGCGTCCATCGACTACGTGGTCGAGCGACTCTGACGTTCGTCACGGTCGGTGTCCGTTGGGGCCTCCACGGACACCGACCGTGATCATCGCCGCAGCTCAGTCACGACATGCGGGGTGTCGCTTCCCCCACCCCGAGGCAGATGCGCGTACGGTGGTCCGAGACGCCTGGGTGGCCGACTCGTGGCGTGCGGCC
Organism: Micromonospora hortensis; assembly: GCF_022230935.1. Lineage (NCBI taxonomy): Bacteria > Bacillati > Actinomycetota > Actinomycetes > Micromonosporales > Micromonosporaceae > Micromonospora > Micromonospora hortensis. Next base: position 302,217 of record NZ_JAKKFE010000011.1, read on the forward strand.
AGCGAAGCGGGACGGAGGCAACGCTATGCGCCCAGTACGCTTCGTCGCCCTCTCCGAGGACGGCCAGGCCCTGGTGCTCGCCGACGAGGTGGGGCGACTCCTCGCCCTGCCGATCGACGAACGCATCGCCGGCGTGATGCACCCCGAGCCGGGTGCCCCGCCGCTCGCTGTGGCACCGAGCACCGCCGATCCGATTCCCTCACTGTCTCCTCGGGACATCCAGGCCCGCATCCGTTCCGGTGAGTCCGCCGAGGACGTCGCCCGGATCGCCGGGGTGCCTGTCGACCGGGTGCTGCGCTACGCCGGCCCGGTGCTCCAGGAGCGGGCGATGCTCGCCCAGCACGCCCGTCGCACCCGCCTCAAGGGCGCGGAGAAGCCCACCCCGCTCGCCGAGGTGGTAAACGGTCGGCTGAGCCAGCACGGCATCGACACCGAGAAGATTTCCTGGGACGCCTACCGACGCGACGACGGCACCTGGCGGATCATCGCCACCTGGCCGTCCGGCAAGGCCACCGCGCAGGCCATCTGGGACATGGACAAGGCCCGGCAGGTGGTCACGCCGCACGACGACATGGCGCAGTACCTGTGCGCCGAGCGGCCCACGCCGATCCTCGGTCAGGAGCCGGCACCGGAGCGGACGGGGCACGCCCTGCCCGGTCCGTCACGTGGCGAGCCGAGCCGTGGTGGGCACGGGTTGCCTGCCGCGTCCGAGCACCCGCGCCCCGGCCGCGATCCGATCCGGGCTGGCCGGGACGCGCTGCTCGCCTCCCTGGACCGCCCGCTCGGCGGCTCGTCGGGTCGTGGCCTTGAGCCGCGTACCCCGGCTGCTCTTGCCGGGTCGGACGCACCTCGGCAGCGGCCCGTCGCTGGGGGTGCCGCCGCGATGCTCGGCGGCGGCCAGGGGTCGGCCTTCGACGACGATTCGGACGCGCCCAAGGAGGTGCCGGCCGTGCCGTCGCTGGCGGTGCTGCGACCCCGACGGACGGCCGCCGCGGCGGCCTCCGGGGAGTCCACCGACGCCAACGGCAAGCCACGCAAGCGGCTGCCGAGCTGGGACGATGTGCTCTTCGGCAGCGGCCCGGCCGCCCGCGAATCCTCCTGACGCTTCGCGTTGACGGGTGACGGTGCGTCACCCGTCAACGCGTGCGTTCGGATCTCACCGACTGTCTCCGGCGTCTTCGCGATGAGGGGCGGCGACCCCGCGTACGGCCTCGGCGACGGCGCGGAAGTCCTTCTTGAGGATCGCACCGTGGTTGCTGGCGACCTTCGCCCCGATGGTGATGTGCGGGTTGCGGGCGGTCACGGCGTCGAGGCTGGCGCGGATCTGCTCCTGTTCGTCCCCGCGACTACCGAGGGACGTTCCCGAGGCGACCACGTACCGCACCGGGACACTGATGGCGTCCAGCACCGGGCCCAGTTCGCGCTCGCGGGAGAGTTCGCCGAGTTCGATGTTGCTGTCCGCCATCTGGTCGGCGTTCATCCGTGGGGTGAGGCCGGTCGGGCGGAGCAGCGGCATGAACAGGTTCATCCGTCGGAACATCGTGCGGATCCGCCGCGCCATGGCCTCGTCGAGCCAGTCGTGCGGGAACGCGCCGTCGACCAGGACCGCGCCCAGGGCCCGCTCCGGGTTCCGGTTGGCCCAGTGGGCTCCGACCACCGCTCCGTAGGACCAGCCCACCAGCACCGCCCGGGCCACCCCCCGGGCGGCGAGAACGGCATCGACGTCCCGGACGGCCGCTTCGAACGAGTAGTCGGCTGAGCGCTTCGACTTCCTGCCGCGAGCCCGCTCGTCGTAGGTGATGTGCCGGAATTCGGTGCCCAGCTCGGCGATGACCCGCCGCCAGTAGCCCTGGGTGGCGAACTGGCCGTTGAGGTAGACCACCGGGATGCCGGGGCCGCCGGTGTCGGTGACGGCCAGGGCCGTGTCGTCGACCGGCACCATGCCGGTCCACGCCGAACTGGTCGAGGACACGCTGTTGTTAGTCATCTCGATTCGTCCTTCTCAGAGGCTGCGGGCGTTGATGTCGCCCTGCATGGTGCTGGCGTGGATGTCGAGCTCGACGGTGCCGTCGTTCTTGAGGGCGTTGCTGACGCGGCCGTGGCCGGTGCCGGCGTCAAGGGCGGCCGAGACGCCGGCCGCCGCCGCGATCGAGATGTCGCCGGACTGGGTGCGGAGGACGACAGTGCCGCGCATGGCCTCGGCGACAGTGATGTCACCCCGGGTGGTGCTGATCTCGGCGGGGCCGTTGAGCCGGCCGACCTCGACGTCGCCGTCGATCGCGGTAAGGCGAACACTCGCTGCCTCGTCAATCTTGATTCTCCGGTACGCCCCGTCGACGGCGACGTCGCCGAGGCGGCCGACGCCCCGAAGCTCGGCGCTGGCGGCCCTGGCCTCGACGTGGGAGCCGGCGGGCACCCGGACGGTGACCTCCAGGGCGCCGGAGGGGCCGAAGAGCTTGTTGACGGGAGGTGCGGTCGTGATGCGCAGGACGCCGTCGGCGTAGGAGACGGTGGTCTGCTCGGCGGCCCTCGTGTCGCTGCTCTTGGCGGGGTCGGCCGGGAGGACCTCGACGGTGGCGTCGGCGCGGTCCGCGGCGATGAGCTGGATGCGTCCGGCGGGGATGTCCAGGACGGCGGAGATGGGGGCGGGTGTGGCGAACGTCTGCATCGTGCTCTCCCAGGTCGGCGCTTGTTTCTTATGTGGGAAACGCTACGTTGCTTTCCAGATTCTGCAACACCCATGTTGCAGTGAGACTGCATTTATGCTGTTCACAGCCGTGTCTTTGTTGCAACGACCCAGAATCTAATGCAACATCGCGGATTGCTGCGTTGCATTGGCATGGGAGTTAACGCTATAGTGGTGGAGGCTGGGGCCACCGCCCTACGGGGACCACGAGGGAGATCGCGATGCCGGGAGGCAGGCTCACCCGACAGGAACGTCAGCAGATCGCGCTGGGGCTGGCCGACAGCCTCCCCTACGCCGAGATCGCCCGACGCCTCGACCGTCCCACCTCGACTGTCACGCGGGAGGTGATGCGCAACGGCGGTCCCACCGGCTACCGCGCCGACCTGGCCCATCACGCGACCGAGCGCCGCGCCCACCGGCGCAGGCCCGCCCCCTCCCGAGGCACCGAGGCAGCCCCCCGACAGGACGGACGCGACGCCCAGGCGGCAGCCGACTACGAGGAGTCGTTCACCACGGTCCTCATGGCCTCCGGCCTGAACAAGATGGGGGCCCGGGTGTTGACCAGTTTGTTCCTCACCGACTCCGGCAGTCTCACCGCGTCCGAGCTCGCCCAGCGCCTCCAGGTCAGCCCGGCGTCGATCTCCAAGGCGATCACCTTCCTGGAGGGCCAGAGCCTCGTCCGCCGCGAACGCGACGAACGCCGCCGCGACCGCTACCTGGTCGACGACGAGCTCTTCTACCAGGCGACGATCGCCAGCGCTCGGGCCAACGACCATCTCGTCGCGATCGCACGCCAGGGTGTCGCCCTCCTCGGCGCGCACACCCCCGCCGCCGCCCGACTGGAGAACATCGCTCGCTTCCTCGACTTCATCAGCGAGAGCATCACCCGCGCGGCCGAACAGGCCCGCGAGGTTCTCCGCAGCAGGCCATCCAGCGCGACCAGCGACGTGCCGCCGACTCACAGCGACCAGGCGGCGATCCGTTCGTAACGCGGTCGGCCGCCGAGGTGGCTGCGCACCAGCAGCAGCTCCGATGCCGGCCACGATGGTCCTTCGTACCCGTCCAGGCTGGCCCGGTCGGCCTCGACGTCGGCCGGGTCCATCCGGTCGCCGGGCCGGGCGACGGTCAGGTGGGGCCGAAACGGCTTCTCGTCGTACGGCAGCCGGCCCTGGCTCAGCCGGGACCGGATCAGCCCGGCGAGCACGTGCAACGCCTCGACCTCCCCGCGCAGGTCCACCCAGAGCACTGTGGATCGGACCCGGCCGAACCGCCCACCGCCACCGAGGCTCAACCGGGGTACGGCATCCCGGCCGTCCCGGAACCGCTCGGCGGCCAAACCGAGCGCACTGTCCACCTCGACCAGCCGGGCAGACTCGACGGCACCGAGGAACGCCAGAGTGAGGTGCAGGTCGGCCGGGTCGGCGAGGCGGACATTGATGCCAGCCGCGGTCGCCGCGGCGACGCGCAGGCGCGCGACCTGTGCGACGAGATGATTGACGGCCTCGACGGACGGACGGACCGCGACGAAGAGTCGCACAGCGTACGGCCGATCAGCGGTGCCGCTGCCGAAGCCCAGCCCGGGCCGCGGGGAGGGCCAGCCCGGCGGCGTGCAGCACGCCCTCCACCCGGACCCGCTCGATCTCCTGATCGACGCCCTCCAGCTCGGCGAGGTGTTCGGCGATGCCGAGGGCGCGGCAGGCGAGGCGGAGCCTGTCGTCGTACGCCTGAAGCAACGCGCTGTGCCAGACCATCGAGCGACCGCTGCCGCCGACCCGCTGACCGCCGAGACGGCGCAGGTCGGCGGCGAGCTGCTCCAGCGGCCGGCGGTCAACGCTGTCGAACTCGCTGAGGTCGATGTCCCGGGTCAGCGCGTCGGCCTCGATGGCCCGGTCGAGACGGGCGATCGTGCGCTTCTCCCGGCGGCGGTCACGCCACTCGGACCAGCCGCAGACCACCCGGTCGACGATCTCGTCGTAGCAGAAGATCAGGGCGAATGCCACCGGCAGCGTGGCCACGGCGAGGAACGCCAGGGCCAGCATCAGCGCGCGTCCGACTCCCACGTATCGACGCTAAGCCCCACCGTGCCACCCCGCCACCGGTTTCGCCGCATCCGCGCGATCCGCGCAACCGGACGCGGCCGGTGCCGGTGGTAAACCTCAGCAGTCGGCGGAGGTGACGTAGAAGCGGGGCATCGGCAGCACCCGGAACCGCAGCCGGGCACCGGAGTGGCGCAGCTGCCAGGTGAGGGCGATCACCGCGGCGGCCAGCGAGATGAGCCCACCCATCCAGATGCTGGCACCGGCACCGTAGTGCTCCGCGACCCAGCCGATCAGCGGCGCGCCGACCGGGTTGGTGCCCAGGAACACCAGCACCCACAGGGCCATCACCCGTCCCCGGAACGCCGCGTCGACGCCCATCTGGATCCGCTGGTTGGCGGCCTGGGCGAAGAAGACCATGCAGAAGCCGGTGGGCACCAGCAGCGCCACGACCAGCCAGTACGCAGTGGAGAGGCCGACCAGGGTGCCGAAGCTGGCGCAGGCGATCGCCGCGCCGAGCACCAGCCACACCGACGGGCGGCTACGGCGACCGGTGCCGCTGAGCGCACCGCCGAGCGCGCCGACGGCCAGCGCCGTGCTGAAGAGGCCGAAGGAGGCGGCGCCGGTGTGGAAGACGGTCTTCGCCAACGCGGCCAGGGTGAGCTGGAAGTTGAACAGCGACATGCCGATCACCGACATGATCGCCATTGGCAGCAGCAGGTCGGGGCGGCGCCACACGTACCGCAGCCCGTCGACGACCCGGGCGGACGCCCGCTCGTCGCGAGGCAGCAGGGCGTCGCGGTGCAGCTCGGTCGTCCGCATCCGGACGACATTGACCAGGGGCGCGACCGAGCTGAGGGCGGTGAAGAGGAAGACCGGGCCGACGTCGAACGCGGCGATGGCCAGGCCGGCCACGGCCGGGCCGACGATCCGGGCGGAGTTGAACACGGCGGCGTTCAGCGACAGCGCGTTGGGCAGCAGCGGCGTGCCGACCAGTTCGGAGACGAACGCCTGCCGGACCGGTGTCTCCACCGCGTTGGCAGTGCCGAGCAGCGCGGCGAAGGCGAAGACGTGCCAGAGCTGCACCAGGTCGGTGAGGACCAGCACCGCCATGCCGAGTGCCAGCAGGCTCCAGAAGGCGTTGGCGGCGAAGAGCAGCACCCGCTTGTCGTACCGGTCGGCGAGCCGGCCGGAGAGCAGGGTGAGCAGGAGCACCGGGGTGAACTGGCAGGCGGTGACCACGCCGAGCGCTGTCGCCGAGTTGTTGGAGAGCTCGAGGACGAGCCAGTCCTGGGCGATGAACATCATCCAGACGCCGATCAACTTGATCAGCTGCCCGGATGCGAAGAGGCGGTAGTTGCGGACCTGTAGGGACTGGAACATCGTGCTCAGCTTCGCCTGCACTCTTGGTGCGCCTCCTCCGGACGTACGCGTCATCGACACGTGACGGCACGGACCCGGTGGCGCGGGTGCGGCTCAGGCGCGAGCGAGCTGCTGAAGAATCTCGGCGGCCCTCTGCAGGGTCTCCCGTTCGTCCTCGTCGAGTGCGGCCAGCCGGTGGGCCAGCCACTCGTCGCGGGCCCGCTCGAACTGGTCGAGCACGGCCTGCCCTCCTTCGGTCGCCGCGAGGATGACCTGCCGCCCGTCGGTCGGATGGGGTGTCCGCCGCACGAGGCCGCGGTCCTCCAACTTTCCGACGATCTTGGTCATCGTCGGCGGCTGCACCCGCTCCACATCGGCCAGCTCACGGGGTGTCATCGCGCCCGCCAGCCGCAGGCTGGTGAGCGCGGAGACCTGGGTGACCGTGAGGTCGCCGACCGGTCGGGCCTGTCGGACCCGCCGGTTGAGTCGGGTGATCGCATCACGCAGCTGGGGAGCCAGCTGCGCCGGTGGCACGCGTTCCGCCGTCACCGTCCGCTCCGTCACAGTAGTTAGCTTAACTAATGAGCATGGCTAACGACATCCGTTATGACCAGGCTCACGAGGGGATTCAGATGGTACGGGCGGGGAATCTCGATCGACTCCCCGCCCGGACGCGCCTCAGAGCACCAGGGACTCGATCGGCCCACGCAGGAAGTACAGCACGAAGAGCGCGGCCACCCCGTACAGCAACGGGTGGATCTCCCGGGCCTTGCCCCGCGCCAGCTTGACCACCACGAAGGTGATCAGACCAGCGCCGATCCCGTTGGAGATCGAGTAGGTGAACGGCATCAGCACGATGGTGAGGAACGCCGGAATGGCGATCTCGTAGTCGGACCAGTCGATCGTCCGCACCGCTGTCATCATCAGGAACCCGACCACCACCAGGGCCGTCGACGCCGCCTCGAACGGCACGATCACGACCAGCGGCGCCAGGAACATCGCGAGCAGGAAGAGCGCGCCGGTGACCAGGTTGGCCACGCCGGTCCGCGCACCCTCAGCGACACCGGCCGCGCTCTCGATGTACGACGTGTTGCTGGAGGTGCTGGCCGCACCGCCGGCCGCCGCCGCGATCGAGTCGACGAGCAGGATCTCCTTGGCCTTCGGCGGGGTGCCCGACTCGTCGAGCAGGCCGCCCTCCTGGCCGACAGCGACCATCGTGCCCATGGTGTCGAAGAAGTCCGTGATCAACAGCGTGAAGATGAACATCAGCACGACCAGCCAACCGGCCCTACCCCACGAGTCCAGCACGTTGAACTTGCCGAGCAGCGACAGGTCCGGCAGGTCGACCACCGACGTCGGCAGCTCCGGCACGTTCAGCGACCAACCCTTCGGGTTGGGCTGACCGTTGACGAACGACGGGCCGATGTTGCCGATCGCCTCCACGATCACCGCCAGCACCGTCGAGGCGAGGATGCCGATCAGGATCGCGCCCTTCACCCGACGGACCACCAGCACCAGCGTGATCAGCAGGCCCACCACGAAGACCAGCATCGGCCAGCTCACCAGCTTGCCGCCGATGCCCAGGCTGACCGGAACCGTGGTGTTGGCATCATCCGGGATGCGCCGGACGAAGCCGGCGTCCACCAGGCCGATGATGGTCAGGAACAGACCGATGCCGACCCCGATCGCGCTCTTCATCTGGGTCGGCACCGAGCGGAACACAGCGGTTCGCAGACCGGTCAGCACCAGCACCGCGATGATCAGACCCTCGATCACCACCAGACCCATCGCGTCTGCCCAGGTCATCTCGGGGGCGATCTCGTACGCCACCAGGGCGTTGACACCCAGACCGGCGGCGAGCGCCAGCGGGAACCGGCCGACCACACCCATCAGGATGGTCATCAGGCCGGCGACCAGCGCGGTCGCGGCAGCCAGCGCCGGAATCGGAAGGCTCTTGCCGTCACCGTCGACGGCGCCGCCCAGGATCAGCGGGTTGAGCACCACGATGTACGCCATCGTGAAGAAGGTCGCCAGGCCACCGCGTACCTCACGGCTCACCGTCGAGCCACGGGCGGAGATCTCGAAAAACCGGTCGAAACCGTTACGCGGATGAGCGGGGTTGGAAGGTGTGCCGTTCTCGGGCGGCGCTACGGCCATCAGGTCCTCGCAGGTGATCTTCCAGTTGTCGCGCGCATCGTCCCAGATCGTCGGTGGGCAGGGGAAGTAGATCCCGTACGCTTGCCGAATGCCGAACGAGCAGCCACCGCGGCCCGCACCACTGGATCCGCCGATGGTGCCGTTCGCCCTCGCCGGGTTGATCGCGTGGGCGGTGGCCGGGCTGGTCCTGCTGATCTTCTTCCGGGGCTGGCTGACCGACCACGGTCACCAGAACTGGCTCTGGACCTGCCTCGCCGGTTTCCTGTGGGGCTTCCCGGGCCTCGCCGTGATGATGCGGCACGACGCCAACCGACGCCGCCGCCGCGCGAGGTGAGCTGGCCGCCGCGCCGGAGCACTCCGGCGCGGACGATCAGGAGTGTCCGTACGGCTCCGCCGGCTCAGCGGCCTCCACCGAACCCGGAGCCCGGCTGACCGACATGGCCTCCACCGCGCTGTCGTCGTACACAGTGGGCAGCTCGTCGACAGCGGTCTCGGCCGCCTCGATCAACGTCTCGGAGTGGGCGCCGCACCCGTGGTCGGCACTCACCACCCGGCCGTCGTCGGGGGCGTAGAAGTTGCCGCACGCCCCGAAGGCCTGCCGCATCGCACCGGCCAGCGGCAGGTAGAAGCCGCAGGTGCCGCAGCGGGCGGCGGACGGAGCGGCGGACGAGATGGCCGCGGCGGGGCCGTGGTCACCTTCGTACCAGCGCTGCGCCGTGTCGATGCGACCCTCCCGGGAGAGCACGCGGGCGCGCCCGAGGCCCAACTCCCAGGCCGTCTCCTCGACCGCCGGGTCGTCGGAGAGCAGGTAACCGGGGACCAGTCGATCGTCGTCGGGCGAGGTCGGGAGCAGGTCACCCGGCCCCAGGTCGCCCGGCTTGAGCCGCTCCTGCCAGGGCAGCCAGCCGGGTGCGAGCAGCGCGTCCGGGCCGGGCAGCAGCACCGTCTCGCAGATGGTCACCGTCTTGCTGCGCGGCACCCGGGTGACGGTGACCGCCCAGCGCCAGCCGTTGTAGCCGGCGAGGCGACATTCGAAGTAGTGGGTGACCAGCCGATCACCCTCGGCAACGACCTGCAGGTGGTCGCCGACATCGTCGGCGTCCACCTCGGTGATGCCGGCGCGGGCCACCTCGACGGCGGCGGCGCAGACCTGGTCGAGACGGGCGGCACGGGTGGAGACGGGCCTGGTCACCAGACCATTGTTCCCCATGCGCCCCGCAGGGGTGACAGGGACTCCCGGGGAACCTTTCCCAGCGGTGGTGCGGCGTACCCGGATCAGATGGGCGAGGATGGTGCACATGCCGTCGTACTCCCGCTCCGGGCGTTCCGTCCTCGGGCGGACCGTCGGCACCGGCATTCGCGCCATCCGTCTGCTGTTGCGTGGTTCGGTGGGCAGCGGCCGCTGGGTGACCCGCCGGGCCGGCCGGGCCCGCGCCCGGGGTGCCGGCGGCGAGGTCGGCATGGTTCGCCTGTTCGACCTGCACGCGCTCTCCTGCGCCGGCGACACCCTGATCGCCATCGGTCTGGCCGGCACGATCTTCTTCAACGTGCCGCTCGGCGAGGCCCGCAGCAAGGTCGCGCTCTACCTGCTGGTGACCATGGTGCCGTTCGCGATGCTCGCCCCGGTGGTGGGTCCGCTGCTGGACCACTTCCGGCACGGCAGGCGTTACGCCCTGGCCGCGACGATGCTCGGCCGCGCCTTCCTGGCCTGGTTGATCTCCGACTACATCCACGGATTCGGGCTCTACCCGGCCGCGTTCGGGGTGCTCGCGCTCTCCCGGGCGTACGGCGTGGCCCGCTCCGCGGCGGTGCCCCGGTTGCTGCCGGAAGGGCTCGGCCTGTCCCAGGTGGGTGCCCGGGCGAGCGTCTACGGCACTGTCGCGGGTGCGCTGGTGGCACCGATCGGGTTGGCCGCGTTCTGGTTCGGGCCGCAGTGGCCGCTACGGGTCGCATCGCTGATCTTCCTGGTCGGCATGGTGATCTCGCTGCGGCTGCCACCGAAGGCCGACTCGGAGCCACCGGAGCGGGTCCCCCGGCCCCTACGCGCGCTGGGCCGCCGCCGTGGCGACCGGCCGCTGGGCCGGGGCCGACCGTCCGGCCGGCTGGTGATCGCCACCCTGATCGGTGCGGCGACGCTACGCGCGCTCTACGGCTTCCTGCTGCTCTTCCTCGCCTTCGCGATCAAGAAGGGCGACCTGACCACAGTCGTGTTCGGCCGGGATCTGGGCGCCGAGTGGGCGTTGGGCGTGGTCGGCGGCGCGCTCGCTGTCGGCACCTTCCTGGCCACCGCCATCGGCACCCGACTGCGCATCCACCGGCCGACCGCCATCCAGTCCAGCAGCATGATCATCGTGGCCGGGGTGGCGGTGCTCGCCGTCATCCAGTTCTCGCTGCTGATGGTTGCCCTGCTCTGCCTGGTCGCCGCGCTGGCCAGCGGGATAGCCAAGCTGGCCGTGGACGCCTCGATCCAGGAGCGCATCCCGGAACGGTTGCGGGCCAGTTCCTTCGCCCACTCCGAAACGGTGCTGATGCTCGCCTTCGTGGCCGGCGGCGGGCTGGGGCTGGTGCCGTTCGATGGTCGGATGGGCATCGCCGTCGCCGCCGGGGTCGGCGTACTGGCCGCGATCCGGGGTGTGCTGGCCGCCGCCCGGCTGCGCGGCGAGAAGCTGGCCGGCCGACCGCTCGGTGACGACGAGCTGACCGAGGAGGAACCGGCAGACGAGCCGGCGGACGAGCCCGGCGACCCCACACCGACCTCACCGGCGCCGGCCCAGACCAGCTCACCGCAGTACGACGACCCGAGCCTCGCCCCGCCGGGCTACCACATCTACCGCCCGTCGTCGGCAGTTGGCGGCCCGGGTGGCGGGGCCGACGACGAAACCCGGCGCGAGTCCCCCGGCTCACTCTCGTGACCGGTCTGCTGGTGGTGACGGCGGTTCCCGCCGAGGCGGACGCGGTCCGCGCCGGGCTGACCGACCGCAGCGTGACAGTCACCCCGATCGGTGTGGGTCCGGCCGTCGCCGGTGCCGCCACCGCCCGGCTGCTGGCGCTGGCCGAGGCCGCCGGCCGCCCGTACCGTGCCGTCGTCAGCGCCGGCGTGGGCGGCGGCTTCAGCGGCCGGGCCGAGGTCGGCGACACGGTGCTCGGCACGGCCAGCATCGCCGCCGACCTGGGAGCCGAGTCGCCCGAGGGTTTCATCCCGGTCGACGAGTTGGGCATGCCGCCCGCGCTACTCGGTGCGGGCAGCAGGGTGCCTGCGGACCCGGGTCTGCTGGCGGCACTGCGAGCCGCCCTCCCGACGGCCACGGCCGGTCCGGTGCTCACTGTCAGCACCGTCACCGGCACCACGGCCAGCACCGACGAGTTGCGTCGGAGGCATCCGGAAGCGGTCGCCGAGGCCATGGAGGGGTACGGCGTGGCGGTCGCCGCGGCGCAGGCCGGGGTGCCGTTCGCCGAACTGCGCACCATCTCCAATCCGATCGGCCCCCGCGACCGGGACGCCTGGCGGCTGCGCGAAGCCCTGGCCGCCCTGACCGCAGCAGCCCCAGCGCTGCGCTGAGCCGGCACTGCGCTGAGCCGGCACTGCGCTGACCCGGGCGACGGTCAGGGGAAGCAGCGTTTGCCCGGGTGGCCCAGGCGCAGTGCGGCCGGGCGGCGTCCCTCGATCTCGAAGCCGCACGCCCGCAGCAGGTCGGTGCCGGATCCCTCAGCGATAGCCGCCGCGTCGTCGATGCCCGCCTCGCGCATCCCGGTCACCAGCGCGGTGACCAGCCGACGCCCGAGCCCCAACCGCCGGTACCGGGCGTCGACAAGCACGCCGTCGAGCACCATCTCGCGCTCCGGCAGGTGCGGATGCCACTCCCCGTACTCCAGGAACGGGCTCCGCTCATGGGCCCGCAGCTCACCAACCAGCTTGCCGTCGGGAAGCTCGGCGACGTACCGCCAGCAGGTGGCCGGCAGGTCGTCACTGATCACCCGACGCACCCGCGCAGTCCGCCGGACCTCGGCAGCCCACCGCCGATTGTCGCGATAGCGCCGGTTCAGCTCGTACGCGGCCGGCGGCAGCGGGAGCGGATACCGCTCGGGCGGCAACCGGTACCACTCCGCCCACCAGGCACCGGGCCAGTCCCGCGGCTCGTGCACCGGCCAGACGTCGAGGTGAGCCGGGTATCGGCGGCCCGCCTCGTCACGCATGTCGTCGTGCGGAACCGGCGCGGGTTCGGTGACGCCGGACGCGGATGGTGGGACGCCAACGGCCAACGTCCCACCCGCGGCCTGGACGAGGCGTTCCACTGTCCGGAATCGGGGATCGAGCGCCCGCCCCGACTCGATGCGGGCAAGCGTCGGCTGGGGCACGCCGGATTTCTCGGCCAACTGCCGCTGACTCAGATCGGCCCGCCGACGCAGCGCGCGGAGCGCCCGCCCGAGGTCGGCGCCGCCGGCCTCGTCGGTGTGGTCACTCACCTCGGTCACAGGCCGATGTTCCCGGCTGGTCAGCGAGTTATCAACACCATGCGCGGAGCTGTGGATAACGCTGTGGACAACCTCGACCACCGGTGGATGACCTACTCCCTCGACCCCTTTGGAGCTGAATCGTCTGCGGCATCACCACCCTCTTGGGGGCCACGGTCAACCGGCCCCGCCTCTGGGTCCGGGGCTGGGGCCGGGTCCGGGGCTGGGTCTGAGGCCGGGGCTGGGTCTGAGGCTGGGTCCTGGTCTGCGAGCACCCGTGGCCCCAGCTCCAGACCACGGTCACCGACTCCGGGCGATTCGTTTACGACATCAGCTCCAAAGGGAGACCGGGATAGGTGCTCGCCCCTGCTGGGCCAGTCGTTTCCCCGCGTTGTTCCACCCGGCGTCACGGTCGCGGATCACAGTCGTGGGGTGGGCGAGGAACTTGGGCGGAGGGCGGGGCTACCGTGAGGGTGTGGCGCTCTCCCTGGCGATCTCGCCCTGCCCCAACGACACATTCGTCTTCCACGCGCTGGTGCACGGGCGGGTGCCCGGCGCGCCGCCGGTCGAGGTGACGTACGCCGACGTGGACGTCACCAACACGGCGGCCGAGCGGGGTGCGTTCGACCTGGTGAAGGTGAGCTTCGCGGCGCTGCCCTGGCTGCTCGACGACTACCACCTGCTGCCCTGCGGCGGCGCCCTCGGTCGCGGTTGCGGTCCACTGGTGCTCACCCGGGGCGACCGTGACGGCGGGCCGGACCGCACCGACCTGACCGGTGCCACGGTGGCGGTGCCGGGCGACCGCACCACCGCGTACCTGCTGTTCCGGCTCTGGTCGGCCGGGCGACCGCCGGCCCGGATCGAGGTGGTTCCGTTCCACGAGATCATGCCGGGCGTGGCGGCTGGGCGCTACGACGCTGGGCTGGTCATCCACGAGGCCCGGTTCACCTACCACCGGCACGGCCTGAGCGCGCTTGTCGACCTCGGCGAATGGTGGGAGGCAGACACCGGCCTGCCCATCCCCCTCGGCGCGATCCTGGCCCGACGCGGGGCGGTCGACCCGGAGGCCGCGGCCGGCTGGGTCCGCGAGTCGGTCCGGCAGGCCTGGGCGGACCCGGCGGCCAGCCGGGAGTACGTGCTGGCGCACGCCCAGGAGATGGAGCTCGACGTGGTCGACCGGCACATCGGCCTCTACGTCAACGAGTTCACCGCTGACCTGGGCGAGGCCGGTTTCGCCGCGGTGGCGGCACTGCTCGACCGGGCCGCCACCGCCGGCCTGGTGCCTCAGACCTCCAGCTCGCGGGCCACCGCGTGGACCAGCTGAGCGATCTTCTGCGCGGACTTCTTGTCCGGGTACCGACCCCGGCGCAGGTCCGGCTGGACCTTCGCCTCCAGCACCTTGATCATGTCTTCGACCAGGCCGTGCAGCTCCTCGGCCGGCCTGCGGCGCAGCTCCGACATCGACGGCGGCGCGTCCAGCAGCTTGACCCCCATGGCCTGCGCGCCCCGGCGGCTGTCCACCACGCTGAAGTCGACCCGCTGGCCACCCTTGAGGTCGGTGACACCCGCCGGCAGCGCCCCCTTGGGCAGGAACACGTCGCCGCCCTCGTCACTCGTGACGAAGCCGTATCCCTTGGCCGTGTCGTACCACTTCACTCGACCCGTAGGCACCTGAAAACCCCTGCTTCACTTGAGCCGCTACTGCTCCAAGGCTAGCTGGATCATCCGGTCGAGCGCCGCTGGGAATTCGGTGAGCTCGTTCAGCACCACTTCCGCCCCGGCCGCGCGCAGCTCATCCGAGGAGCAAGGGCCGGTTGCCACACCGATGCCGGGCACCCCGGCCGCTGCGGCCGCCACCATGTCCGCGACATGATCACCGACGTAGTGGGTCGCGCCGTGCTCCCGCAGAGCGGTCGCCTTCTGCTCGGCGAACAGGTCGCCGGCCAACTCGTCGACAGCAAGACCGAGGTGATCGAGGTGCAGCCGGGCCAGCCGGCCGATCTTGGACGTGACGACCAGCACCCGGCCACCCCGCGCACGGATCGCCTCGATGGCCTCCCGGGCACCGGGCAGCAGGAGCGTCGGGGTGATCGCGTACGCCGGGTACAGCTCGCGATACACCCGCACGGCCGACTCGACCTGCTCCGGAGGGAACCAGTGCGCGATCTCGGTACGCAGCGGCGGCCCGAGCCGGGACACCGCCACCTCGGCGTCGACCCGCACGCCGGTCCTGGCGGTCAGCGCCCGGTACGCCGCGGCGATGCCGGGGCGGGAGTCCACCAGGGTCATGTCGAGGTCGAATCCGACGGTCAGTGCGGGCATGTCGAGAAACGTACCGGCTACTCCCAGCCGACCGGACGTCCGAGGGGCGCGGAGGCCCGGTGCCGGGCTAGCGTGGAAAGACGATGACCACCTCACTCGCCGACCACCTGCGGTCGCTGCCCGACGAGTCACTGGCCGCGCTCCTCCAGCTGCGGCCCGACCTCGTCGTGCCCGTGCCGGCCGACGTCTCCGCCCTGGCCATCCGAGCCCAGTCCCGGGTCTCCGTGGCCCGCGCGCTGGACGGTCTGGACCAGTTCACCCTCCAGATCCTCGACGCCGCCCGCCTCACCCGGAGCCCGGACGACGCCACCACGGCCACCGACACCGTGCTCGCGATGGCGACCTCGGGGCCGCAACCGCCGGCTCCGACGGCCGTCCGGGCCGCCGTGGGCCGACTGCGTGCGCTCTTCCTGCTGTACGGCCCGGAGCACGCGCTCCAGGTGCTGCCAGCCGTCGACGAAGTCTCCCCGTACCCCGCTGGGCTCGGCCGACCGGCCGCGGAGCTGGACCCGCGCACTGCCGCGCTCTGCGCGGACCCGGCGAAGCTCCGACGGACGGTGCTCGCCGCCCCGCCCTCGGCCCGGGCGATCCTGGACCGGTTGGCGGCCGGCCCGCCGGTGGGCAGCGTGCCGCCCGGGGCGTTGCAGGCGCCGCCGCTCGGCGCGGCGGACCCGGTCCTGTCCGACCCGACAAACGGTGGCGCGCCGACCGGCTCCCCGGTGCGGTGGCTCGTCGACAACCGACTGCTGGTCCCGGCGACGACCGGTTCGTCCACGGCCAGCGGAACTGTGGAGCTGCCCCGCGAGGTCGGCCTGCTGCTGCGCCGCGACAGCGGCCCCCTCGGGCCGCTGCGTACCAGCCCACCGCCGGTGGCCGCCGCGCCGCGCGAGCCGAAAGCGGTCGACTCGGCCGGAGCCGGGCAGAGCATGGAGGTGGTCCGGCACACCGAAGGGCTGCTGGAGCAGCTGGGCGACGAGCCCGCGCCGGTGCTGCGTTCGGGTGGCATCGGTGTACGGGACCTGCGCCGGTTGGCGCGTACCGCCGGGTTGGACGAACCGACCACCGCGCTGCTGCTGGAGGTGGCGTACGCGGCGGGGCTCCTCGGTGAGCTGGAGATGCCCGGTGCGACCACCAGCCGGTACGGGGCGGATCAGCAGGTGCTGCCGACCGGCGGGTACGAGGTGTGGCGGGCCGCCTCGCTGGCCCAACGGTGGGAGCAACTCGCCCGGGCGTGGCTGACCATGACCCGGCAGGTGGGGCTGGTGGGCCGCCGTGACGACCGGGACCGGCCGATCACCGCGCTCTCCGCCGAGGCCGAGCGGGCCAGCGTGCCGGCCACCCGACGGGCGGTGCTCGGCGTACTGGCCGATCTGGAGCCGGCGACGGCGCCCACCCCGGAGGAGGTGCAGGAGCTGCTGGACTGGCGGGCTCCGCGTCGCAGCCGGGGCCGGGACGCCGCCCACCGGGAGGTGCTGGCCGAGGCCGCACAGCTGGGCGTGACGGGGCTGGGGGCGCTCACCTCGTACGGTCGGCTGCTGCTGGGGGACCTGACGTCGACCGACGGGCGGGGTGACGACCCGTTGGGCGTGCACGCCGACGTCGAGAGCGGCGACCCGTCCAGTGCCGCGCGGGCGCTGGACGCCCTGCTGCCCGCACCGGTCGACCACTTCCTGGTGCAGGCCGACCTGACAGTGGTGGTGCCCGGCCCACCCGAGCCGGCGCTCGCCGTCGAGTTGGAGGCGATGACGGAGCTGGAGTCGGCCGGCGGGGCCAGCGTGCACCGTGTCACCACGGCGAGTGTGCGGCGGGCCCTGGATTCCGGCTACACGGCCGACGACCTGCACGACGTGTTCCGGCGTCGGTCACGTACCCCGGTGCCGCAGGGGCTCACCTACCTGATCGACGACGTGGCCCGTAAGCACGGCGGGCTGCGGGTCGGCCTGGCCGGGGCGTACCTGCGCAGCGACGACGAGACGCTGATCAGCGAGGTGTTGGCCGACCGGCGGCTGGAGTCGTTGGCGCTGCGCCGGCTCGCGCCGACGGTGCTGTGTACGCAGTACCAGGTTGGTCGGCTGCTGGGCGCGCTGCGCGACGCGGGGTACGCCCCGGTGCAGGAGGACGGCACCGGCAGCACGGTGCTGGCCCGGCCGCGAATCCGGCGGGCCCCGCCCCGAGTGTCGGTGACCACCCGGACGATCGACCCGCTGGCCGCCCCGAAGCTACCCATGCCCCGGCTGCTGGGCGTGGTGGAACACATCCGGCGAGGCGACGCGGCAGCGCGGGCCGCCCGACGGGCGCCGGCGGTGGTGCGCGGCGGGGCGCCTGGGCTGGGTGGTGGCCCGGTGCCGGCCCACACCCACAGCGAGGCGCTGGCGGTGCTCCAGCAGGCGGTCCGGGACAAGGCGCTGGTCTGGGTGGGTTATGTCGACGCGCACGGGGCGACGGCGTCACGTCTGCTCAAGCCGGTCTCGATCGGTGCCGGCTACCTGCGGGCCGAGGACGAACGGACCGAGATGCTGCACACGTTCGCGCTGCACCGGATCACCGCGGCGGTGGTGGCGGACTGACCGGCGGCGTAACCGCGCGGGGTGCACCGTCGGTCAGCGGCGGCTGCGGCGGCTGCGGCTGCGGCTGCGGCTGCGGCTGCGGCTGCGGCTGCGGCTGCGGCTGCGGCGTACGGTGCCGACCACCGAGATGATCAGCAGCAGCGCGAAGCCGGCGCCGGCGGATTCCCCGACCGAGTCGACGAAGCCCTGCTGGAGCACCAGCCAGCCGAAGAGGAACCATCCGAGCAGGAGCGTCGCCGCGACGGCGTACGCGATCACCGTCGCTCGGGACACCTCGTCGGGTGGTGCGTGCTCGTGCTCCGCGATCACGTCACGGTCGACCGTCATACCCAGCCTCCCCGCCCGGTCCGGCCCTGGACTCCAAGGGTGACACTCAAGAGTCCGGTCGGACAGGGGGTTACCGCCGCGATTCGCTCAGTGTCACTCAGGTGCCGGGGCGTCGGCCGATCAGCACCACCCGGGTGCCGACCTTGCCGAGCTCCCACATCCGGACGGCGTCGGCGTGCAGCAGGTTGACGCACCCGTGCGAGCCGATCGACTTCTCGTGCAGGTAGGTGGTGGTCTCGTGGAAGCCCATCCCCTGGGTGAAGTGCTGCCAGTACGGCAGCCACACCTCGTACGGGTTCGACCATTCCTTGGGGTTGCGGTAGTTGACGGCGTACGTGCCGGCCGGGGTGCGATAGCCGGACATGCCGGTGCGGGTCACCGTCGGTGCCATGATCACCTTGCCGCCGCGCAGCGCCCAGACGGTCTGCCGGGTCAGGTCCACGCAGAACGTGGTGCCGGTGCCGGCCTTGCAGCGGGTCGTGTCGGTGGTGGCGAGGCGCTGGGCCACGTCGAGGGTGGTGGGTCCGGCGCGACCCTCGACGGGGCGAATGCCGTACCTCTTCTGGAACTTCTTGATCGCCGCGCAGTCGGCGGCGGACTGCCGACCGTCAACCGTCACGGCCCCGAACCCGCCCAACCGGGCCAGGTGGGTCTCCACCGCCCGCTGGTGCTGCCCCTGGGGGCAACCGGCGACGGTCGGCGTACCGGTGCCGGGGGTTTTCGTGGGTGTCGGGCGGGTCGGCTTCGGCGTGGGTTTCCGGGAGGGTTTCGGGGTGGGCGAGACCGGGGTGGGCCGGCCGTGCTGGTCGGGCCCGGACGTGTCGCCCGCCCCCGTTGCCTGTTCCGCCGCACCGGCTGGGGCGGCTCCCCCGCCACCACTCCCGCCGGACTGCGGATCGAACGCGCACGCTCCCGCGCCGACCAGCACGACCACCACGAGGGCAACCAGCCGGGAAGTGGTCCGAACATGCTCCATGGGCCCTCCCCAGACAGTCGTCCCTCTACTAGACGTTCGTGAGTGCCATCACGGTTGCGCCCGGTGAGCATCTTTCTTCCGCGGTCCCGCGTCGTGCAACACTGGATGGTCGGCCAGCAGCGGGTATGCGACCCGTTTCGGCCGGTCGGCCAACCGAGGAGAGGACGCTGGCGTGAGCGGTGGACCACTGATCGTGCAGTCGGACAAGACCCTGCTGCTGGAGATCGACCACCCCGACGCGCAGGCCTGCCGGATGGCGATCGCGCCGTTCGCGGAGCTGGAACGCTCGCCGGAGCACGTGCACACCTACCGGCTGACGCCGCTGGGTCTGTGGAACGCCCGCGCTGCGGGGCACGACGCCGAGGGTGTCGTGGATTCGCTGCTCAAGTACTCCCGTTACCCGGTGCCGCACGCGCTGCTGGTGGACGTGGCCGAGACGATGGACCGGTACGGCCGGCTTCAGCTCGCCAACGACCCGGCGTACGGGCTGGTGCTGCGCGCACTGGACCGGCTGGTGCTGATCGAGGTGGCCAAGAGCAAGAAGCTCGCCGGGATGCTCGGCGACAAGATCGACGACGACACCATCCGGGTGCACCCGTCCGAGCGTGGCCGGCTCAAGCAGGCGCTGCTCAAGCTGGGCTGGCCGGCGGAGGACCTGGCCGGTTACGTCGACGGTGAGGCGCACCCGATCGAGCTGGCCGAGGCCGGCAAGGACGGGCGCAAGCCGTGGACGCTGCGCTCGTACCAGCGGGAGGCCGTGGAGGCGTTCTGGGCCGGCGGGTCGGGGGTGGTGGTGCTGCCGTGCGGCGCCGGCAAGACCCTGGTCGGCGCGGCGGCGATGGCCGAGGCGAAGGCGACCACGCTGATCCTGGTGACCAACACGGTCGCCGGCCGGCAGTGGAAGCGGGAGCTGATCGCCCGCACCTCGCTGACCGAGGAGGAGATCGGCGAGTACTCCGGCGAGCGCAAGGAGATCCGCCCGGTCACCATCGCCACGTACCAGGTGCTCACCTCGCGGCGCGGCGGCGCGTTCACCCACCTTGACCTCTTCGGGGCCCGCGACTGGGGCCTGGTCGTCTACGACGAGGTGCACCTGCTGCCCGCGCCGATCTTCCGGTTCACAGCGGACCTCCAGGCCCGCCGCCGGCTGGGCCTCACCGCGACTCTGGTACGCGAAGACGGCCGCGAGGGTGACGTGTTCAGCCTGATCGGGCCCAAGCGGTACGACGCGCCGTGGAAGGACATCGAGTCGCAGGGCTGGATCGCCCCGGCTGAGTGCACCGAGGTCCGGGTGACACTGACCGACGCGGAGCGGATGTCGTACGCGACGGCGGAGGCGGAGGAGCGCTACCGGATGGCGGCGACCGCTCGCACCAAGCTGCCAGTGGTCAAGGCGCTGGTCGACAGGCACCCGGACGACCAGGTGCTGGTGATCGGCGCGTACATCGACCAGCTGCACCAGCTCGGCGAGTACCTCGACGCGCCGATCATCCAGGGCTCGACCACGAACAAGGAGCGGGAGCGGCTGTTCGACGCGTTCCGGTCCGGCTCACTGCGGACCCTGGTGATCTCGAAGGTCGGCAACTTCTCGATCGACCTGCCGGAGGCTGCGGTGGCGATCCAGGTGTCCGGCACGTTCGGCTCACGCCAGGAGGAAGCCCAGCGGCTGGGTCGGGTGCTGCGACCGAAGGCCGACGGTCGACAGGCGCACTTCTACACTGTGGTGTCCCGGGACACGATCGACACCGAGTACGCGGCGCACCGGCAGCGCTTCCTCGCCGAGCAGGGGTACGCGTACACGATCGTCGACGCCGACGACGTCCTCGGCCCGAAGCTCCCGACCGTCGACTGACCCGTGCGGCCTTGATCGACTCGGTCTTCCGGCCTTGATCGACTCGGTTTTCAGGACGTCGCGGTGTCCGGGACGCTCTGATGCCCCGGCTTCCTGGAACCCGAGTCGATCAGCGCGGTGGGTGCGGGCGCGGGGCGGGGGACGGGGGTCTCGCCCGCTCGCTATGGAGCTGATGTCGTAGACGAATCAGCCGTCCGGGGTGGACGGCGGCCACTGGCAACGCCGGGCAGCCACGCCTCGTGCACCGCGCTCCACACGCCCGCGCACCGTGCACCGCGCGCCCGCGCACCGCGCTCCGGGCAATCAGCGGAACTCAGCGCTTGCGGGACTCCGCGACGAAGACCCCGCGCCCCGGACGACCGACCAACACGCCCTCTTTCCGCAGCTTCGCCACCGCACGGCTGATCGTGGACTGCGAGACGTCGTATTCGTCTGCCAGCACGCGCCCGGACGGAAGCTGTGACCCTGGCGGATAGGTCCCGTCCTTGATCTTCTTCAGAAGATCGTCGAGCAGCTCGTCCATTGTGGGCGGGATCGGCACGTGGAGCCCCTTGCAGTCGGTTGGCTCGCCCAGTATTGATCAGCCGCTGCTGCGCGCCCGGATCTTCGCGCGTACCGCAGCTCGGGTGTTGGTCCGGCTCAGCGCGCGGGTCGAGCCGGGCGGGGTGACCGTCTCGGCGGAGGACCAGCAGGGCGTACGACATTGGGTCTTCTGTGACCGACCACTGCCCGGCGGCGCGCGGTGCGCCCTGCCGGTCGACCACCTCGCGCCGTGCGCGCGACTACCGCGTCAGCCCTGACCGGCGACGCTCACCGGGAGAACCGGTCCACCAGGACCGCGAGCCGGCGGTCGTGGTCGGCGCGGCGGAGCCGGCCGCTGCGCATCAGCGTGACCAGCCCGTGCAGGCCGCTCCAGAACGTCTCGGTGACCGCCTCCAGGTCGTCGTCCCCGGCGACCGGGCGCACCGTCTCGGCCAGTTCGGCGAAGCCCCGGGCCAGGTCGGTTGGCACGTCCTGGCTGGCGAACGGCAGGTCCACGGCGAGTGTGAACATCGCGTCGTAGATCGCGGGCCGCTGCTGGGCGAACGCGACGTACGCGGCTGCCACGTCGGCGACCGCCTGCCGGGGATCGGCGGCGGAGGCTCGGGCCGAGACCAGTGCGGTTGCCAGCTCGGCGAAGCCCTCGACGGCTACCGCCGCCATGATGGCGTCCTTGCCCTTGAAGTGGCTGTAGAGGACGGGCTGGCTGTATTCGATCTCGGCGGCGAGCCGGCGGGTGGTCACGGCGTCCCAGCCTTCCGTCAACGCCAGGTCGCGTGCCGCGGTGATGATCGCCTGCTCCCGTTCCGCCCGCTCGCGCTCCCGGCGCCCCTGTGTCGACATGACAGCAATTCTAGCACCGCTAGCGTTCCTGTCGGCGCTCTGCTAGCGTCGCTCGCGTATCTAGCGGCGCTAGCAATTGGAGCGGATCATGCTGTCCTTCATCGCCTACGGGCTCGCCGTCGTACTCAACCTCTTCGTCGTCTTCATCGGTGCGCGGTTCCTGCTGGTACCGCAAGCCGCTGCCGCCGGGTACGGCGTGCCGGCCCGCCCGGACGGCGACTCCGCCTACCTGACCGTCAAAGGGCTGAAGGACCTCACGTTCGGGCTGCTCGGCCTCGCCCTGATCGCCTTCACGACCGCCGACGCTGTCGCGTGGTTCATGCTGATCGTCGCGCTCGTACCGCTGGGCGACACCGTCATCGTGCTACGGAACGGCGGAACGAAGGCTGTCGCCTTCGGCATCCACTTCGCCACCGCCCTCGTCGTCCTCCTGAACGCCGCCCTGCTGTTCGCCCTGTAGCTGCCAAGATCGCCGGCCGCGCCCTCGCCCGTGTTGATCAAGAGGTTTGCGTCATCGATCGGCCTGATGACGACGCAAACCTCTTGATCAACGGAGTCGATGGGTCACGACGTGGGGGGTGGGCAGCGGTCGGGGAGGGTTACCTCGCCGGGGCGGTGGTCGAAGGTGTCCATGGTGAACCATTCGTCCAGCTCCGGGTCGAAGAGGTTCTGCAGGCCGAACTGCAACACCTGCCACCACCGGCTCGGGTCGTGCTGGTCGACGTAGATGTCGCCGAGCGCGATCGGGAACCGGAAGAACTCCCCCGGCACTGTGGAACCGCCGACCACCCCGACCCGCCAGTGGTCCACGTGCCGGCCCTTCTCACCCTGCAGGATCTCGGGCCCCACATAGCGGGCGGTCTTCAGCTTGTCGTTGAAGATCTGGCGGTTGAAGAACCCCGGGACTTTGCTGCACGCGCGGGGCGGAAACAGCGGGATGTTCGGCCACCTGTAGGTGAGCGTGTAGAGCGTGTTCTCGTAGATCAGGTTCGTGAACCAGATCGGATGGTCCGGGCCACCGGCGGTCATCTGGCTGTTGCCGTCGCGGCCCTGCCAGGAGAACGGCACGTCGATGCCGAGGTCCCGCACGACGTACCGGCCGGTGCCCTGGAAGTCGGCGGGGAGCAGCGGTGGGCGCGGCTCCCGCGAATCGGGGACCGTGGGGCCGTCGGCCTGCGCCGCGCGGGGCAGCGGCGCCGCCGCCGGACCGGGCGCGACCACCCCGAGGGCGAACAGAGCGCCGGCCACCGCCGAAACCAGAGTCCGACGGGTACGCCTCGACACCATGCCTCCTTCGCCGACGTGCACAGTGGCCGGCGCACTGACCGCGCGCGTGCCTTCGGCGAAGCGTAGGAGCAGGAAAAATGTGAGAACGGGCGGAAGGCTGCGGCTCCACCTGACGAGTGACGGGACGCGCACCGCCTGGAACCGAAAGCGGGCCCGAGCCGGCGTAAAGCGCACCTAGCCGCTTGATCAACAGCGCCCTTCGAGGCGCGGGCAGGACATGAGCTGTCCGACCGCTCAGGCGGCGCGGAGCTTACGAAGGACGTACTGGTTGAGACTCATCCCGTCCTCGGCGGCCTCGATGGCGAGCTCGCGATGCAGGCTCTCTCCGACACGGAGGTTGAACTTGCCCGAGTAGCTTCGCTCCGCGAACGGCTGCGGCACCGCCTCGCCCTGCTCCTGCATGTCGACGATCACCTCCTGCAACAGATCTTGAAGGCCCTGCAGCGCCTCCACCTGCGTGGGGGCCAGCCAGGAGAGCGACGCGAATTCGGCGCAGGTGGCGACAAACTCCTGGTCATCGATCGACCAGGTGACACGGTAGGTGTAGTGCGTGATCTCGGGACGGGCGTCGGGTTGCATCACATGGCCTCCTTCTTGTCGATCGCCTTGAGAACCTGCCGGACCTGGTACGCCTTGGCCTTGCCCTTGTCGTCCTGGATGTTGACGCGTGGGTCACCAGCCCACGGCATCCGGAACACGGCATGCGAGGTGCCCGTCTGCCGCGGCTTCCCGAAGTAGTGCTCGCACACCCGATAAAGATCGTTGTAGGCGATGTTCTGCTGACGCTGCCGCATCGCTTCGACAAGCCTGGCTATCGAGGGCACCCAGCAATGGTACTACCCGCAGTACCAGTACTCCACTCTTTAGAGGACCCGGGTCACCTGTTCGGCGGCGACGACCGCGTCCCGCCGCGCCGGGTCGAGGTTGGCGCTGATCACCACTGACGCGCCGGCCGAGAGCGGCGCGAGCAACCACTTCAGTGGCTGCTCGGTCTCGGCGGCGTCGACCAGGAGGCGGTCGCCGGCGCGCAGGTCCAGCATCGTGGCGAACTCCTGGGCGAGCGCACCCCACTGACCGTAGGTGGTGCCGTCCGCGGTGGCCGGATCAGACGGGTGGATGGCGGTGTGGTCGGGCACGCCGTCGCCGTGTCGAAGCACCTCGGCGGACCAGTCCAACCAGCCCAACGGCACGTCGTCCAGCCGCCCCGGCCCGGTGCCGACGAGATAGCGGTGCGGCGCGTCCGGCACGTCCTCCAGCCAGTCGTCCTGCCGCTCCGGCGTCACGAAGACCGCGTCGAACGGCCGATCGCCGCCCGGTTCGAGCACCGCCAGGCCCGCTGTGGCGCGCGGTCGGAACGACACCGCCAGGCCCGAGGCCCAGGCGCCCAACAACACCGCGGCGGTACGCCAGTGCGGCGGCAGCAGGACCGCTACGCGGCTGCCGGGGCCCAGTCGGCAGCCGTCCCGCAGCAGGCTCGCGCTGCGTGCCGCCCACTGACCGACCTGCTGTGCGGTGAGGTCGACGCGCTCGCCGGTCGCCTCGTCGCGGTAGCTGAGCAGCGGACGTTCGGCCTCGACGGGCTGGGCCGCCTGGTCGGCCGTGACGGTTGGCTGCATCTCCACGCTCCCCGGGTCGACGTCGGCACCACAGTACTCAACGACTTTCGTCGCGCCGGTCGTCGGCCGATGGCCGTATCGGGTGACCGGGTGGCCCGCGCACGGTGCAGAGAACGATCCCCGAAACGCCGCCGAGGAGCGCCCATGCCGACCGGACCCGACCCCGTCACCGCCGACCATCCCGCCACCGACCACCCGGCCGCCGCTGGCCGTCTGCCACTGCGTCGGCGGCTCCTGCCGGTGATCGCGTTGCTGTTGCTCGCGCCGTGGGCGGCCGAGTGCTCGTGGGGCGGCTTCGCCATCGACGACTTCCTGCCGGTGCTGATCTTCCTGGGCCCGATGTACGGCGGCGCGGCGATCCTCATCCGGGAGACCGCTCGGCACCTCGGCGCGGGCTGGCCGACCATCGTCCTGCTCGCCGCCGCGTTCGGCGTACTCCAGGCCGGGCTGGTCGACCAGTCACTGTTCAACCCCGACTACCTCGACGACACCCAGTACGCCGACACCCGGGCCGCCGCCGAGGCGACGCTGGTGCCGGGGCTCGAATTCAGCCTCCGGCAGGCGTTCGACTACGTCGGCAACCACATCGTGCTGACGATCTGCGCGCCGATCGTGCTCATCGAGTCGTTCCTCGGGCCGCAACGGCGTCTGCGGCCGTGGCTGGGCCGACCCGGTCTCGCCGTGGTGAGCGTGCTCTACCTGCTCGGCAGTCTGTTGATCTTCTCCGACAGCAGCGGCCGGAAGGACTTCCTGGCCAGCCCGCTCCAGCTGGCGTTCGCGGCGCTGCTGGTCCTCGCCCTCGTCGCGACGGCCCTGCTCCCTCGCTGGCGTCGCGCCCACCCGCGCCGGGTCCGCCGGGTGCCGCATCCGCTCTGGGTCGGTCTGCTGGTCGTCGTCGTCCGCCTCGGCTCCGACCTGACGCCCGCCTGGACGGGGATGATCATCGCGCTTTCGCTGTCCGCCATCGCCGGAGGGCTTGTGGCGTACTGGTCGTCGGGCAACGGCTGGGGGCAGCGGCACGTGCTCGTTGCCGGCACCGCGGGCCTGGTCACCGCCGCCGCGTTCGCGTACCTGGTGCCGCCGTACTCCCCGGCGAGCCCGGCGGCTGCCCTGGCCGGCGACGTCGCGGTCACCGTCATCACTGTCGCCCTGGTCGGCGGTGCCTGGTGGCAGCTGCGCCGTGCTTCGCCGACTGTTCATGTCGGCGCAAGCTGATGCTCCCCGACAACTGTCAGCCTCCGTGCGGGTACGACCTAACGGAGGAAGTCCTTGACACTCAGAAGAGCATTCACCGCGCTCACCGCAGCCGGTGTCGCCGCCGCCAGCCTGACCGGGGCCACCCCCGCGTCGGGCGGCGGCCACCACCATCCAGGCCTGTCGCTCGCCTTCGACCGGGTCGCCACGTACCCGGTGTTCCAGAACCGTCCGGCCGGCGAGGATCCGACGACAGCGACGGTCGCCGAGATCTCGGCGGTCAGCGAGGACGGTCGCACCCTGATCCACACCGACGCGCTGGCCCGGCGCATCGGCTTCCTGGACATCTCCCGTGCCGACCGGCCACGCGGCCTCGGCACGCTCTCCCTGTCCCAGCTCGGCGACGCCGAGGACGAGCCGACCTCGGTCGCCGTGGTCGGCAGGTACGTGCTGGTGGTGGTGAACACCAGCGCCAGTTACACAGCGCCGTCCGGCCGCCTCGACGTGATCGAACTGGCCAGTCGCGAGCGGGTGGCCAGCTTCGATCTCGGCGGTCAGCCCGACTCGATAGCGATCAGCACTGACAAGCGGTACGCCGCGATCGCCATCGAGAACGAGCGCGACGAGGAGGCCACCCCGTCCGGCGGCGAGGAGGGCGACCTGCCCCAGGCGCCCGCCGGTTTCGTGCAGATCGTCGACCTGGCCGGCACGTCTCCGGCCGGTTGGCGGCTGCGGCCTGTCGCGCTGACCGCTGCCGACGGCAGTGCGCTGCCCGCGCTGGCGCAGGCCGGCCTCGCCGCGCCGACCGACCCCGAGCCGGAGTACGTCTCGATCAACGGCCGCAACCAGTTGGCCGTGACGCTTCAGGAGAACAACGGCGTCGCCCTGATCGACCTGCCCACCGGCCGGATCACCACTGTGTTCAGCGCCGGCACCGCCACGATCAGCGGCATCGACACCAATAAGGACGGTGTCATCGACCTGACCGGCGGCATCACCGACGTGCCGCGCGAGCCGGACGCGGTGGCCTGGGTCGACGACCGCTATCTCGCCACTGCCAACGAGGGTGACTGGCACGGCGGCACCCGTGGCTGGTCGGTCTTCGACAGCCGCAGCGGACGCGTCGCCTGGGACGCCGGCAACACCTTCGAGCGGCTCGCCGTCTCGTACGGGCTGCACAACGAGGACCGGGCCGGCAAGAAGGGCACCGAGCCGGAGGGCGTGGCCGTCGCCGAGTACGACGGTGTCCGGTACGCCTTCGTCGGCTCGGAGCGGAGCAACTTCGTCGCCGTCTACGACCTGGACGACCCCACCCGGCCGGTCTTCAAGCAGGTGCTGCCGACCACCAACGGGCCGGAAGGGCTGCTGCCCATTCCGTCGCGCGGGCTGCTCGCGGTCTCCAGCGAGGAGGACGACGCCGCGGTCAACGTCCGGGCCTCGGTGTCGCTCTTCCAGCTCGGCAGTGCCACCCCGGCGTTCCCGAGCATCGTCTCCGGCACCGACCGGGCCGGCACCCCGACCGGTTGGGGAGCGCTCGGCGCGCTGAGCGCGGTCCCGGGCAAGCGGGACCAGCTCTACAGCGTCACCGACGCGGCGTACGGCCAAACCCGCATCCTCACCGTCGACGCGAAACGGACGCCGGCCGTGATCACCGCCGCGCTGCCGGTGCGGGACGCGGCCGGCGCTCCGGTCGGGTACGACGCGGAGGGCATCTTCGCCCGCCCCCAGGGCGGCTTCTGGCTCGCCGTGGAGGGCGCCAAGGGCGCGGAGAACAGGCTGGTCCGGCTCGACGCCGCCGGGGCGACCCGGCAGACCGTCGCGCTGCCCGCCGAGGTCGCCGCCGGCCTCGGCAAGCAGGGCCTGGAGGGGGTCACCGCGACCACCGACCGGCAGGGCCGGGAGATCGTCTGGGTGGCCGTACAGCGGGAGTTGAGCACCGACCCGGCCGGCGTCGTCCGGCTCGGCCGGTACGACGTCGCGGCGGGCACCTGGAGTTGGTTCGGCTACCAGTTGGGGGCCACCACAGTGCCCGGCGACTGGATGGGCCTCTCCGAGATCACAGTGGTCGGTGACCGGCTCGCGGTCATCGAACGGGACAAGCTGAACGGCCCGGCCGCCACCGTCAAGCGGATCTACACGGTGCCGTTGCCCGGTGCGGCGGCGACCGGTCCGCTGACAGTGCTGCCGAAGACGCTCGCCGTCGACGTGCTGCCCGCGCTTCGCGCCAGCAACGGCTGGACGCAGGAGAAGCTGGAGGGTCTGACCGTGGCCGGCGACGGCGAGGTGTACGCGATCACCGACAACGACGGGGTCAAGGACGCCACCGGCGAGACGGTGCTCCTACGCCTCGGCTCCAGCCGCACGGTCTTCGGCCGCCGCTGACCCACCGCCAGTTCCCCTTCGGCCGGCGTCCACCCTCGCGGTGGGCGCCGGCCGATCACGTCAGGTGACCCCGGCTACAGGCCCACCGCACCCACCGAGGAGCCTTTGCTCTGCATACCTATATGCGACACGCACGCTCCGTGATGAGCGTTCCCACCCCTCGACCGCGCGGCCGTGATGAAGTCCCAGTTCAGCGCGGTGGTGCATATAGGTATGCAGAGCAAAGGCGGTGGGTGGCCCGGCCGGGACACTGCGGCCCGTGACACTCTGCTGCTGGTACCGCCCGCGAGCATCCGGGCATCGATCGTCACCCAGTGTCAGCCGGGCAACTCCGGGCCGCCGTCCAGCAGGGGGGCGAGCAGGTCGTCGTACTCGTCGACCCGGGCCAGGACCTCGGCGGCGGTGAACTGGCGGACGGCCGGTTTCCGGCCGCGCGCGCCGGCCTCGACCTCGTCCCAGGTCAGCGGCGTCGACACCGACGGCACCGACTGGGCCCGCAGCGAGTACGGCGCCACAGTGGTCTTCGCCGCGTTGTTCTGGCTCCAGTCGATGAAGACCTTTCCCGGTCGGAGGTTCTTCGCCATCTTCGACACGATCAGCCTCGGGTGGGCCTTCTCCAGTTCCTGAGCGATCCGCCGGGCGTAGTCGGAGACGAGGTCGGACGACTGGGTGCCGGCGATCGGGCAGCAGAGCTGCATGCCCTTCTTGCCGGACGTCTTCGGGTACGACTCGATGCCGTCGTCGGCGAGGCGGTCGCGCATCAGGACCGCCACCGGGCAACACTCGGCGAGCCCGGCCGGCGGGCCCGGGTCCAGGTCGACGACCATCATGTCCGGGTGTTTGCCCACCTTCCACTGCGGTGTGTGCAGCTCCAACGCGGCAAGGTTGGCCAGCCAGACCAGGGTGGGCAGGTCGTCGGCGACCACGTAGTCGATGGTCTCCCGGCCTTTCGTCGACCCGGGCGCGGGCAGGTTCTCCACCCGCACCCAGTCCGGGGTGGCGGCCGGCGTGTTCTTCTCGAAGAACGACTTGTCGTCCACCCCGTTGGGGAAGCGGATCCGGGTGAGCGGCCGGTCCCGCAGGTGCGGCAGCAGCACCGGGGAGATCCGGGTGTAGTAGTCGATCACCTCACCCTTGGTGAACCCGGCCGCCGGGTAGAGCACCTTGTCCAGGTTGGACACCTCCAGCGCGCGACCCTCGACGTTCACCCGTAGCCGTTCAGCCGGCATCGTCGACCTCCTCCGGAGGCTTGTCCGGGCGCAACCGCAGCACCCGGGGGAAGCGCAGCCGGCCGTCGGGGGTGCGCTGGCCGTACTTCACCTCCACCACCACCTGGGGTGTTACCCAGATGACGCCCCGCGCATCCTCGCGCGGCACACCCGGCGCGAACGGTGACACGCCGGAGCGCAGCGGCTCCAGCTCGGCGAGGAGCTGCCGCTCGATGGCCGCGCCGATCCCGCCGCCGACCCGACCCCGGTAGATCAGTCGGCCGTCCGGGCCGGGCACCCCGACCAGCAGCCCGCCGATCCGGCGCGCGCCCGGTCGCCAACCGCCGATGACGAAGTCGCCGGTCACCTCCAGCTTGACCTTCACCCAGTCCGGCGAGCGCACCCCCGGGCGGTAGACGGCCCCGACCCGCTTGGCCATCACCCCCTCCAGGCCGTGCTCCCCGGCCGCCTCGTAGGTGGCCGGCCCGTCGGCGAACATCGGCGGCACCGCCCACCGGAGGCCACCGAGCGCGAGCGCCTCCAGGGCCTCCCGGCGGCGCTCGTACGGCCAGCCGGTCAGGTCGTCGCCGTTCAGCCGGAGCAGGTCGAAGATCATGTACGTCACCGGCATGACCGCTGCCAACCGGGCCGCCTTGGCCCGATCCCGGACGTGCATCCGCTCGGCCAGCGCGGTGAACGACGGCTGCCCGCCCTGGCCGAGCAGCACCACCTCGCCGTCGAGCAGCGCGTCGTCGACCTGCTCGGGCAGGGTGGCCAACTCCGGGTACGCGGCGGTGATCTCCACGCCGGAACGGGCATACAGGTGCTGACCGCCACCTGAGATGTCGGCCAGGGCGCGGACGCCGTCCCACTTGAACTCGTAGGCCCAGCCGTCACCCGCCGGGAGCGGCCCGGTCATCGCGAGCATCGGCTTGAGCGGCGCGCCGGGCACGACCCGACTGTAGTAGCAGCCCGAACACCTCGCGTCCGGTTCTTTCGGATGCGAGCATGGTCGATACCGGGGAAGGGAGCGCAGGATGCGTGCCATCTGGAAGGGAGCCGTGTCGTTCGGGCTCGTCTCGATCGGGGTGAAGCTCTACTCCGCGACCGAGGAGAAGGACATTCGGTTTCACCAGGTGCACCGCGAGGACGGCGGTCGAATCCGCTACAAGCGCACCTGCTCGGTCTGCGGCGAAGAGGTCACCTACGACGACATCGCCAAGGGCTACGACATCGGCGGCGGCGAAATGGTGATCCTCACCGACGAGGACTTCGCCGACCTGCCGCTGACCAGCTCCCGTGCCATCGACGTGCTGGAGTTCGTGCCGGCCGAGCAGGTCGACCCGATCCTCTACAACAAGGCGTACTTCCTCGAGCCGGAGGGTGCGGCGACCAAGCCGTACGTGTTGCTGCGGGACGCGCTCATCGACTCGGAGCGGGTGGCCATCGTCAAGGTGGCGCTGCGCCAGCGGGAGCAGCTGGCCACGCTGCGGGTCCGCGAAGGTGTGCTGCTGCTCAACACGATGCTCTGGCCGGACGAAATCCGCACACCGGACTTCGGTTTCCTCGACGAGGACCTCAAGGTGCGCCCACCGGAGCTGGCCATGGCCAGCTCTCTGATCGACTCGATGACCGGCGAGTTCGAGCCGGACGTCTTCACCGACGACTACCGAGCCGCGTTGCAGGAGGTCATCGACGCCAAGGTGGAGGGTCGGGAGGTCGTCCAGCCGGAGGAGGTCGAGGAGGCCCCGGCTGCGGCGGTGGACCTGATGGCAGCGTTGAAGGCCTCGGTGGAGCGTGCCAAGGCGGCTCGTGGCGAGCAGCCCGCCCGCGGCGGTGGTGGCGGCGAGCCGACGCCCATCTCGTCGGCCCGGTCGGCGCAGAAGGCAGCCGAGAAGAAGGCGGCCAAGGCACCCGCGAAGAAGGCCGCGGCCAAGAAGACGGCCGAGAAGAAGGCGGCGGAGCCGGCGAAGAAGACCGCCGCCAAGAAGACCGCCGCGAAGAAGGCGGAGCCGGCGAAGAAGACCGCCGCACGCAAGACCGCACCTCGCAAGAGCGCCTGACCGGGTACGGCAGCGGCGGCGGTGTCCGCCTCGCCGGGTACGCTCCGCCGGCCGCTGGCGACCGGAGGAGCCCCCATGCCGTACACCCCTGATCTGGACCGGTTACTGACGCCCGGCGCCCGCTTCACCGACCAGCACGGCGGGTACCTGATCGAGGTTCACCCGGTGGGCGACATCGTGTTGCCGACCGGTCGCGTGGTCGGGTGTGACCCGCTGGTCTGCCCGGAGGCGGAGCCGTTCACCGTGACAGTGCCGCCGGGGCGGCATCCCGCCCGCGCCTGGGTGGCTGTGGTGCTCCGGGAGGACGCCGAGGTGGACCGCCGGGTCGCCGCGCTGGAGCTGGTCGTCTCGGCGGAACCGACGATCCGCTGGGAGCCGGCCGTCGCGGGCGACCAGGACGTCGCCACGCTCGGAGGGGACGACTACTTCGGCTACGGGGTGGATGCCGGCGTCGGCACCTTCGCCGACCCGACCGCCCTCGCCGTCCTGGAGGGCTGGGACGAGGACCTGGTCGAGGAGGTCTTCATTCCGGCCGAGCTGCCCTCGTCCCCGGTTCCAGGGCTGATCACCGCCGTGTTGGACGAGGCCAGCGGCGCCAACGTCGTCACAGTGGCCACCGGTTGGGGCGACGGCTGCTACGGCACCTGGATCGGCCGTACCGCCGACGGACGGATCACGTCGTTCGTGACCGACTTCATGGTCGTCCCGGAATAACCGCCCGGGAAAGCCTCGGAATGTCGCACTGGGCGATCCGAGGCGTCGGCGGCGGGCACGGTAGGCCGCGGTGCGGGTACCGTGTGCGTCGGCTTTCCCCCCGGCACCGGGTGCCGGCCACACTTCGCAGCAGGGAGTCGACGACGTGAGCGAGCGGACGCAGCAGACGGGCCCGGACCAGAGCCCGGCAACCAAGTCGGGGCGCCGCCTGGCCGCCCAGTTGGCGGAGAAGAAGGCCGCCGACCGGAGGCGGAAGATCAACGCCGGGCTCAGCAGCCTCGCCGCCCTCGCCGTGGCCGCGACGCTGATCGGCGTCTTCGTGGCGATCGGTGGGGGCGACGACAAGCCCAAGACCCAGGCCGACGCGACCCCGTCCGCCTCCGCCCCGGCCCCCGACGAGGCTGGCGCGCCCCCCGCTCCGCAGCTGCCCGAGGGCTCCGACCCGGCGCTGGGCACCAAGCCGACGGTGACGCCGGGCACCGGTGAGCTCAAGAAGCTCACCGTCACCCCGCTGATCAAGGGCAAGGGCCCGGCCGTGCAGAAGGGCCAGAACATCACCACCAACTACGTGGGGGTGTTCTTCAAGGACGGCAAGGAGTTCGACTCCTCGTGGAAGGCCGGGCAGCCGGCCACCTTCCCGATCGGCGTCGGCCAGGTCATCCCCGGCTGGGACCAGGGTCTGGTCGGGGTGACGGTGGGCAGCCGGGTGCAGCTCGACATCCCGGGCGAGCTGGCGTACGGCAACGACGAGGCCGCCGCCGGTGGACGTCCCACCGGTCCGCTGCGCTTCGTGGTGGACGTGCTCGCCGCCCAGTGACCTGTCCAAGTCGTCCCGGTTGTCGCCGGGACGCGATGGAGTTGTTCACATGGGGCTTCCGGCCCGTCACCCAGCGGCAGTAGGTTCGGCGTCACCCCGGGCGGTTCGCCGCCCGGGGTGAGCAGCATCCGGAACCGGGACGCGGAGGTGCATGTGACGGCGCTGGACGAGCCTGGGCGGACCGCCCGGTCGATGTGGGCGTTCTTCGAGCCGGTGCACACTGTCACCTACCTGCACCCCCGGGCCCGGGCCGCGTACGAGGCGGTCGGGCTGCGCGGCTACTGGCGTGGTTACTTCGCCGGCCGGGCCGCGCCGCTGGGAGCCGCCGAGGCGGCCCCGGTGATCGCCGCCTTCTTCAACTTCGCGCCGCAGATGGTGGCCCGCGCGCTGCCGGCGGTGTGGCGGTTGGCCACCCCGCAGGAGGCGCTACGCGCCCGACTGACCGGTGCCGTGCAGGCGCTCGCCGAGCTGACCTACGAGCTACCCGAGTCGCACCTGGTGGAGGCCGCCGACCTGCTGGATCGGGCCGCCTCGGCGGCGCAGACCGCCGGCCGGGTGCTCGGCGCGGCCAACGCGGCCCTCCCGGCCGGCGAGTACCCGCTGGCGCGGCTCTGGCAGGCCGCCACCACGCTGCGCGAGCACCGGGGGGACGGGCACGTGGCGGCGCTGGTGGCCGCCGGCCTGGACCCGGTGGAGACACTGACCGGGCGGGTCGCGCTGGACGGTTCGTCGCCGCAGTACCTGCTGGGCCGGGGCTGGTCCGAGGAGCAGTGGCAGGCCGCCCGCGAGCGGCTCACCGAGCGGGGCTGGCTGACCGGGGACGGCGCGGCCACCGACCACGCCCGGGCCGGGTTCCAGGCCATCGAGGACGCCACCGACCGGGCCGCCGCGCACCCGTGGCAGGCGCTCGGCGCCCACGACACGGACCGGCTCCGGGAGCTGCTGGAGCCGATCGCCCGTTCCGGTCACACTCTGCTTCCCGAGGGCAGCCCGCTCGGTCTGCCCGCGTTGCCCGGCTGACCGGGCACCCACCGGTCGGGCAGGATGGGCCCGTGACTGATGCGGTGGTCTTCGACCTGGACGGCGTGATCGTGGATTCCGAGCCGGTGTGGGAGGAGGTCCGCCGGGCGTACGTAGCGGCGCACGGCGGGACGTGGCAACCGGACACGCAACGCCGACTCATGGGGATGAGCACCGGGGAGTGGGCCCACTACCTGAGCGGAGAACTGGGCGTCGACCGCACCGCCGAGCAGGTAGCCGTCGAGGTGGTCGAGGAGATGACCCGACGCTACCGGGACCACGTACCCCTCATCGACGGCGCCGACCAGGTCGTTCGCCGGCTGGCCGCGCGGTGGCCGCTCGGGTTGGCCAGTTCGTCGCCGACCCGGCTGATCGAGGCGGCGCTGGCGGCGACCGGCCTGACCGACGCGTTCGGCGCGACCCTCTCCACTGAGCAGACCGAGCGGGGCAAGCCCGCACCGGACGTGTACCTGAGCGTGGCGCAGCGCCTCGGCGTGGACCCGACCCGCTGTGTGGCCGTGGAGGATTCGTCAAACGGGGTGCGTTCCGCAGCGGCGGCGGGGATGCGGGTGGTGGCGGTGCCGCACGGCTCGTACCCGCTCGGTCCGGACGCCGCCGGGCTGGCGGCGGCGACGCTGAACGCGATCGGTGAGCTGACCCCGGAGTTGGTGGACGAGCTGGGTTGACAGGGGTCGAGCCGGGTAGAGACCACGGATGAAGGCCATCGTGTACGAGCGCAACGGCGACCCTTCGGTGCTGGATCTGGTCGACCGGCCGGTGCCGGAGCCGGGTGCGGGCGAGGTCCTGGTGCGGATGGCGGTCTCCGGGGTGAACCCGACCGACTGGAAGTCCCGCCGCAACGCCCCGCCGAACGGGTGGCAGATCCCCGGGCAGGACGGCGCGGGGGTGGTCGAGGCTGTCGGCGACGGGGTCGACCCCGACCTGATCGGTGAGCGGGTGTGGGTCTGGGAGGCCGCCTGGCAGCGACAGTGGGGCACAACGGCGGAGTACACGCTGGTGCCGGTCCGGCAGGCGGTACGCCTCGGCGCCGCCCCGTTCGAGCTGGGCGCGGCCCTGGGCATCCCGTTCCTCACCGCGCACCGCTGTCTGACCGCCGGCGAGTTCATGCCGGACACGCTGCGGGCCGGCGCGTTGGCGGATCACACGGTGCTGGTGCAGGGCGGCGCGGGCGCTGTCGGCAACGCCGCGATCCAGCTCGCCCGGTGGGCCGACGCCACTGTGATCGCCACTGTGAGCAGCGCGGAGAAGGCACAGCTCGCGGCCTCGGCAGGCGCTTCCTTCGTGATCAACTATCGGGAGCAAGACGTGGTCGAGGAGGTCCGCAAGATCGCCCCCGACGGGGTGCACACGATCGTGGAGGTCTCCCCCGCCCGCAACGCCTCGGTCGACGTACGGGTGCTGCGGCACGGTGGCGCGGTCTGCATGTACGCCGACAACGGCGGGGACGAGGTGAGCATCCCGATCCGGGCGATGATGGCGCCGAACGCCCGCTGGCAGTTCGTCCTGGTCTACACGGAGCCGAAGGCGGCCAAGGCGCAGGGCGTGAAGGACGTGGCGGCGGCGGCCAGCCAGGGTGGCATCCGGGTCGGTGCGGACGCCGGTCTGCCGCTGCACTACTACCCGCTGGCGGAGGCGGCCGGGGCGCACCAGGCGGTGGAGGACTCGACGGTGGGCAAGGTGCTCATCACCACCAGCGACGCCTGATCGGGTCGCTGACCACCCGATTTCTCCGTCAGCAGGACAGAAGCGAACAACTTTCGCAACAATGACGGTGCGGGTCACCCCGCGTGGAGCGGGCGGCCCCGGCGCGGTGCGAACGCCGGGGCCGCCCCTGGGGAGGGTTCAGGAGTACTCCCGCCCCAACAGGCGACAGTGCCGGGGAAAACGTTACGGGGCTGTCAGCTCCCGGACAGTCAGCTCGCCCTCGGCGTACCGCGAACGGACGACCTTCTTGTCGAACTTGCCGACGCTGGTCTTCGGCACCGTGTCGATGAACGCCCAGCGCTCGGGCAACTGCCAGCGCGCCACCGACCCGGCCAGGAAGTCCCGCAACTCCTCGGCGGTCACCGAAGCGCCCTCCCGGACCACAACCGTGGCCAGCGGGCGTTCGTCCCATCGCTCGTCCGGGACCCCCACCACGCACGCCTCCAGCACCGCCGGGTGGGCCATCAGCGCGTTCTCCAACTCCACCGACGAGATCCACTCGCCACCGGACTTGATCACGTCCTTGGCGCGGTCGGTCAGGTTGATGTACCCGTCCGGCGAGAGGGTGCCGACGTCGCCGGTGCGCAGCCAGCCGTCACGGAACTTCTCCTCGTCCGGGGCGTCGTCTCCGACGTACCGGGCGGTCACCCACGGCCCTCGGACCTCCAGCTCCCCCACGGCCGTGCCGTCGGCGGGCATCGGGTCGCCAGACGGGCCGACGATCCGCGCCTGCACGCCCGCGGGCACCCGCCCCTGGGTGTAGCGGTAGCGCCAGGCCTGCTCACCTGTCGCACCGGCAGGCGGACGCGAGACCGACCCCAGTGGGGACATCTCGGTCATCCCCCAGGCGTGGATGACGTCGATTCCGTGCCGCTCGTCGAACGCGTGCATCAGCGCCGGCGGGCACGCCGAGCCGCCGACGATCACCTCACCGAGCGACGAGGTGTCCACGTCGTGGGTGTCCAGGTAGGCCAGCAGGTCGGTCCAGATGGTCGGCACCGCGCCGGCCAGTGTGGGCCGCTCGGCGGCGATCATCTCGGCGATCGGCGCGGCCTGGAGGAACCGGTCCGGCATGATCAGCGACGCGCCGGACAGGAAGGCCGCATAGGGCAGACCCCACGACATGGCGTGGAACATCGGCACGATGGCCAACTCGCGGTCGGTCGGCCCGAGGCCGAAACCCTCCGGCATGCAGACCTGCAACGAGTGCAGATAGATCGACCGGTGCGAGTAGGCCACGCCCTTCGGGTTGCCTGTGGTGCCCGAGGTGTAGCAGAGCGCTGCGGCGTCGCGCTCGTCCACCTCGGGCCAGTCGTACGTGTCGGGCCGGTCGGCGAGCAACGCGTCCCAGTGGTGCACGGTGATCCGGTCGCCGGCCGCCGCCACCAGCGGCGCCGGGTCACCACCGCCGACCACCACGACGTGCCGCACAGTGGTCAGCTCACCGATCACCCGGGCCAACAGCGGGATGAGCGTGCTGTCGACGAGGACCACCCGGTCCTCGGCGTGGTTGGCGATGTAGACGACCTGGTCGGGGAAGAGCCGGATGTTGAGCGTGTGCAGCACCGCGCCCATGCTCGGCACCGCGAAGTAGGCGATCAGGTGCTCGTTGTTGTTCCACATGAAGGTGGCGACCCGCTCGTCGCCGGTCACCCCGCACTCGTCGCGCAGCCCGTGCGCCAGCCGGGCGGCGGCCCGGCCCACCTCGGCGTACGTCATCCGGCGGGCTTCGGCGCCCGTCCAGGTGACCACCTCGGCCGTGCCGTGCACCAGTGCACCGTGGTCGAGGATCCGGGAGATCTGCAGAGGGGCGTCCATCATCGTGCTACGCATGGGTAACAAGCTAGTGTCGGCGGTCACACGTTGGGAACCCCCGTAAGTTGTCGCAGGTGAGCATCTCCTGGGCCGACTCGTACGTGGGGCAGTTGCGCGCGCTCGCCGGGGACCGGACGCTGATGTTCGTCGGCGCCCGTGCCGTGGTCAACGACGATGCCGGGCGCATTCTGCTGATCAAACGCTCGGACAACGGCCAGTGGGCCATGCCGGCCGGCGCGATGGAGCTGGGCGAGTCGATCGCCGACTGCGCGGTACGCGAGGTCCGCGAGGAGACCGGGTTGCGCGCGCTGCGGGTCTGCGCGTTCGCCCTCTACACCGGCCCGGACCGGACGAGCACCAACATGTACGGCCACACCTACCAGGTGTTCACTACCGCGTTCAAGGTGGAGGAGTGGGACGGGCAGTTGGCCCGGGTCACCGACGAGACCACCGACGCCGGCTTCTTCGCCCGCGACCGGTTTCCCGCCCCACTCTCCACGTCGGTCATCGAAACCCTGGCCGACCTGGACGTCTTCGAGCAGACGAACCGGCTCATCCTCAAGTAGGGCGGCCCCGGAGCCACCGACCCCGGGGCCGTGCCTCACTGCGGCAGCCGGAGCCCGGCGAAGAACCCTTCCTGGATCCAGTTCGGGTACGCGACGGGCAGCTTGGTGGCCTCGTCCAGCTCGGTGAGGTCCTGCTCGGTCAGTGTGAGATCCGAGGCGGCGATGTTGTCGACCAACTGCTCGTGCTTGCGGGCACCGACGATCACGCTGGTCACTGCCGGTCGGGACAGCAGCCAGGCGACCGCCACCCGGGCCGGGCTCACCTCGTGCCGCTCGGCGACGCCCTTGAGCACGTCGACCACTCCGAAGGCGTGCTCGGGGTCGAACGGGGTGAAGCTGGCGTAACCGGGCTGGGCGCTCCGCGCGCCACTGTCGGCGACGGCACCGTCCCGGCTGACCTTGCCGGAGAGGAAACCACCGGCGAGCGGGCTCCAGACGGTCAGCCCGACACCCTCGTTGAGTGCCATCGGCACCACGTCGCGCTCCACGTCCCGGCCCAGCAGCGAGTAGTACTCCTGCACCGAGACGAACCCGGCCAACTTCTCCCGAGCGGAGATACCCAGCGCCTTGGAGATCTGCCAGGCGGCGAAGTTCGCAGCGCCGATGTAGCGGACCTTGCCCTGCCGGACCGCGTCGTCGAGCGCGCGCAGCATCTCCTCCATGGGAGTGATCTGGTCGAAGTTGTGGATCTGGTACAGGTCGATGTGATCGGTGCCCAGTCGGCGCAGGCTGTCCTCCAGGTTCTGCATGATGTGCAGCCGGGAGGTGCCGACGTCGTTCGGGCCGGGGCCCGTCCGTGAGTGCACCTTCGTCGCCAGTACGACGTCGCGACGCCGCTTGCCGAGCGCCTTGCCGAGCAGTTCCTCGCTCTCGCCGTCGCTGTAGCCGTCGGCGGTGTCGACGAAGTTGACGCCCGCGTCCAGCGCGGTGTCCACCAGTCGCTGCACCTCGGGCAGCGCCAGCCCACCCAGGGTGCCCCAGAGCGGGTGCCCGCTGCCGCCGAAGGTCATCGCGCCGAGCGAGATCTCCGAGACGTACACCCCGGTGGTGCCCAGCAGTCGGTACTTCACGTGTGTTGCTCCTCATGGTGGGTCGGAGGCCGAGGTCAGGCACTCCGTGGTCACTATGTCGGACACTGTGTCCGGCAACGAGCGTACGCCGCCTACCCAACCCCCGGCCACCTAGGATTCCGGCTATGCCCTCGATCACCCGCCGCCGCCCGCGCAATCCCGACGGACGCGCGGCCGTCGAAGCGCGGGTGCTGGCGGCCACCGAACGGCTCCTGAAGGAGGGGATCCGCTTCACCGACCTCGGCGTGCAGCGGATCGCCGCCGAGGCCGGCGTGGCGCGGTCGACCTTCTACACCCACTTCCGGGACAAGAGCGAACTGCTCATGCGCCTCGCCGGCACCATGCGGGAGAGTGCGTTCGACCGCACCGGCGAATGGGACCCGGGCGGCCCCGGCGACCCGCTCGCTCGGCTCACCGACGTGTTCGCCGACGTGATCCGGATATACCGGACGTACGCCCCGGTGCTGGCCGCGGTCAGCGAGGTCGCCGCGTACGACGAGGTGGTCCGGGAGTACTGGGCGGCCGGGCTGGAGCGGTTCGTCGCCCGCACCGTGGACGCGCTCCGGATCGAGCAGCAGGCCGGGCGTACCCGCGCCGACCTGGACGTGACGACGGCCAGCCGGCTGATAGTGGTCGGCGGCGACCGCTTCCTCGCCGACCACGTCAGCACCACCTCGGCCGACCCGGAGACCGACGCGGCAGCCGCCCGGGAGTTGGCCGCGACCTGGTGGTACGGCGCCTACCGCCGCCCCGCCTGACCTAGGGCCCCGCTGACGCCGACCGCCCCGGAGCGGTCCGGGGCGGTCGGTGTCGAGACGGTCAGATCATCGTCTGGGACTTGGCCTCCATGTCGGCGGCGGCCTCCTCCTTCGACTCGCGGGTCAACGGCTTGCCGCCCGGAGCCGGGGCCTCCCCGCCGAGCGGGTCGGCGCCACCGGTGGCACCCTTCGGGCCGGCACCCCGCAGCTGCGTGTTGGGCAGCGTCAGTGTGACCACCACCGCCACGATCGCGATCAGGCCGGCGGTCAGGAAGACCATGTCCAGCGCGTCGACGAAGGCGCCCTGGATGGCCGCGCGCACCGGGCCCGGCAGGGCCAGGATGGTGGCCGGATCGTTGATCGAGATGTTGGCGCCACCACTCGCCGCCACCGCGGCCTGCTCCTGCGGCGGGAGCTGCGCGATCGCGCCGGGCAACCGGTCGGCGAGTCCGCCGGTCAGCCGGGACGAGAGCACAGTGCCGAGGATCGCCACACCGAACGAACCGCCCAGCGACCGGAAGAAGGTCGCCGACGAGGTGCCGGCGCCCAGGTCGCGTACCGAGACCGCGTTCTGCACCGCCAGGATCAGCGACTGCATGCACAGGCCCAGCCCGACGCCGATCACCACCATGTACCCGAACGCCACCCAGAGCGAGGTGGCCACTTCCAACTGGGTGAAGAGGAACATGCCGACCAGGAGGGTCACCGAACCGGCCACCGGGAACCACTTGTACCGGCCGATCCGGGTCATCGCGCGGCCGGTCAGGATCGAGGTGACGATGATGCCGGCCATCATCGGCAGCATCAGCAGACCGCTGCGGGTCGGCGAGGCGCCCTTCACGATCTGCAGGTACAGCGGGATGAAGATGATCGAACCGAACATCACCAGACCGATGATGAGCAGGGCCGAGTTGGCCAACGCGAAGGTGGCGTTCCGGAACAGCCGCAACGGCAGGATCGGCTCGGCCACCCGGGCCTCCTGGAGGACGAAGAGCACCCCCAGCACCACGCCGGCCACGAAGAGCGTGATGATCACGCCAGAGCCCCAGGCGTACTCGTTGCCGCCCCAGCTCAGCGCCAGCAGCAGCGAACTCACCCCGGCCACCAGCAGGCCGGCACCGAGCCAGTCGATCGAGTGGTCCCGACGTTCGAACGGGATCAACCGCATCACGTGGTAACAGACGACGATGGCCAGGATCGCCAGCGGCACGTTGATGTAGAAGATCCACCGCCAGTCGGTCTCCGCGAAGTAACCACCCACCAGCGGCCCGGCGACCGACGAGATGCCGAAGACCGCGCCGAACAGGCCCTGGTACCGGCCCCGCTCCCGGGGCGACACCACGTCCGAGATGATGGTGAACGCGAGCGTGAGCAGACCACCGGCGCCGAGACCCTGGATACCCCGCGTGACGATCAGCTGGGTCATGTTCTGCGACAGCCCGGCTAGCAACGACCCCAGCAGGAACGTGCCGATCGAGAAGAGGAAGACCGGCCGACGCCCGTACAGGTCGGCCATCTTGCCGTACAGCGGCGTCGACGCGGTCGAGGCGAGCAGGTACGCGGTGACCACCCACGAGTAGTGGTTGATCCCGCCCAACTCGCCCACGATGGTCGGCAGCGCCGTACCGACGATGGTCTGGTCGAGTGCGGCCAGCAGCATGCCGGTCATCAGGCCCAACATGAGCAGCCGGATCTGCTGACGGTTCAGCACCGGCGCATCCGAGGCTTCGGTGGTCATGTGGCCTTCTATCCCGCGAGCCGCAGAACATGCGCCGAACCACCAAAAAACCAACCCCGTGCCGCACCCGCTCCGCCAGCGTTGATCATGAAGTTATTGCCACGACACGCCGCGCCGAAGGGCAATAACTTCATGATCAACGGAGGGGTGGGTGGGGTCAGGAGGTGAAGGTTTTGGTGATCGCCGCGCAGAAGGCGGGTAGGTCGTCGGGTTTGCGGCTGCTGGTCAGGTTGCCGTCGGTGACGCACTCCTCGTCCACCCAGGTGGCCCCGGCGTTGGTCAGGTCGGTACGCAGGGTCGGCCAGGAGGTGATCCGCCGGCCGCGCACCACGTCCGCCTCGATCAGCGTCCACGGGCCGTGACAGATCACCCCGACGGGCTTGCCCGCGTCGAAGAACGCCTTCACGAACCGCACCGCGTCCGGGTCGCCCCGCAGGAAGTCCGGGTTCGCCACCCCTCCGGGCAGCACCAGCGCGTCGTAGCCGGCGGCGTCGGCCTTGTCGACAGTCACGTCCACGTCGTACGTCTTGGAGTGGTCCAGGTGGTTGAAGGACTGGATGGAGCCGGGCTTCAGCGAGACCAGCTCGGCCGTCGCGCCGGCGTTCTCGACCGCCTCGCGTGGCTGGACGTACTCGACCTCCTCGACGCCGTCGGCGGCCAGGAAGGCGATCCGCTTGCCCTGCAATGTCGCTGCCATCTCGGTACATCTCCTTTCCGGGGTACCTCAATCCCCTTCCCGCGCTCGAACGCCCGAAACAGGTCGGTCAGGTGTGGGACCGGCTCGGACCGGTCACGGAGCCACCGAGGACCGCTTGACCAGCGGCGGGACCGGTCGGCGCGCAGGTTTGTCCGGCAGGCCGCTGGGGACCCGGGGAGGCATGGCAGGAGCAGCAGCGGAGCAGCGCCGGTTCGCCACCGTCGTGGAGAGCTGGCTCGGACGCCCAGTCCTGATCGTCGGTGACGCCATGTTGGACGAATGGCGGTTCGCCGACTCCGACCGGCTCTGCCGGGAGGCGCCCGCCCCGGTCCTCACCCTGCGACGGCGGATCTCCGCCGCCGGCGGGGCCGCGAACACCGCCGTCAACGTCGCCGCCCTCGGCGGCCGGGCGGTGCTGGTGGCACCGGTCGGCGCGGACGTCGCCGGGGACGAACTGCACGACTGCCTGGACCGCGCGAGCGTCTGGGACCGCACCGTCAACCAACCCGGGCGACCCACACCGGTCAAGCGGCGGATGTTGGCCGGCAACCAGATCCTGCTGCGTGAGGACTCCGGCGACCCGGAGGACGCGCTGGACCACGACGGGGTGAGCCGGCTGCTCACCGCCCTGAGCTGCGCCACCGAGGAGTTGCGCGCCGCCGCCGGTGGGGAGGCGCCGACCCTGGTGGTCTGCGACTACGGCCTGGGCGCGCTGCCCGCGCCGGTCCGCGCGTGGCTGGTCGAGAACCGCCAGCGGTACGCCACCGTCGCGCTCGACGCCCACGACCTGGCCGACTGGCGGGGCCTCGCACCGACAGTTGTCACCCCCAGCTTCGCCGAGGCGACCCGGTTGTTGGCCCGCGCGGGCGGTACGACCCGACCGACCGGCGGGACCGAACTGCACCTGGAACACCCGGACGGCGACCCCGTCGACGGACCGTCCGAGATGACCGTCGGCG
Organism: Micromonospora hortensis; assembly: GCF_022230935.1. Taxonomy (NCBI): domain Bacteria; kingdom Bacillati; phylum Actinomycetota; class Actinomycetes; order Micromonosporales; family Micromonosporaceae; genus Micromonospora; species Micromonospora hortensis. The sequence goes on from NZ_JAKKFE010000011.1 coordinate 345,966, forward strand.
CGGCCCCGGGGGCGGTACGCGCCGACGACACCGCCGCCGAACCGACCCGTGCCGACCGCCCCGGGCCGGTCGGCGAGCCCACCCCGGGCGAGGGGCGGGTCGCCCTCACCGGTGACGGGCTCAGCGTCACCGGCACCGGCGTCACAGTGAACACCCGGGCCGGAGAGGGCGTCGACCGGGCCGTGCTGGCCAAGTCGCGGCTGGCCGAACTGCGTGCGCACACCGGTGCCGACGTGGTCGCGGTGACCCTGGACACCGAGGGCGCCGTGGTCGGCGGCGCCGACGGGGAGCCACGACGCAGCCACAGCACTCCGGTGCCGGCGAGCCACGCCGTGGGTGCCGGCGACGCGTACCTGGCGGCGATGACGTTGGCCCTGGCCGCCGACGCGCCCCTGCCCACCGCCGCCCAACTCGCCCAGCTCGCGGCCACCATCACCGTCTCGGACACCGGCACCTGCGTGTGCCGACGGGACGACCTGCTCGCCGCGTTGGACCAGCCGACCGACACCACCAGCCACCCCGCGCTGGTCGGCGGCGACGAGTTGGACGCGATCGTCGCCGAGTACCGCGAGGCGGGACGGTCGGTGGTCTTCACCAACGGCTGCTTCGACGTGCTGCATCGCGGGCATGTGCGCTACCTGGAGCAGGCACGCGCGTTGGGCGACCTGCTCATCGTGGCGGTCAACTCGGACGGCAGCGTACGACGGCTGAAGGGCCCGGACCGGCCGGTCAACCCGGTCGAGGACCGGGGTGCCCTGCTCGCCGCGCTCGCCTGCGTGGATCACGTGGTGGTCTTCGAGGAGGACTCACCGGCCGCGCTGATCGAGGCGGTCCGACCGGACGTGTACGTCAAGGGCGGTGACTATCCGCCGGAGCTGGTGCCGGAGGCGCCGCTGGTACGCCGGCTGGGCGGCCAGGTGCGCACCCTGGGGTACGTGCCGGACCGCTCCACCTCGGCGATCATCGAGCGGATCCGGTCGCACAGCCAGGACCCGTCGCCCCACATCGACGACCGGGAGCCGGACCCGTCGCTGCGCACCCGCACCCAGGCGTCGTGAACCGCCCCCTCGACCTCGGCACCCCGGACGAGTTTCGCGCCGACCGGCTGGTGGACGTGCTGATTCCGACCCGGAACCGGCCCGCCGAGCTGGCAGTCACCCTGGGCGGGCTCGCCGCCCAGGACGGGGTACCCGGCTTCGGCGTGGTCGTCAGCGACCAGTCCGACGGGGATCCGGCGTACATGCATCCCGCCGCGGCCACAATGGTCCGGGCGCTTCGCCACCGGGGTCACCCGGTGCTGCTGACCCGCCGACTGCCGCGACGGGGGTTGGCCGAACACCGGGCGTACCTGCTCGCCGCCTCGGCCGCCCGGTACGTCCTCAGCCTCGACGACGACATCTGGCTGGAACCGGATGCGCTGCACCGCCTGGTCACCGCGATCGGTGAGCTGGGCTGCGGGTTCGTCGGCAACGGCGTGCACGGGCTCTCGTACACCGATGACGTGCGGCCGGAATCGCACCGCCACTACGAGGAGTGGGCCGGGCCGCCCACACCGGAGCGGATCCGACCCGACACCCCGGAGTGGAACCGGGCCCGAATCCACTCGGCCGCGAACCTGCTGCACATCACCGAGCAGTTGGCGCTGCCTCCGGGCGCGTGGCGGGCGTACAAGGTCTCCTGGATCGGCGGGTGCGTGCTCTACGACCGGGCCAAGCTCGTCGACGCTGGTGGCTTCGACTTCTGGCGTCGGGTGCAGGAGAAGCACCAGGGCGAGGACGTGGCCGCGCAGCTCGCCGTGTTGTCCCGCCACGGCGGCGCGGGCATCCTGCCCAGCGGCGCGTACCACCTGGAGTCCCCCACCACCGTCACCGACCGGGACGTGGAGGCGTGGGAGGTAGTCCTCGCCGAGGAGGACACCCCGCAGCCGGCCTGAACTACCGGGTGAGCAACTCCCGGGCGGCTTCCAGCACCTCGATCACCGGTACGTCGGTCACGAACGAGTCCCGGTGCGGGCAGTCACCGTCGCCGGGCCGGTGCGGATAAATGCCCGGTGTGCAGTCGACACCGCAGACTGGGCAGTGCACAGTCCACGAGCTGATCGGCCGGTGTCGACCCCGCAGCGGGCTGGCCCCGTTGATCAGGTTGCCGACCCAGAAGATGCCCACAGTGGGCGCGCCCACCGCTGCGGCCAGGTGCAGCGGGCCGGTGTCGTTCGAAACGACCAACGCGCAGTCGGCGTAGCAGCCGACCAGCCCGCCCAGGCTGAGCGTGCCCACCTGTGGACGCACCGGCACCTGCGCCGCGGCGACGACCCGATACACCACCTCCTGCTCGGAGGGCGTGCCGGTGACCAGCACCTCGTAGCCGTCCTCGTGCAGCGCCCGGGCCACCTCGGCGAAGCGCTCGGCGGGCCAGCGGCGGCGGGTGTCGGTGGCGCCCGGATGCAACGCCACCCGGGGACGGCGTCCCGGGCCAAGCACCCCGGCGGCCTCGGCCCGGTCGGCGTCGGTCACCGCCAGCGTCGGCGTGATGGTGGTGGCCGGCGCTCCCGCCAGCGCCACCACCTCCAGGTAGCGGATCACCTCGTGCTGGTAGTAGACGTAGCGCAGCCACCGGTCCAGCGGCGGCGCGTCGTCGGCGCGCAGGCCCACAGTCAACCGGGCACCAAGCCGACTGATCAGCGGGTTGGAGTTGGCACCCCCGCCGTGGATCTGCACCGCCAGGTCGAATTCCGCACCAGCGGCAGCGGCCACGAAGTCGTCGATCGACGACTCCGGCTCGCCCGGCTCCGGCGTGCGGATGCCGGCTGCCGGCGGCACCACCAGCACCCGGTCCACCGGGCCGGGCCGGTCGCGCCAGAGCTTCGCGTGCCACGGCGCCCCGAGCAGCACGATCTCCGCCGAGGGGTACGCGCTGCGCAACGCGTCCAGCGCCGGCAGGGCGAAGATGAAGTCACCAAGCGCGTTGGCGCGCAGCACGGCGATCCGCCGCACGTCGGGAAGGCGCTCGGCCGTCGGGCCGAGCACTGACGGGGTGACCACCCGGCCCGCTACGGCCGGTCGATCTCGCCGGCGGTGTCCGGGCGGTGCAACTCCCGGTCCGCTGCGGGATCGGCTGGCATCGACGTACCCGTCCCGAAGTCGCCGGAGCGCGGCCCGGTGCGGCCGACGGTGATGGTGCGCGGCGCGGGCCGGGTCGCCCGTGGCAGCCGGACCCGGAGCAGGCCGTGGTCCATCACCGCGTCGATGGTGTCCGGGTCGACCCGCGCCGGCAGGTTGACCCGGTACTCGAAGCCGCGCGTCTCGAAGCCGCCGGGGATGCCCTGGTCGGCGTTGACCTCCGCCTCCGAACGGGCCCGCACGCACAACTCGCGGTCGTCCAACTCGACGGCCACCTCCTCCGGCGCCACTCCGGGCAGCCGGACGACGACCTCCCAGCCGTCCGAGGTCTCGGTCAACTCGACGTCGGACGCCCCGCCGCGACCACCGACCAGGCGACTCAACTCGGAGCGCAGCGACTGCAACTCCCCCATCGGGTCCCAGCCCTGCTGCCGGTTGCCGCGCCACCCCCGGCCGAAGCCGCCGAACTGCTGCTCGCTCATCACACCTCTCCGATCCGCTGGGTGGCCGTCGGTGGCCGTAGTGAGCTGGGCGCATCCAGGCCCGCATCAGGGTCGACGCCCACACCGAGCCGGTCGACCAGCTCGCCACCGAGCCAGGCGCTGATGCCGAGAATCGCCAGGGCGACCACCTCGATGGCGACCAGTGCCCCGCCGGCGGCCCGGGAATCAGCGTTGAGCCGCACCGCCCACACGGCGGCGAAGAGCAGGATCACCGCGACGTTGGCGCCCGCGTGCAGTAGACCCACCCGCTTGGCGCGGGTGCCGGTCGGGATCGCCAGCAGGTCGAACGTGCCGGCCGCCGCGGCGAGCAGGCCGCCGATCAGGCCGACGGTGATGTTCCAGTACGCGACCTCGCCGAGGAAGTCGGGACCGCCGACGGTGTCCACCACGTCGAACAGCACCGCCGTGGCCAGCAGCGCGACCGGGAACATCACCAGCATCGGGTGGACTGGGTGACCCAGCACCTTGAGTCGGCTCTCCATCTCCCGGCCTCCACTGGTCGGCGTCCTGCGGAACGGTCTCGTGCGGCGAGCGCGTCGGGTGAGGCCGTACCCCCGGCAACCAGGCACAAACCTCGCGCTGGTCACGGCGGCCTAGGCTGACGACGGTGGTGCCCCGCCACCGGGTCAACGGCTGAGGGAGGATCAACGTGACGGTGGAGATCACCTCGCACGAGGAGTTGCGCGAGCTTCTCGGCGTGCCGAACGCGCGGGCCGCCACCAAGGAACGCACCCGGCTGCACGAACGGGACCGCGAGTGGCTCGGCGCCTCGCCGTTCTGCCTGATGGCCACGGCTGGCGCGGACGGCAGCTGCGACGTCTCACCCAAGGGCGACCCGGCGGGGTTCGCCCTGGTGCTGGACGACACGACGATCGCGCTGCCCGAGCGGCCCGGCAACAAGCGGGCCGACGGCTACCGCAACATCCTCGACAACCCGCACGTCGGGTTGCTCTTCCTGATCCCCGGGCGGACCGACACGCTGCGGATCAACGGGCGGGCCCGCCTGGTCAGCGACGCGCCCTGGTTCGACGACATGGTGGTCAAGGGGCACCGGCCGGTGCTCGCCGTGGTGGTGGAGATCGAGCAGATCTTCTACCACTGCGCCAAGGCGTTCCTGCGGTCCGCGCTGTGGCGGCCGGAGACCTGGCAGCCCGAGGCACTGCCGTCCCGGGCGCGCCTGATCAAGGAGGTCGAGGCACCGACGGAGAGCCTCGAAGACCTGGAACGGCACTACGGCCCGGCGTACGCCACGAAGATCTACGTCTGATCCCGCCGCACGACGGAGAGAAACATGGGCGTCGACCTACGGTGTTGGCTGGAGTACCACTTGATCGTGCTTGAGAAGGCGTAAGGCTCCACCTGATCACTTGTGGGGTGCCGAGCACGCAGCGCCGCGGTCCGCAGCTTGTCGTCGCGGACCGGCATGTCTGTTGAACGACACTCACCGATGACGCTCGCACGCCTACGCTGGATCCCCACGGGAGGGGGTCCAATGAGGACTAACTGGCCTGGGTCGCACCCCGTCATCCGCAGGGCCGGCCGCTTCTGGGTCGCTCGCGCCTCAGCCTGGCAGCTGGTGACGGCGCTGGTCCTCTTCGTCGCGGCCGTCTCGGCGGCCTTCACCGTGGCCGCGATGCTCACCGCCGGCCCCGAGCCGACCGACCGTGGCGGACCGAAGGGCTTCCCGCAGACCTGGCTGGCGACCGCTCGGTCGCTCCTCGGTGCGGAGGACTTTCCCCGGCAGAATGGAAACACCTGGCACGAATTCCTCGCCACACTGGCGAGCCTTCTCGGTGCGGTCACCCCGGCCGCGATCATCGGCATCGTCATGATCCGGATCTTCGCCACCGAATTCTTCACCTGGCGGTCCAAGGGAAGTCTGTCCAGCCTCGCCGAGCTGCGCTCGGACACCGCCGGGCCGGTGCAGGTCAGCACGGACGGGATCATCGCGATCCGTTTCTACAAGAAGATCCACGGCGTCGCGCTGAGCGACATCCGGGCACGGGCCTACCTGGCCTTCCGTTCCACGTCGCTCATCGACGGCAGCACCTTCTTCAAACGCGAGCAGCTCCAGGTGCTCAGCCCGGAGGCCACTGAGGTGGAGGAACGGGTGTGGCCTCGGGTCGACTCGTGCATGCCGCTGACCCTCTGGATCCCGCTCAAGGCGCCTCTGCGCGACGGGCGGGCGACGAGTGTGCAGGGCCGGCAGCTCGACAGCCGCACCTACCACATCTTCGTGGTGGTGGAAGCCAGGGTCGCTGGGTTGAACATCAGCGTCCACGACCAGCACAGCTATGCGCTGGGCAAGGATTTCCACGAGGGTAGGGCGGTGCCGATCGAACCGGACCTGACCCGACGGCCTCGCGAGTGGCGCGGCTGGGATCGCTTCGACGAGCCGGCGACGTACGGGATCTTCGCGTACGGCTCACTGGTCGCGCCCGAAACGGTCAGCGACCTGCTCGGTCGGCCCGCTCGGGAGGGCGTCGACTACTGCCGGGCCACCCTGAACGGCTGGCGCCGGACGTGGAGTGTCTGCACCGACAACACCGGACCGGGCCGTATCCGCTACCAGGACCTGGCGAGCGGCGACGAACCCGAAATCCAGGTGCTGTTCCTCAATGCCGAGCCGGACGCGGCTGCGCCGGCAGCCCTCGACGGAATCCTGATCCTGGTACGGGGAGAGCAACTCATCGAACTGGACAAACGTGAGGGCAACTACCACCGCACGGTGCTCACCACCGGGCTTTCGGTGCCGGCCGACACCGTGGTGCCCGACGTCGTGTGGATCTACACCGGGCGGCAGGAACAGGTGGACCGGGCACGCCAGGGCATCGTGATGGGCACCGCGCGGATCCGGCAGGAGTATCTGGACAGCGTCTGCAAAGCACACGCGCGGCACAAGGGCCTGCTGGAGAACCTGGAGCGGTATACCAGCGCTCCGCCGGGTGTCTCGGTGGTCAGCCTCCGCCGGATCGAATTGCCGGCGACGGAAGCAGCCCCACCCCAGCAGCGCAAACCGGGCTGAGGCGGATGGCAACGTTCAGGCGGACCAGCCGACCCGATTGCCGAACGACTCCCGGGAGATCCCGGAGCCGGTCTCCGGCCAGGAACCGAACCGGTCGTTGTGCAGGTGCGCGAAGAAGTAGCACATCCCTTCGCAGTCGGCGTCCAGCAGCGCCATCGCGGGGTCGGCGAGGACCGCCTCGTAGTACGACCGCCCCAGGGCCACGATAAAACCTCGGGCGTAGAGGAAGCCGTCGTCCGACCCGTCGGTCACCTCGTGGATGTCCTCCCGATCGATGTCGTACAGCTTGCGCTCCACCACCCGGTCGAGATCCGTCAACTCCTGCCCGGTCAGCTCGACCGTCAGCTGCCCGAGATGGTCCAGGAAGGCATCAAGCCAGGCGTCGATCGCGGAGGACGGGCCGTCATCGTCGCCGTCGTCGTCGGCGGGGTCGCGCTCGACGAGGGCCTGCCGCAGCGCCAAGGGCTCGGCGCCCAACTCGGCCCAGGCCGCCTCGATGAGCGCCCACAGCCGGGCCTCGTCAGCGGGGGTGGGTAGCGTTCCAGGGGCATCGGTGGTCACGGTCACCCTCGGAACATATCGACCACCGCCGACAGTTTCAGGACTTCGAATCGGCGGACACCATCCACAAGTGGCCGTCCGGGTCCGCGAAGACACCCGCGTACGCCCAGGGTTGGTCTGCCGCCTCGGTGATGATCTCGGCGCCGGCAGCGCGCGCCCGCTCGACGAGAGCATCCACTTCGGTCGGCGAAGCGACACCAAGATTGAACAGGCATTCGCTCTGGCCCCTCGGGGCGACCTCGTGCCGGCCGATCACCCAACCGAAGCCACCGGTCGGGATGAGCATCAGCCGCAGCCCGTCGTTGACCACGAACTGCAGCGGCTCCGGGATGCCGTCGTCGGCCAACTCACCCACCGCGTCGAGGCCGAGTCCGTCGCGATAGAAGCGGTAGGAGGTGGCCCGGTCGGCGATGGGCAAACTCACGATCACCGGCGCAAAAGTCATGGGTGGACGCCTCCAAACTGTCGGTCCGGCACGGTCAGGCATCGGTGTGTCGCTGAATTAGCGTTGGACTCGTGACCGTAGACGATTGGTTGACAGCGACTCGCACCTCCTACGACACGGTCGCGGTCAGCTACGCGCACCTGGTACGTGACCTCCTGGCGGAGGCACCGTACGAACGAGCCGCCCTGGCCTCGTTCGCCGAACTCGTACAGGGTGCCGGCGGCGGGCCGGTAGCGGACGTGGGCTGCGGCACGGGTCGAATCACCGCCTACCTGCACACGCTCGGCGTCGACGCCTTCGGGATCGATCTCTCGCCCGGAATGATCGACGTGGCCCGCCGTGACCACCCGGAGCTGAGGTTCGAGATCGGCTCGATGACCGACCTCGATCTGGCCGACGGCTCGGTCGCCGGACTGGTCGCCTGGTACTCCCTCATCCACATCCCCGACGACGAGGTCGGCGTCGTGTTGGCCCACTTCCGGCGGGTGGTGCGCCCCGGTGGCCCGCTGCTGCTCGGCTTCCACGTGGGCGACGAAACGACAGTCAAGACCGAGGGCTACGGCGGGCACCCGATGAACGTGCGCGTCCATCGTCGGCAACCAGCCCAGGTGGCGGCTTGGCTGCGCCAGAGCGGCTTCACTGTCGACTCGCAGACGACAGTCACCTCGGCGGAGAGCCGGCTCGGCGGCATCCTCGTCGGACGACGGGAGCCCTGATCGCCCGTTGTCAATTCTTCCTCGTCATTGTCAGCCTAAACTGCGTACAGTGTTAGCAGTATTCGACGTCGAATGAGGCGACTGATGACGGACGACGTGCGGCCCGTCTGGGTGCTCGGTGGTGGTGGAGTGGCTGGCATCGCCTGGGAGGTCGGCATCCTCACCGGGCTCGCGGACGAGGGAGTGACGGTGGCTCCCTCGGCTGTCGTCATTGGCACCAGCTCCGGTGCCGTTGTCGGCGCCCAACTCGGCAGCGGCACGCCCCTCGCGGAACTCTTCGAGCGCCAGCGCGGCGGTGTCGCCCACGAAACCTCACCCGCACCGGGCCTTCTCCACCTGCTTCGGCTCGCGCGGGCACAACTGTTCGCGCGCAGCCCCGAGCAGGCCGCTCGCCGCCTCGGCCGACTCGCCCTCGGCGCACGCATCGACGACCCGTCCCGGCAGCGCCGGATAGCCGAGGCCCGCCTGCCCAACCATGCCTGGCCGTACGAGGTGGACCTTCGCATCGTGGTCGTCGACACCGAGACCGGCGCCAGCCGCACCATCACCCGGCACGACAGCGTCCCCCTGGTGGACGCCGTCGCCGCGAGCTGCGCCATGCCGATCTCCACGGCCCCGGTCAGCATCGCCGACCGCCGCTACATGGACGGCGGCATGCGGTCGACAGTCAACCTCGACCTCGCCTCCGGAGGCGGCCCCGTCATCGCCCTCGCGCCGAGCACCGCCGCCATCGGACCCTGGGCGCGCATCGACAAGCAGCGAGCCGCGCTGGGAACGGGTCGCCGGGTGGAGTTGCTGCTCCGGGACCCGGCCTCCAAACGAGCGCAGGGGACCAGCGTGATGGACCGATCCGTCGTGCCCGCGCTCGTGGCCGCAGCCCGCGATCAGGGTCGACGCGAGGCGTCCCGGGTGGCCGCCGCACTCGCGGAGACAATGCCGGGGCGAGAAGCACGAGGCTGACACCCCCAGGCCTCCGCGTGCCTTCCTCCGTACAGGACCGGCGCGGTGGCGGTTTTCCGCACGGACGCCGCCGCCTACCGCGGTCCAACCAAGACCCCCGACAAACCTTCGGGTCGTGGCGGTCATTCACCGTCGAACGTGACAAGTCCTTGGGATCAGCAGTCCACAACGCGATGGCCAGGCTTTATGCCCTCTATCGCAAATAAGTTCCACCTTCTCCTAGATGTACCCACATCCCACCAAAACCCCTGTCGACCGATCAAACAGTCGAATACGCTACGACTCGCCCATTGAACGACGCCAGGTGACTAGCAGGTAGCCCTGGGTGCATCGGGTGGCTCTGGAGGGGTCATGAGTAACAACCGACGGCTGCGACGCAGCCGGAACCATGGCCGGGCCGCTTCAGGGCTCAGCTCCGCCCTACTGGTAGTCGGGATGACCGGTGGGCCCGTAGCCGCAGCGCAGCCGGTGGAAACGAAGCCGTCCGCACAGGACGCACACATCGGTACGCCCGGTCCACTGGGCCAGCACGGCGGGTTCTGGTCAACAGTCAGCCAAGACGGCGACGGACCCGGCGATTCGTGGGACCAGTACCCCGATGGGCAGAAGGACTACGGTCCGCAGGGCTGGCAGAGCCCCTGGGGTGGCCACGATAAGGACAAGGGCGACTACCCGCACGACAAGCATGGCGCTCAAGGCCCCCAGGGTGCCCAGGGCGACGCAGGAGCTCAAGGTGCTACCGGAGCCCAAGGTGCACAGGGCGACGCGGGCGCTCAAGGCGCTACCGGCGCGCAGGGCTTCCAAGGCACTACCGGCGCTCAGGGCGACGCGGGCGCTCAAGGCGCTACCGGCGCTCAGGGCGACGCGGGCGCTCAAGGTGCCACCGGTGCTCAGGGCGATGCAGGAGCCCAAGGCGCGACCGGAGCCCAAGGCCCGCAAGGCGACGCGGGCGCACAAGGTGCTCAAGGCTTCCAAGGCGCCACCGGCGCTCAGGGCGACTCAGGCGCTCAAGGTGCCACCGGAGCCCAAGGCCCGCAAGGCGACTCAGGCGCCCAAGGTGCCACCGGAGCCCAAGGCCCGCAAGGCGACGCGGGCGCACAAGGTGCTCAAGGCTTCCAAGGCGCCACCGGCGCTCAGGGCGACGCAGGCGCCCAAGGTGCCACCGGCGCTCAGGGCGCGCAAGGCGACGCAGGCGCGCAAGGCGACGCGGGCGCACAAGGTGCTCACGGCTTCCAAGGCGCCACCGGCGCTCAGGGCGACTCAGGCGCTCAAGGTGCCACCGGAGCCCAAGGCCCGCAAGGCGACTCCGGCGCCCAAGGTGCCACCGGAGCCCACGGCCCGCAAGGCGACGCGGGCGCACCAGGTGCACAAGCCCTCCAAGGCGCCACCGTCGCTCACGGCGCCCACGTCGCCCACGGCCCCAACGCCCCTCAGGCAGCGCAAAGCCACGCAAC